>JBAQXX010000041.1:0-94760 GCA_049299735.1 Methanothrix sp. | reverse complement strand
TTTTTGACGGGATCATAGTCCCATAAAAAAGCACAGCCTTCACTGCCCATATCAGACTTGCCTATAATCCGCCGGGTTTTTCATTCTTTGGGCATGATCCCTGCCTGAGGATCATGATGGTTTTTTGACTATACCTTCGCAAATCCATGGGATAAAATTATTAATTAATAGTATCCCCCATCATGTGGTTTCTTGATATTTCTGCAATATTGCTCATTCATCAGAATCTTTATATCCATTATTATCGCTTGATAGATCTTGGGTGAACACATGAAGAATACCATATTATTGCTCGCGTGTCTATGTTGCGCAGCACTATGCATAAACGTTATTGCGGCGGAGACCGCAACATCAAAATTAACTACACTACGGGAAGATAGCGAAAAGAATTATTCTGAGATGAACGTTACATTATTCTCTTCATTGGTTGAATTTAGCTCTTTAGATATTGGTGAGGCGGTAAAGTTCACTTCTCCCAAAGCCGGCTGGAAGCTGCAAAAGGTGCGGGTGTTGGGTTGGAGCGGATTTAATGAGTCCTTACAAACATTCCCGGCAGACCGAAATATCATGCTTGAGATAAGAGACAAAGACCTCAACCTTCTCTATAAATTTGCTGATGCTCAGAACAATTACTTCCTGTCGGAGACCGGACCGCTATTTGGTGAGATCGAGATACCAGCAGTGCCGGTAACTGGTGACTTTTATGTAGTCTTCTACGATCGCGGGGCCGCACCCATCGGCATGGAGACTAGCGATGGAACCGGCAATTCATTCATCTTTGTCAACGGCCAGATTATGCCTGCGGATCGCACCATCCAGGAGACCAATGAGACCGTTAAGATCAACTGGTTGATCGAGGCTGCCGGCAAATAGGAACATAAAAGTATCGGAAAATTGGTTGGCGAAAGTATGTTATAGCTGCACGCCAACCTCATTTTGATGTTTGAGTCTCGTTTCGTCTGCATTTGCGGTCTTCCAGGAATTGGAAGCGTTGGCAAAGTAGCTGCCGATTACCTGGCTACTGCTCTGGAATGCAGTACCATAAAGCCCTTTTTTTCGCACAGCTTTCCGCCCCAGGTTATGGTCTCAGATGGGTTGGCAGAGCTGATGCATGCGCAGTTGATGAGTCCCAAGGAAAAAAAGAACCTGCTCATTCTCTCCGGTGATGCTCAGCCCCTGGATGTAGTAGGCATGTATGAGCTGGCGGGAAATATCCTGCAGGCCATTAAAGAACAGGGAGTCACGGATGTGATCACCCTCGCGGCATATGTGGGAGAAACGAATGAGACGGTACAGGGCACTGCCACAGATCTTGATTCGGCTGCGGCTCTGGGCGAGTGCAAAATCCCATTGCTGCGAAGCGGTGCTATCGGCGGATTAAACGGCCTTCTGGCAGGGCTTGCGCCTCTGTATGACCTGCGCGGCTTCTGTTTGCTGGCAACCAGCTCTGGAGCCGACCCCGTGGACATCCAGGCGGCAACCAACGTGCTGGGTGCATTGAATGATCTTCTCCACCTTGACATCGACATAACTCTCATGGAGCCGGCCATTGAGGAGCTGGAAGAGGTGGTGGCGGAAGAAGTGGATATGAACTATAGGTAAATATCGCTCCGGGATGATGAAAATCGCTTCACCATCCATCGAGTTTTAAATATTATTTGCTGAATAAATCAATGCGCTATATCGATTTCGCCACCAAAGTTCCCCTGGGCACGCCAATCACCGTGGCCACAGGCTCGCATTTGGCTCTCATAATGTAGATAAGCCGGCCCGTCAGCCTCTCGTCGAACTCAGTGATGGTCTCGAAGTTGCCCATGCCTTTGGATAATATCAGCCAGCAGGGATCAAATAATAGGGCGCGGGCCTCGGACTCCAGGCGCTCCAGGGCCGTTCCCACTACATTTCCGGTAGCAATGACCTCGACCTTCATATCGGTCATGGCCAGAAGCTCTCCCCTGGTAACATCATTGAGAACCGGCTCAGACTTTGATCCCACTACCACGCGCTTGCCCAATTTAACAAGCTTTCCAATTACGAAGAGATCGAATACGACTTCACCGCAATTATCGGTGAGATAAAAGATATTGCTGAAGCTGCATAGGCGTCTCTTAACTTCGCCAATATCGCCATGCAGATTTTCACAAAGTGTATTTAAAAAAACCCCGGCAAAGGTCTTGTTATCGAAATCGTGGCCCTTGACGCCAAACTCCATGGAATTGGCAGCTGCGGCAATGCGAACTAAGGCTTCAATCTTGTCATCGGCTTTTTCGTAGAATTCTTCCGCCAGAGGCAAAAGATCCGCAGCCACACGATTGCTCTCCTCTTTCAGTATCTCGTACGGATCGGAATTTCCGCTGCGCCTTTTGATGATGTTCTCTCGCTCTGTCCCTACCAGCGCCGGCACTCCGCCTTTGTGGCCTGCCATGTAGTCCAGCAGCTCCTCCATTGCCGCCTTTTTGTCCTCTTCTTTGGAAAAGACCAGATCGCACTCGAATTTAGCCCGGTCCAGGATACAGGGATAGCAGTTGGAGGCCATCCTCAAGACGGCCACCTTCCCGCTAAGACCCGAATAACATCAGGGATAACCCGCTGTGCGACATGCACACACGAGCCGCCGCTCAGCACAAAGACCAGCCCCTTATCGCCCACCGCCTCCAATATCAATTGCGTCATCCTGGGGTAGGCTTCGAAGGTGAGATTGAAACCCCCGTAATCGTCCTGGTGGGAGTCGTGGCCGAAGATGACAAAAGCCATCTGAAAGTCGAAATCCCTGGCCAATTCCAGAGCATTCTTGAGTGCGGAAAGGAAACGCTCATTGTTGCACCCAAAGGTGAGGCCTATGTCGTAGTTGTTTTTTATTGGATCATGCTCCTCGCCGGTGCTGCTGTGCATGTTAATATGAAATACATCGGCATCGTCTTTGAAGAAGTCGCGCGTGCCGTCGCCAAAATGAGGATCTACATCCACGATAAGAAAGCGCTGCAATCCCATCTGCCGCAAACGCAGTATGGTGATAGCCACGTCGTTGAAGTAGCAAAAACCCCAGCAACTGCCCCGCGAGGCATGGTGTCCGGCCGTCCCTGTATATGCGAAGGCCCTACTGGCCTGGCCGTTGGCCACCATTTCTGCCGCCATCATCACGCTGCCTGCGGAGAGCATTGCTACCTCTTTGTATGGATCATTCTCCATATTGGCCATGTGAGATGCGGTGTGAGCCTGCGCCACCAGCTCACGGGGGGCAGGCCTTGCCTTGAAGACCTGCACATCGGTTCCATCTACCAGCCCCGACTCCATCAGCTTCTCGAATGATGGCCGGATTCGCTCTTTCAGTACGCTAAATCCCCGTTTTCCGAAATCCTCGTGATAAGTAATTGCGACCAACATTTCCCGCGCCTCTAGAGCTCAGTGATTCTGGGGTATCTCTCCAGCAGCATACCCTCGACTACGATTGGCATCAGCCGGTTGGCTTCCTTTACGGCGCAATCCAGTTGCCAATTCGAAGAGGAGCAGATAGTGATCAAAGGCTCTCCCTTCTTCACCATCTCGCCCATCTTCCTGTGGATTATAACGCCTGCCTTCTTGTCCGCCGGTGCCCCTGCCAGGCGAGCCAGCTCCACCAGCCGCTTATTGTAGAAGGCCACGATGTAGCCTCCTGCCGGAGCAAGAATATCCTCACAGTTCTCGCCGATAGCGATCTCTTCGCTCTTCACCTGTGGATTGCCGCCTTGGATTTCGATGATCTCCATGAGCTTTTTATGGGCTTTTCCGCTGGTGAGAATATCCTCGGCCGCCTTGTAGCCGTCTCCGCGACTTGCGACACCTCCCATCTCCAGCAAAATGCCGGCCAATGATAGGCTCTTTTCCTTCAGGCTGTTTGGTCCGCCTTTATTCTCCAGGACAGTGAGCGCCTCGCGTACCTCCACAGCCGGACCGATGGTTCGGCCTATAGGCGATCCGCCGAAGGTCATGGCGCACTCCACCCGAATGCCCAGGCGCCCTCCCAGGTCGATGAGGTCTTTGGCTAACGTGCGGCCTGCCTCAGAAGTGGCCAGCTTGGTGCCTGGACCTACTGGCATATCAACCACAACAGCATCTGCGCCTACAGCACCTTTCTTGGCCATGATGGAGGCGAGCATCTGGCTGTAGGGATCGACGGAAAGAGCGTATTCAGCTCTGATCAGCTTGTCGTCGGCAGGAGCAATGTTGGTAGCTCCGCCCCAGACGATGACCCCGCCTACCTTTTCAGTCAGTTCCTTGATCTCGTCGGCACTAAACTCTACAGGTGCTAAAATTTCCATAAGGTCAGCTGTGCCGCCTGCGCCAGTAATGGCGCGAGAACTGGTCTTGGGAATGAGAAGGCCGGCGGCTGCGACTATCGGCACCACCAGCAAAGAGACTTTGTTACCGGGAACGCCTCCAATGCTGTGCTTGTCCATGACTGGATGGGTGTCGAAGTGAATTCGATCACCTGTATCGATCATGGCTCGAGTGAGCCACTCAACTTCCTGATTGTCCATGTTGTGGATGTAAGAAGCAGTAACGTACGCAGAAATCTCAATCTCACTGAGGTTATTGTCCACAATATCCTGCACGATGGTGCGGATCTGGTCCTCGGAGAGCTTTTTCTTATCCATGATGTTCTTTATATAGCTGAGAGAGGCGGGCTTGGGTGCAGGCAGAACATCCACGCTGGTGGGATTCTTCAGGTCTTTTAGAGCCTCGGTGAAGATGCCGATCTCCCCTGTCTTAACCATCTCCATAGTGACGTCGAGCAAGGCTGTAGTTGCGGCACCCTTTGTTCGGACCCTGACCCTGTCACCGGCATTAAGGCCCCTTTCTCTGGCATCCACTACGTTGAGCATGACTTTATGCTGACCTATCTCAATATCAAAGGGACGAACTTGCAACATTTAAAAGACCTCTTTTTAATATATTTTAGCTTTCCAGCAATGTTAGCGATCTGATCCATTCACCGCGAGCCTCGCGGGTAGTTCCCACCACCAGCCTCAGGCCCTGTGGTGTCTCTTCCAGCACCCCTTTTGCCTCTATTGTCTCTCCGGGCAGCGCCTGGCCTGCATAGGTATGCGAATAGCAGAATATCTCCTTTACCTCCGGGTGATCTAGGCTGTAGATGGCTGGACTGTCGAAGGCGAAATCGGCGTTAGTTACTCGGGCCTCAATGAGCCGCTCTCCTGCCGGTTTGCCGGAAGGTTGCGGATGTATCTGGTTCCACTCGCGAGTGAAGAGAAGGTCAAAGTAGGTTCCTTCTATCATGCCTCGATTTCCTTTGCGCGTCTCATGTCGCATGAAGTCATCGAAGCTGATCTCCGGCTTTCGTTTGGAGTAGATCTTCCTCCAGGTAGGCTCGTCCAGGTCCCCGATTTTTCCTTTTGCCTTGGACCGAGCCACGATATCCCTGGCTTTCCACCAGATGGGTCCATAAACTACGAAATCGATATCTGAGCTGGGACTGTGCAGACCTACCAGCATAGATCCGGTGATGCCCATCTGCCCCCACGGCACTCCTGCTTCTGCCAGCAGGCCTGCAATCTTTCCAACTCTCGAGTCCCGTTCCGCCACGGCCAAAAGGCCTTCGGACGGCCGATAAATCCTGAGCACTTCGTTCTCAGGAACCACGTGCAGGTCGCGGGCCCAGTCCGGTCGCTCTCTTCTGAGAAATTCGAATGCCGGGTCGAAGTCCATCTTGCGATAGCGCTTGCCATCGGCCTCGCGCTCTCCTGCAGCATCGGGAACATAGCGTAGCATTGAGCGAAGACCATCCGGATGGCTGTAGTCTGCGACTGCGAAGATCCATCCTTCTTTTGTCTCAAAGAAGTCTCGGATTCTGGCCTTCACGATATCGCCTTCATTACCTTATCCAGGCCGGCGCCGGGCCGAATGATCTCTCGTTTCTGCAGATCCAGCAGGGTCGAGGGCTCCGAGTATCTGCATTTTCCTCCGTCCACTACGGCATCTACACGATCCCGGATTTCCGGGGAGACGGAGGCGGAGCTTGTGGGCGGCAGGGCGCCTGTGCGGTTGGCGCTGGTGGAGGTGATCGGTCCGGCCAGATCGATGATCCTTAAAGCCGTTTCGTGATCCGGGTACCTGATGCCAACTAATGGCGAGCCGGCGGTGAGTATGTCGGGAACTACGGGCTTTTTCCTGACAAGGATGGAGACCGGTCCAGGCAAGAGCCGATCGAGAAGATCCAGGTCATCTTGGCTCACCTCCGCAACATTCATGAGCATATCAAAGTTGGAGACGGCCAAAAAGATGGGATTGGAGAGGGGCCTTTTTTTGATCTGAAAAACCCTCATCACAGCTTGCTCATCCAGAGCATTGGCGCCCAGGCCGTAAACGGTCTCGGTAGGGTATACTATCACACCCCCACCAATGACATAGCGAGCTGCACTGGCGATCATTTCTCAGTTTTCCGTTTGATGCTGGCAATATCTCCCAAAGTCAATCCACGGCCAGAGCTTCCGGACTTGACACGAGTCTCGCTCGTCTGGTCGGACAGTTTGATCTTCAGCTCCTTTTCGAGCTTTTTTCTAATTCCATCCTCTGGAGATATCTCCTCTCGCTCGATCTTCTTTAATAAAGTCACTTTTTCTTTGATCCGTCCTCCAAGCTCCTCCGGAGAGAGGCCCAGGCCCTCCCGTGCCTCCCTGATCTTGCGCCCGAAATCCGGGACCAGCTCCGCCAAGTCCTTGAAATGGTCGCGTGGTTTGGGCTTACTTGCCGTGAAGGCCCTAGCTACAGGAACCATCTTCTTGGGAACCAAAGACCATTTGTCTTCCGGTTTTCCGAAGCGCGCACAGCTCTTGCATACCTCCATCGTCGAGCGGTCGACCACGATCTTCTGGGGTACTCCTGAGATCTCAGCGCCGCAAATCTCGCATTGCTTCTCGGTCATTTCGGAAACCTTTATAGGGGTCGGAGTTTAATAATCTTTGTAATTATGGATAGTGGAGAAGGCATGAATGAGTCACAGGCCGGCGCGGACTTTTCGCGCTACATCCTGGACCGCATGCGCCAGCTTGAAGAGCGCAACCTGGCGCTGCGAGAGCAGAAGGACCGCGTGGAAGGAGAGAAGCGGCTCATTGAGAACCAGAAGCTCAAGTTCGAGCGGGAAGCACGCAAGCTGAGAAGCGAGCTGGAGCGCCTGCGCGTCGGTCCTATGATTGTGGGCACGATTGTAGATGTCCTGGACGAGAACAGGGTCATCGTCAAGAGCAGCACCGGTCCCAGGTTCGTGGTGAATCTCTCCCAGTTCATCGAAGAGGAGATCAAGCCAGGTGCACAGGTCGGCTTGAATCAGCAGTCTTTTGCTGTGATGTGCGTGCTGCCCTCACCGCGCGACCCGGCAGTCTTCGGCATGGAGATTGAGGAGGCTCCCGATGTACACTTCTCACAGATTGGTGGCCTGGAGACTCAGATCTCGGAGATCAGGGAGATTGTGGAGCTGCCCCTCAAGCGTCCGGACCTCTTCACGGCCGTAGGTATTGAGCCGCCCAAGGGGGTCTTGCTGCACGGGCCTCCGGGAACCGGCAAGACCATTTTGGCCAAGGCGGTTGCCCAGAGCACCGATGCTACGTTCCTTCGCGTGGTGGGATCGGAGTTCGTGCAAAAGTACATCGGAGAGGGTGCGCGCCTGGTGCGTGAGCTCTTCGAGTTGGCCAAGAGCAAGTCGCCTGCCATCATCTTCATAGATGAACTGGATGCCATCGGGGCGCGGCGCATGGATGGTGCCACCAGTGGAGACCGCGAGGTGCAAAGGACTCTCATGCAGATCCTGGCGGAGATGGACGGCTTTGATGCGCGAGGCGAGGTCAAGCTCATTGCCGCCACCAACCGCCTGGACATGCTCGATCCGGCCTTGCTGCGGCCGGGCCGGTTCGACAGGATCATCGAGATTCCCATGCCCAGTCGAGAGGCACGTGAGGCCATTTTGAAGATCCATACCTCAGGCATGAGCCTGGATGAAGATGTGAACCTCAAGTTGATCTCAGATATGGCAGAAGGCTCGAGCGGTGCGGATCTAAAGTCGCTGTCCACCGAGGCTGGCATGTATGCCATTCGCGAGGAGAGGACTATAGTATACCAGAGCGACTTTGAGGGCGCAGCGGTAAAGATACTGCACAAAGAGAGAAACCATGTAAGCGAGCCCGAGGGGCTGGTGCAGCAGTACATTTGAAGAATTGAGAAGAGGGCCCGAAAATTGGGCCAGATCAGCTCTTTTTCACATCAAATGTCTTTTTTGTATATATTATAATTCTCAGTAACATCATCACCTGCGCAGGAATTATATCCCTGAATGGAAATAATGGAGATGGGGAGATGAGGGTGGTCTACCATGGGCAAATATTATAGAATTGGAGCAGTTATCGTCCTGTTCATTCTTTTAACATCGCTTGCAACGCCTGGCTTTGGCCAGGAGACCAAGACGGCGTATACCAGGGACGGTGTTCAATATATCAGCAAGGAGCGGGTGGACGAAAACATAAGATACGAGTACGCAAAGCCTGGGGATTACAGGGAGGTGCAGGTCCCACTCAATACGATTGTAGTAGGCGCATCCGCCGTTCCTGAAAATATATCCCTGCCGGAAGAAAAGAATGAGACTGCGATGGCGGAAAATTTATCGTCAACGACCAACCAGACCGCCTCTGCATCAGCTTCAAAAAATAAATATCCTTATGCATCGCTCTTTATTGGGCTGCTGGTAATTGGCGGGCTGGTTTTCTTTGTCGCATCCGTTTTCTCCGGGCGAGATAGACAATGAATACTGGCTCTTCGCGATCTGATGTGGACAAGTCTACGATTTGGCCTTCAAAGGTCGGCAGGCCGCAGCACCCCGGCTAAACGAAGCGCTTGCGGTCGCAGACGGCAGGCAGGCCCGTTCGGATAGCGGCGGCGTCATGGATCTTCAAAACCTATTCTGGCATTTCGCGTTGCGAAGGGTTATTTTATGGATCATATCCTTCGTCAATAATCAGGCTGAGTAGATTTAATTAAATTTAAATATTTAAAAATGCCATCAATATATAGGAGCCTCCGAGAGGCCTCAAATCGTGCAGGTTAACATCTTGAAGGCTCTCCCATACATTCGTTGGTTTCTCTAATCCGATAGCTATTCGCATCGTTTCTCTGTTGCCCTTTTCTTGCCGGGCTTCCGTTTGATTCATCTTGCGATACATATCGATTGCGTCCTTATCGCGTATCGATAGCCTCTTCCTATGCAATCGGCTTTCTCCGCTCGGTTTGGTAAATCACCAGTTTGCGGTCCAAGTCCCACTCCACTTATTTCCGTTCCAGGTCCACGTAACCGTGCCACCCTCTATTTTATTTCCGTTGAGTTGGCCAAAGTATCGCGCCGTTAATCCAGCTGATGAGCCCCCTGAGTCGTAACGTTTAAGGACCACCCATAAATCATCCCAACTCACTATGTTAACGGTTGCTGTAGCACCATTATTCCAATTGGCTACATACTGATTGCCTTGGCGAGTCCACGTGCCACATATCTCAGAGCCACCGTTCTCGCATTCGCGAATAGTCTGCGGATAACCTCCTGTCCCTTCTTTTTCCAATTTTTGCATGCTGCTGCAGTCCCCAGCTAGGCAAGTAAGCACAGCTTGCCAACGATTCGATTGATCACTGTAATAATTCATCTGGGATGTGCTGTCACTATCCGCAGCAGTTTGATAGTTGCGTTCCGCTGATAGCCATTTTTGGTACGTCCAGGCCTTTAACAAGCCCTTTGTTCCTTCAGGGGCGGCAAACATAAGTGATGATAGCGTAGACGCTGGTTCTGGTAGCTGGTACGAGGCTGCGCCAATGAAGTTTAAAATATATTCCTTATAGTCCTCTGTAGTCAAATCAGTGCCCATCACCAACGAAATTGATGGATAAGTGCCCATCAAAACTACTACGATGGCGAGAAATGCCCGTCCATAATGCTTCATTTTTCCTCCTTAGTTCAATGCACTTAGTTTTGGCTCAAACTTCGATGCGAAAGCCAAGCTTAGTACCAGGATAACTAAGTAGTATCACGATTATTGCATTGTAACTAATTAAACTTCTTGGTTATAGGCATAGAAGACATCTCAACTATTTTTTCATTAATGGACTGAAATCCAAGAAAAGCTCTTTGATTTATCTCTTGCGCCCAGCTAAATATATCGATAAGCTGCTCACGGGACGCATTTATGATCGTTTTCGGGACGCTATAATTGGTCATAGATCTCCACCATTTTTTGCGTGAGGTCTCGGCCGGCATACCCCTGGCCTGCACAATCAAGCAGGACTATTGCCGGTGATGCAAGCCAAACACCCTCTACAGAGAATGTCCTGCGATCCTTGAACACATCACGGTCCGGAGTATAGATTCGTACCGCGATTTCTCCCTGGGTCCCCGCGTCGAACATTCCCTCAAGCTCGGAGATGTTTTTCTTCTCAAGATACAAGTATACTGAATCATGCCTTGCGCTGTAGCCTGTGTAAATTTCTCCTGCTGTGAAACTGGTAAAAGCACAGGCAATTTGCTGCTCATCACAAACGAGGCAAATTTCTTTGGCAAGCTCAATGGCGTTATTGGCAGCTATATGAATCTCCTGGGCGAAGAGCCTCTCGAAGGGACGTTCCCATGCGATGCCGTTGATGAGCTTGCTGATATCAACGACTCTTAAACGGCCTCCGGCGTCTGAGGCGATCCCCTTTGAAATAAGAGCCTTTGCGGTTGCATGGGTCCAGCCATAGGAGACCCCGGATTTAATTGAAAGCTGCCGGATGGAAGCCTCCTTCATCTTGAGGAGCTGAGAGATTACCTGCCAGGACTTGGGGGATGTGAGTTTCACGGGTATGGTGCTGAGCTTGTCGTGGCCCTCTTCCAGATTCAAATCAGCAGGCAGCTTGATGAATTGAATGCCGGTCTTTTCTGCGGCGTCAATAGCATCCGGTGTTATCCGTTTTCCTGCTATAACGAATGTGATATCGCAGGTGCCAAAGGCGCTATCTTTCAAGAGCAGCTTGAGAAAACCGAGCTGCGAGAGTGAGTCGAGGCGCACGACCCGCTTCAGTTCGACTATGTAGGTTTTGGCGCCGTCTTCTATGATCAGGTCAAACAAGATGGGGTAGGAATCCCGGAACGTACTTTCCGGCCTTATTAAGGCGTTGTCACTGAATCCAAGCTGTGTGCGTAGCAGCCTGATAAGCTCGGAGTCGTAAGGTGAGATCGGCTTCATGTGTCATATCATTATCTACTGATAGGTTTGTAAAGGTATCAGTGATAGATCTGCCGGGGGAGCAATGCCCTCAAGATCTTGGATCGATCTGAGGCCCTTTATTATGAAGCTATCCAAGTACAGGAAGTATGCAACAGCTGCTTGACAATTCCACAGCCAATATGGAGGCTCCTGATTGGAGAACACTCGTAATGAAAGACTTGGTTGCTGTGGAAGTGACGAGGAGGATGTATGCGAGATGTATCTGGTGGATTAGGGTGGTTGGTGTTTAGTTGAGACTGCCGGACAGGTCTAATATCAATATCGGTCTTTCCATAAAAATACAATGATGGCTGATTATGCAAAAATTCTAATAACACTTCTTACGTTCTTGAAAAGGAGGACATAACGTGGATTCAAACCTATCAATGGTATTCATCAGTTATGCTCATGAGGATGAGTATGCTGCAAAAAAGCTCTATTCTGATTTGAAGGATGCAGGTGTAAATCCTTGGATTGATACAGAAAATTTACTTCCTGGTCAAAACTGGAAAATTGAAATAAGGAAAGCCATCAAAGCAAGTCGATATTTTATTGCAGTCTTATCCACAAACTCAGTAGGCGGAAAAGGATTCGTTCAAAAAGAAGTAGCTGACGCATTGAGTATCCTGGATGAATTTCCTGAATCTGAGGTCTTTATTATACCCGTTAGGCTTGATGATTGTCAACTATCACATGAAAAATTAGGAGAACTTCACTGGGCAAATATGTTTCCCATTTGGGAGGATGGCCTGACAAAGATACTTTCAACATTAAAAGGCAAGTCTTTCGATGAATCATTGAAGCAAAAGCAAAATGGCCTGACAAAGATACTTTCAACATTAAGGGGCAAGTCTGTCGATGAATCATTGAAGCAAAAGCAAAATGTCGAAGGCTTAATGGTAAAACCACATCTTTCTGAATCATTTAAGGAGATTGAGTTTGGCAAAGCAGATGCCCAGACAGAGCGAATATACCATCCCTATCTACTCTTGGATGGATTCTTTGATGAGCTAGGATATATTGATAAGCTACAAAATGGTTACGTATTTTTAGTTCTCGGCCCAAAAGGCTCAGGAAAAACTGCTATTGCGTCAAAATTGAAATTAATTTCCGACTCAGATAATGACTTTTATGTAAATTTATGCGAATTGGAAAATTTTCCATATAGCTTATTCAGTAAGAGCTTTCCGAGTGATGAATTACCTGAAATTAGATATACAATTCAATGGGAATTTCTTTTATTGATCTCATTGTTTGATAATTTTGCAAAAGATAGAAGATGCAAATTCGGAGGACAATTTGAAGCATTGAGAAATGGTCTCCAGGAATTAGGGGTATTTCCAGGAAAAACATTAATGGAAATAACGCAAATTGTCAATAGCAGAGATTTCAAAGTGAAATTGGCGGATCACGTGCACGATAGAAATTCTGAACGAGAAAAGATAACTCAAGCGATAAATGTTGTCCTTAAGGCTTTGCAAAATGTATGTTATTCAGTTAAATCTCATTCAAGATATATGTTTATAATAGATAAACTTGATGATGTATTGACAAAACGAGGAAAACAGCTTGGAATACAATTTGATTCTCTTGCCGCACTAATTATTGCGGCGGATAAGATAAATAGATCATTTAAAGAGAATGATGTTAAAACAAAAATTGTAATTTTATGTAGGGACGATTTATATTCTAAATTGGATAATCCAAATTTGAATAAAATTAAGGAAGATTATAAAATTCAGCTAAACTGGTATTTAAACAATGAAGATCCTTTATCCTCAAATCTAATCAAGTTGGTTAACCTAAGAGCCAGGAATTCCCTGAAAAGAGATATTAATATCTTCCAGAATTTCCTCCCTGAAACGATATATAATGACTCTACAGTAAAAACTTTGTTGGATAACACGCGATGCAGACCTAGAGATATAATTATGTTATTAAACTATATCAAAGAAAATACAAAAGGATCTGTACCAACCAAAGGCGAGATCAAAAATAGTATAAAAATATATTCAAATAATTATTTCCTGCCAGAAATCAAAGATGAAGTTGCAGGATTCCTTAGTTCAGAAGAGTTTGATAAGATTATAAGCTTATTATATCGAATGAATTCTATGAAATTCAAATTCAGTGATTTAAATGCAAAAAAGGATCAAGACGAGAAGTTAATAGATTTTGATTTGAAAAAAGCGGTCGAAGCTTTATACAACTGCAGTGCAGTTGGATGTGTACGAAATAATGCATCTGGAAAGGAACGGGTGACTTTTAGATATCGCAATCCTGGGACGAGCTTTGATCCTGAAGCAGGCCTAAGAATTCATTATGGTCTCTTAAAGGGATTATACATGTAGTATCTGCTTAATAAATGGTCTTAAATGGTTCTCATAGGTGAGAAGTTAAATAAGTCTCTTGCAAAAGGATACGGTAAAATGTTTGATAAAATGTTAAAATATTTTAAACATTATGAAAATAAAATCAAAAAAATATTTGCATTATCTATTACTAAATCTGCATTGACTACTTTAATATTAATTATTCCTCTTCTCTATGAATTATATAATGAAATATCAATACAATACAAATTGGTTTCTATCACCATAGTTGCAATTATAAATATATATTTAGTTAGAAATGAACTAAGAAGGCCTAATATAAAGATAGAAGAATTACTTGAGATGCTGATAAAGAATATCTGTAAGGGTGATAGGAGAGCAATAGGTGAATATAGATCAAATATAATGCTATATAATCCGGGATCAACAACATTAGAAATGAAATATCATTATAATATGATGGGTTCTATAGATAGAGATCTTATTATTGATTCCAATTCTGGGTGCTGTGGCCGTGCCTACCAACACAGACAGACAACATGGGCAAATCTAGAAGAAAAACCCGAAGCAGGTTATGTTTCCGATAGAACAAAAACTTGGGCCGATATGAAAAGCATTATATCTGTCCCAATAAACACTAATAATGGACGCGAAATTGTAGGTATTCTCAATGTGGACACTAAAAACGAAATGATTAAGATCTCACAAGAGCATGTCTATGAAACCATAAATATGTATTCATATATTATTTCTAAGATTTTATAGAATGGAGGTAAACGATGAAAAAATTGCCTTTGCAGAAGGTGTCAGATGGGATTTATACCCTGCCAAAATCATTTCGTTTAAAAATTAAATTGTATATATCTAGTAATGATGAGGAATTAAAAATAAAATTGTCAGATATATTTAATGTAATAAAAATGCCCAATGACCGCATTCGCCGCGAATATTTTTGTAATGAATACTTAGATGAGGAACTTGAAATTAAAAACAAACTAGAAGAATGCTCTCATTTCATTTCTATATTATCAGGTAATAGTATGATAGAAAGCAACGATGGCGAAAATTCTTCAGTACCATGGTTGATGAATATTGAATTGGAAATTGCCACACAGTTTGTGGAACGGATTCTCTATTTTGCATCGAAAGACATTATTCCCGAAAAAATTACAACGGAATTAACTTTTAAAAGAAAAGCATTTAATCCTATAATATATATCGATATTAAAGATCTTGCAGCAAAGATATTATCTGAGATATATATTGACAATATGATGCACGAAGGGGATCTCTCAGATACAGAAGAATCTGGGTTAGGATTATTTAAATATTTAATAAATAATTTTTATTCATTAAAGCCTATTATGAGGGATGAGCTATTGATGTCTCTCTCTGAGATGGAATCTATAGCTCCAGGTATTGCACAGATCCTATCTGTTTACTTTGATTTGATCAATTCGGAGGTAAGAGAACGATTAATGAATAATCTGCTAAGATATAAATCGGCATCAAAATTTTTACCATGGATCCTAGCGGAAGACCATGGACAGATTTCAGAAGAATTAAGGAATAAGCTATTATCTAGATTGATTGGCGAGATCGAATAATTTTACAAAGGAGTTACTCATGATCAATCTCAAAAATTCTACACTTATTCCCAAATCTTTTGGGGGAAGATATAATTGCCTTAGCTGCCATAAGAATTTTACTTTTATAAATTTCGCGCAATGATTATTGATAATATGATGATAGCTATACAACTACTAGTAAGGTAGGTATGGATTTTCGTCCCTTGCACTCGGTTGGCCCATGTCAAATCTTTTAGCACATCACCTCTTCCAGGCATTCCCCTGCCTTTCATCTTGGCTCTTCCCAGATGGACATTGCTCGCGCCAAAATTGGGACATTTTCGAACCACAAAATAACCCGCCCACGCTACGCCCTCGCCGAAAACAGGTAGAACCTCGCTTCCCCGCGATTGACCAGCTGCCGGGTGAAGCCCGGCAACTGCGTCACCTCATCCATCAGCGGCCGGACCAGTACATCCGCGCCCAGCTTCGCTGCCAGCATGCCCATGGCCAGTTGCAGCTCAAGAGGCGGGCGAATGGAGTAGAGCAGGCTCGCCCCCCGGTACAGCTCCAGGCGGGGCGAGAAAATGTCATCCTTTTCCACTTGCAGGCTGCCGAGGAGCCGCTCCTCTTTATCGGTGAGCACCACATCCAGGCCGCGAGCTTGCAGGCCCATGGCCACATCGGCAAAATAGCCCACCCCCACCTCGACCACGCGGCCTTTGTAATTTTCGGCGATGAACTGCGCCAGATCATCTGCGCCTCGTAGTAGTGACATCGACACCTCGCGCAAAAATATCTTGCGATTCTTATGCGGCAGAAAGCCACTCTTCGCGACTGACTTCTGCCTGTTTCAGTATCTTCATGAGGAGACCAATGCTTATATCTTGTTTGTGAGGATTTGGTAGATCAACGGTAAGATCCCCTCGTTTCATGAAGTAAGGATGCGGGCCGCTGCTGAGATATGGTCCTTCAAAGCCAAGTTCTCGCAGTCGCTTGACTAGCTCGTTCCAGGAGACATTTGTAATCCTAGACAACTGCCTCAATCCTGCTGGGCGTTTCTATGGTATGCCCGCCGACAGGAGGAATTGCCAGCCCCAACCTCAACCTTAAAGCGATCCAGCCTTCGACAACGCCTTTTAAATTTTCGCGGCATTCTTCAAGGGTTTTTCCGATTGCCCAGACACCTCGCAGTTCTGGAATCTCTCCATAAAATGGTTCTTCGTCTTCAATGATCTCATAGGTTGCTTTGGACAGCGCCGCATGAATATATTCACAGAACATGTCAGGTACGTATTGAATCTTCAAAAGATTTAAACCTAGGGGATTGGAGGTGTAATTGGAGAGCTGAGGGGCGTAGATAAGTCGCCTGTCTCATCGTCTACAAACGACTATAATGCGTTCGAGCACCTATCCGCAATAATTATTAACATATATCACTATTTGGTTAAGCCAGCAATGAGGGGGAAAAGGCAATTGCAGTCAGATCTACGTGAGTCTAGCGAGTTTTCCGAATACGAAGACGGTTTCGGCATGCCAAAGATCCTGGTCGTCGGCTGCGGCGGAGCAGGCAATAACACAGTGAGCCGGCTGGCCAGGATGGGCCTTGCCGGCGCAAAGACCGTGGCCGTCAACACGGACAGCCAGCATCTGAAAACGGCCCAGGCAGATGAAAGAATCCTGATCGGGCAAAATCTCACCCGTGGCATGGGGGCGGGCGGCGATCCGGAGGTTGGCAGAAAGGCGGCGGAGCTTGCAGCCGCCGAGCTGGAGAGCATGCTGCGGGGAGCCGACCTGGTCTTCGTGATCGCGGGCCTGGGCGGAGGCACGGGCACGGGATCGGCCCCGGTCGTGGCCCGCCTGGCCAAAGAGCGCGGCGCAATCGTGGTGGCCATGGTGACACCACGCCCTTTCACCTGGAGAGGGCGCGCATCTTTGTGGCTGAGGAGGGGCTGGAGCAGCTTCGCGGCTACGCAGACACATCAATTGTCATGGACAACAACCGCCTCCTGGAATGCGCACCCCACCTGCCTTTCCAGCACGCCTTTTCCGTGGTAGACCAGATCATCGCCGAGATAGTGCAGGGCATCTGCGAGACCCTGACAAGTCCTTCACTCATCAATCTGGACTTTGCCGACGTTTGCACCATCATGGGCTGTGGTGGTGCTTCCTTTATGTTTGTGGGCGAGGGCAAGATGAAAAGCAGCCCTGAGAAGATCGTGCGCACGGCCTTGAAAAATCCGCTGCTTGACGTGGACTATCGCGGTGCCGGGGCCTGCCTTCTGCACATGACCGGCGGGCCGGATATGACCATGAAAGAGGCAGCAGCAATCGCCGGGGCCCTCACCCAGGAGCTGGACCCCAGGGCCAACGTAATTTGGGGCGCGAGGATCCGGCCCGATTTTACTGGAAAGGTGAGGCTGATGGCTATAATCACGGGCGTGAAATCTGCCCAGGTTCTGGCGCCCTCCCTGTCCCGGCGATTCAGGCCGCAAAGAGAAAAGCAGATAGATGTGATAAAATGAGCGAGATGATGTTGCAGGTTCTGGCCCTGATGCTGTCAATCGTCCTGGCAGTGGGAGTCGTCTTTAGCATTCGCCTCTACCTGGAGATATGAAAAGCAAAGGGGCTCTTAGCCATGCCCCCGGGGTGTGACCCTCTGAAACTTCCATAGCTTTTCCAGCCGGGCCGTGGCATCCACTCCCATCTTGGTGGTGATGCCTTCCACACTTCGCGGATCAAGGGTGCTGCCCCGCACATTCGGGTGAATCACAAGATCCTCATCTGCTCGCATGCGCGTGGCAATGGCAAATTCCAGGTCCTGCGGATCGTAGATGTCTATGTCTGAATCGACCACCAGGACGTGCTTAAGCGAGCCGTGCGCCTGGAAGGCGGCTTCGATGACTCGCCTGGCATCCTCTTCCGTCTCCTTCTCGATCTGCACCACTGCGTGGAAGTAATTGCATCCGCCATCCGTCAGGATGACGTTCTTGACCTTTGCAACCTTTGAGGCAGCTTTGTAAATCAGCGGCTCGTAGGGCACCCCCATGAGCATCTTATGCTCGCCGCCCGCGGGAAGCAGGCCATGGTAGATGGGATCCTCGCGCGTCATCATCCTGGTGAGCCGGATGACGGGCTCCTGCCGGACAAGATCCGAGGTTCCGGTGATGTCCACGAAGGGCCCCTCGCTAGCCTGCTCTCCGGTGATGTAGCCCTCCAGCACGATCTCGGCATGGGGAGCGAGAACGCCGTTGTCCAGGCGCACCAGCTCCACAGGAGCGCCCCGCAGATCGGCTGCATAGGAAAACTCCTTCTCCGGGGGAACGCGAGTGGAGGCAGCCATGAGCAGCAGCGGGTCCACGCCGATGGCAATGGCCACGGGCACTTCTTCTCCTTTGGCCAAAGCCGCCTGGTAGAACTGATGGGTATGCCTTCCAGGAACGAGACGTGCCGCCAGCCGGTCTTTGCCCAGGACCATAAGCCGGTGCACGCAGGCATTGAGTTTTCCCTCAAACTGGCTGACCACCACGGCTGAAGTGATGTAAGGGCCGCCGTCGCCTTTAAAATAGGTGAGAATGGGCAGCCGGGAAAGATCAGGCGCAGAGATGCACTCCATAAAGGGCGAGGAGTCCACCTCGCGAATGGGACCATCGTAGCCGACGGCGGCGAGATGAGTGACCATATCTTTGCCGTCAATTCCCAGGGCTCGGGCGAGCAGAGGGCGTGTTCCCAGGATGTTCAGACAGCACTTGTGGCCCTCCACATTGTCAAATAATATGGGGCCTTTTCCCCAGGCACGGTCCGTAACCTCTAGCACTGGAGATACGGATTCATGCACCTCTTTTAGCAGTCCGTCCTTATTCAGATCAGCGAGGAAACCCCTAAAGCTCATGCTTGTACTATCCGGCGTTTATCTTAAAGCTCTTTTCCATTCATAGCAGGAGCACGGCGATCAGGCCGGATAGAAAGACGCCGTCAAAGGTTCCGGCTCCGCCTATGCTGGCGACGGGCGCCCCCAGATCCCGGATCTTGTTCAGGTTCAAGATATCTGCGCCAATGAGCGCCCCTAAAGTTCCACCCACATAGGCGAGGATAAATATGAGGTCATGCGGTGCTCCCCCTAAATAGACCAGCAGGATCGCGGCTATTGCCGCACTGATGGGTGGAAGAAGTGCAGGAGTGACAATTCCCAGACCTTTGACGGGTTTGGCTACAAGGTGGGTTAAGGCGGCTACGATTGCTATGCTAACAAGGGCATAATTCAGAGACTCGGGGAACTGATGAATCAGCGCTATGGAGATCATAGATGGTATCACAGCTCCGCCCACGTTGACGGCCAGCAGGGTCTGGCAGCTCACGACATCCACCACAGGCACCCGGTACGCTATGCCGAAGGCTCGAACGTACCGTTCTCTCACCATGGGGGACTTGCACTCCAGGTTGGTTACCGGTATGTTGATGCTGCTGCCCAGGAGGGAGGCGAGCAGGACAAAGAGCGCCTGGCTCCAGGAGAAACCTATCTTGGTAAAGGCTGTCCTGGCCAGGTCCAGAAATAGAAAGCCAACCACGGCAAAGAGTAAAAATGCAAATAAGAGCATGAGAAGCATGCCCACCGGGCTGTAAACCAAACGATTTTCCATGAATGCTTATTATCTCCTTCGTGTATAAATTTTTTAACTACGGCAAAAGAGATTTGTAATGGAATGCCCTGGTGTAACACATGAAAGAGAAGTGGCTCATGGCCGAAGGGTCATGGCAGGATATCAAGCCAATGATCACCACCGCTCTCGAGTCTGGCTTCGACTGCGTGCTGGTGGACAGAGAGAACATCGAGCGGGTGAGGGAACTGGGCAAGATCAAGGTGGCCTGCTTTGGTGTAGAGAGAGGGACTGAGGATATTTTCGTTGTGGGCAAGGGCGGAGAGGGCGACGGAACCGTGGCTCTGCCCAAAGACTCGAGCAGCTCTCTGGACGGGGCTCTCGCCAAGACAGTTTCCGGGACAAAGGCAGCTTATGTGGTCATTGCCAACAAGAAGTACGAAGAGTTCGCCGTGGAGATGGGCAGGAACGTAGACTATCTTCTCGTCATCGGCACGGACTGGAAGGTAATTCCCCTGGAGAACATGATTGCCGGACTGCAGGGAGCGCGAGTTATGATCATCAGCGGCGTCAAGACGGCAGAGGAGGCGCGACTGGCATTGGCCACACTGGAAAAAGGGTCGGATGGGGTGCTGCTGGACAGCCGCGATCCTTCTGAAGTCAAGAGGGTCATGGACGCGGTCGAGCAGTCGGAAAAAGGCCGGATTGAGCTGGTTTGTGCAAAGGTTACCGCTGTCAAGGCCGTGGGCATGGGCGATCGGGTCTGCGTGGACACGGCCAGCATGATGTCTTTTGGAGAGGGCATGCTCATTGGCTCCCAGGCCAAAGGATTCTTCTTGGTTCATAGCGAGTCTGAAGACAGCCCCTACGTGGCGGCGCGGCCATTCCGGGTAAATGCCGGCGCGGTGCACGCTTACATCCGGGTGGGAGAGAAGACGCGCTACCTCTCCGAGCTAAAATCTGGAGATGAGGTTACCATCGTCAGCAAAGAGGGCCTGGCCAGAACGGCCATTGTTGGCCGAGCCAAGATCGAGAAGAGGCCCATGATTCTCATCGAGGCGCAGGCTAGTGGGCAGAGGATAAGCACTCTGCTGCAAAACGCAGAGACAATAAAACTGGTCGGCTCCGACGGCACACCCAGGCCAGTTACAGATCTCAAAGCCGGAGATGAGGTGCTGGTGCATCTGGAAGAGATGGCCCGCCACTTCGGCATGAAGATCGAGGAGAGTATTGTGGAGCAATAAAACCATGAATCACAAGTCGCGCATAGTAGCCGTCCTGGGAATGGATGCAGAAAAAGATGTTCCGGCTGCAGGCGACGCAGATATGATCGAGCTGCGACTGGACCTGCTCGCCACAGAAGATCCCCTTCAAACCATAAAGGCTTTGCGAAAGGCCACCGCCAAGCCAATCATCGCCACTGCCCGTCTCAGGACGGAGGGGGGAATGTTTCAGGGCAGCGAAAGAGAGAGAATCGATCTGCTCATCAAGGCTGCCTACTATGCCGACTACGTTGATGTGGAACTCTTAGCGGATCAAAGAGATAATGCCATTGCCAGAATAACGAAACCTGTGATAGTCTCCTATCACGACTTCCAGGGCATGCCGGATGATTTGCAGCTGACCGGCATCTACGAGGAGATGAAGACGACAAAAGCTGCTATTGCCAAGATTGCGGTGACACCCCTGAGCTTAAAGGATAATTTGAGGATCTTGCAGTTTTTGCTGGATGCAGATATGCCTCTTTGCATGATCGCCATGGGCCGGATGGGCAAGCATCTGCGCGTCGTAGCTTCCCAGTATGGCTCAGCTCTTACCTACGGCTTTGTGACACAGAGCACGGCTCCAGGACAGATGAGCCTATCTGAGCTATGTCTGGCAAGAAAGCTGATATTGTGAATAATTGATAAGATTTAGCGACGGCAACTTTTATCTCACCATCTGCCCGTTTATGGAGGGTGATTGCAATGAGCGAGTACAGAGAGCTGGTCGTAACCAAAGAAGATTACCTGGAGTTCCTGGCCCAGCGCCTGCGCCTGCAGGGCTACTGCCAGCGTGAGATTGAAAACGTAAGCTTTCCCTTCCTCTTTGCCTCAGGAAGTGAGCTGCTCAGAACTTACATCATGGGCGAATCTGAGTTTACCAGTAACTTGCCGGATAGGTACAGGCTCCCCGACAGAGGCTTTATCTGGTACCTCTTCACCCAGTCGGTGAGAGAGATTCAAATTATGCCAGATAAGATGGTAATAAAATACGTGCTGCTGGATGAGTACCGAAAGCCTTTCAGGCAATTCTACCACTAGCGGTAGGTGCCATGGCGGCAAATAAGCCTGTGGCCGTCGGTCCATCTTGACTGCTGACTCTTCATGGCGAAAGGCTCCCGTCAGGAAGGTCATGCGAGATATTAATAATCATATTCAAATTCCTCGTGGGATATCTATATATATGAAGCATGAGTATGATGCTTGTACGGATTTGCCTAGATACTGATCTGATATCAATTATTGTGGACTACTATGTTATCCTCTATGTTGAGTACGGTGAGCAGCACTATGAGCGCAGCTAGCACTATGAGCGCAGCTAGCACTACATCAGTGGTTAGCACTTTTGCCACGGTTGGCGTTTCTGAAATCAGCGTTGTAAGCGTCATATGCCTTATTGCTCTGCTCAGCGCTTCAGAAATCCTGTCCGCTTCATCACAATGGAATAAGCGTCTTTCAACCATGTTGAATCTGGCCATTGTGCCAATGGTACTCACATTCTTCCTGATTGTCAGCTACAAAGTAATAGCTGTTGTTGGCACATGAGTGCTTCCAATTACAAACTGTTTAGCCCACTGTTTTTTGGTCTTTCCAAGATTAGTGATGCAAATTTCACTTTTGTACTTTTCCACTCCCATCTACATCCGATTTTCTCTTGAAAACGTAGGCGTAGAATACAAATATAATCGCAGGGATCAAGATAAGATAAATCAAGGCACTGGGGTTCAGAGGTACAACAAGAAATAATGAGATGTTAGTAACACCGTGCGCTAGAGAGATAACGGGAAGGCTCTTTGTCAGCCGGAAGAGCAGCCCGAATACAATTCCTGCAAAAGAGACGTAAATAAGCTCAAGGGGCATTTGGTAGCCGCTGTGCATAAATCCGAATATTACGCTCGCCAGCAGAAGTCCTGAGATTGAGCCCAGCCTTTCTTCCAGTACGGTTTGCAGAGACGACCTGAAGATGAATTCTTCCACAGTTCCCACAAAGAAGATCATGGTCACAATAAGAATCATTACATCCTTGATATTGGCGCCAGGTGTCAGCAGTTGGGGATGTATCACATTATATTCTCCCCAACCCAGGGCAAATCCTGCCGAAATGGCCAGGGGCAAATAAAACCAAAAACCTTTAAAGGTCAATCCTGCTTCCGAGCGGCCCACAAAACCATCTTTCATAAGAAAATATATGGGTATGAACATAGGTGCGTACACCATGGAATAGGAGTACAGGGTTAAATCGAAAAACACGGGCATGGCGACATTTAATAGCCGGAAAAGGGGCAAGAGCATAAGGGCTGGATATATGCGATTATTTATGTAAATCGAAGATAGGATCAGCAAAATTAAATTCAGGGCATGGATCGGCATCGCAGCGCTTGACCTGCCTAGAAAGATGAGTATCTCAGCCAGAATTATTAAAGATACTGGTAGTATAAGATCAAGGTTGCATCTTTTAATATTCTTTGCGTTCATCTAAATCCTGACTCGTTCTCCTTACTGATTTAATACTTTTCCTCATATATCTAAGTCCTTTCGATGACGGAAAAGCCATATATACTTTCCTTATCTCTTTTGCAGTCTATGAATAGGAAAATTGTTCTGCCCTCCCTCATTATATTTATTATCAATGTTGCCGCATCGGGCAACTCTTCGTTGTCCTTTCCAGGCGACTCTCCTGAAATGGGTCCAATTGGCCTTGAAGGAAATGATACTCTATTAATGCCGAAGATGAGCTTTCCAGAGGGGGCTATTGGCATGGAGCTTTTTGACCGTCTTCCTGTTTATTCTCTCAACCAATCGATTGTTGGCTTTTTTCTCTTTCCCCACCACACAGGGGCATCTAATATCTCTGTGTGCATATCTCCATTTGATCTCTCATTATACCTCTCCGGCTATCAGGATACACGTGGCTTTAGTGGTAAAGAATGTGCGAAAACCAGCCTCGTTTTAAACGGCAGCGATGACTCCAATGGTAGCATCGCCGCCAACGGCACATTCTTCCAGCTATCGAGTACCAGTAGCGGCATGTATTCACTGAATTTCGTTGATGAAAATGAGTTAAGTGTTATCATATCTGTGCCTCTATTGATAACAGAAGGACAAACTGTCATGCAGATGCCCAGTATTGTGAACGCAGAAGAACCGTATATTCAGGTGAAGATGAATACAACCGTGCCAGGCAATCAAAACAAAATCTTCGCGGTGGTTATGATCTCTCAAAATGATTATGAAAACTCCAGCCTGGACATAGCCAAAAATAATACTACAAACAGCCTTGATATTACTCTGTCTCTGGTCTCCAAAACTCTGCAGATAAGCGGTCCGCTTAAGGTCTCTTCCGAGCTTCTCATGAAGTTGCTGCCTCTCTTGCCCGCTAACAGTGCCGTGGGCCTGCAGGAATCAACTCAATCGGGAGTCGATCTTATTCTCTTGCCGGATAAATCCTGGGAGAAGGGAGAATATATCTTGACTGGTGGGATATATTCTCCCGGAAAGGGCTTGCTGGGCATAACGCAGAGCGAGGTTGAGGTAATTTGAAAGATGGGCTGCAAAGGTATACATCAATTGATCAGAAACCGCCGGACGGTCCCTCCAGATTGATCTCATCGAAACGAACTGATTCGTTGATTGCTTTGGCATTAATCGAATAATTGCTGGTGGGAAATCCGCTTGTGTTCAAGGCCAGATTAAATCTGCCGTTGATCAATAGCTTTTTGACCACTTTCATCTCTAAAGCTACCTGGGTGGTATTATCAATTGCCTCTCCAAATATCTTGAATTGATATCTTCCCGGTGAGATCAAATCGTTCTCAATTTTCGCCGTAGCATCCTCACCGGCCGTCGCTCTAGTTGAAATCCAGGTTCTTGTGAAATTAGCGCCGCCTGCCACGGGATCTTTTTTCACGCCGACATTGAGGTTCTTCACGTTGCTCGCAATTACCGTGAAGTTGTTGGGCTTTCCCGGCATATGGATTCCAGGAAGATCATAGCTGTATCCTTTCTCTGATCCTGTGACCGTCCAGTTAGATGATATCGGCGGCATATTGGCCCCTACGATATCCATGCTGTATCTGCCATTGAAGACCGGAAGTATGCTATTAACCTGGATTGTAAGCAGTATCTCTCCCTTCCCTTCTCCAGAAAGGACTTTCTCTGGCCATATTGGATCCACGAACTCTCTATAATCATAGGAGTGGGTAACTGTTGCATCCATTACAGTATCCTCCATTGATAGGTTCTCTACGGCTGAGTCTCCTCTTATCAGTTCCAGCTCTTTGAGATGGTAAGACCCATTGAACTTGTGCCGTTCAATGGTCTTGCCGTCAAAATCCATATGCAATATATTGGATCCTATCGGCAGCATTCCAGATCCTAAGGACCAGACCACTTTCTTGTCATTGCCGTCGTATAGATCCCCCAACACGCTATAGTTCCCGGGATCGTAAACCGTAACCCCAACATCTACTGTCAGGTATTCGTAGAGTCCGTCTCCATTTATGTCTGATCCATAATCAGAATAGCTGCCCGTAAGCTTGGCTGACTGGTGCGGCACTATATTGATAGCCGATTTAATATCATATCTTCTGGTTGTATATTCATCTCTTGATGTGTCTATCTCATTTCCTTTTTCATCATAAAGAGACAATCTCTCGATGCGGTATGGTCCTGGCGATTTCAAATCAAATAGATCAAACCTGATCTTATGGGCTCCTAAATTCAAGAAAACTGCATCGCTGATCGGGATATTTTCCCCATTTTGCACGTTGTAGAGAATTCCGGTTGCAGAATAGTTTCCTGCCGCTTTAACGCTGACGCTTGCCTCAATGGTTATGTAGTTGGCGATACCATCGTTGTCGTCATCTGTTGCATAGTCGCTGAAAAGTCCGCTAAATCTGGCTGTGTACTGATCTTCCTGGGTTGTGTTTTTAAAATGTGCGGTAAGGCAGTAATCTTCCTGGGCAGCAGGTTGATTTCCTGGGCCAACCTTGGCGATCCATCTACCGGCTATAGGTCTTCCTATCAAATATGTCTTGGATGTATTGCTCTCTTTGCAGGTCGCAAATGAATCTCTATCGGGTCTTATCCATTCGCCGCCGGGTGTCTGAATATCCAGATTGATTTTGCTTGCGTCATTTCTCCAGTTGAGGGCAAAGCTGGCCGTTGATACATCTGGACCGATATTAACTGCATAAGTCAAAGCCTCTGATGCCGTCAGCAGACCGCAAGCCGCAACGTCTGGTTCGAGATCCTCCTCATCCGAAGCTGCCTGGGTACAAGGAAACGAAAAAAAGAATAACAACTCGATTGATAAAAAAAACATTAGAGGCATGATTCTGTAGTTCATACCGATATTTAGCAGGATGCCAGATATAAAAGCTTAACTCTGTTCTTTGCAGCTTTCGCACTCCTCGCTAGTGTTCTCCAAATCGCCCAGGTCCATCTCTTCATTAATGGGGACTTGTTCCGTGTATTTTTCCTCCGAAGTGGTGTTAAATAGAGCCCAATAAAACTCTCCGACATCCTGCACATTTTTCGCTGTAATTGTTGCCGTCCATTTTCCTGCCTCTGGACTTGGCAAGATATAGAAAATCAGGCTCTTATTCGTCCCATAGATAACCGGCAGTTGAGCCGTCGAGTCAATCTTGATGCCACTGGGCGAGGTTAGCGTAGCTTCCAGGTTGCTTGTGGCATTTAACCAGGTCAGGATAAATGAAAACGATGATAAATTGGTGCCAATGGTCGTGTTCAACAATACCATCTGCGTGGCATGTATCTGTCCGTATTCCGGAAAATATGCAGTCATTTCCGACGTGTTTTCCACGGGATCTGAAGCAATAGCAATAGATAGGTTGCCAACCACAAGAACTAATGCCAATAATATCAATTTCAGAGAGTTCATTCTTTATCACATCTCCTATATTATTTAATTTCTAGACTACAAAAAGAAAAGAGCTAATCAAGTTATTGTTGTCCGATAACTAACTGGCTCCCAGGCGCTGTACGTTGTACCTTTAGTTCCAACTTGGATTACCGGCGTACCGCTTATCTCACATTTCTTGGTTTTAGTACAATAGGCCATTGGAGTCTTAGTCCTTTGATTTTGCCAGGACGTGGCGGTTCGTTGGTATGTAATATATAATCTAAGCGTTTGAGGAAATCCAGGTATCTTGTATTTAAGTGCCAGGGTTTCTTTAGTTTCGGTTTTGACATTTGTGGTGACCTTGACATATTTCGTGTATTTGGGCGCACAAGTTACCGCATCTGCAGGAGTCGCCAGGAAAACGATCAATAGCGCCATCATTAGAACAATGGATATTTGCCGGATTGTCTTACCTTTTTGTCTCAATTGCACAATCATAACCTTCATCACCTTTCTTGATCCACCCCTTATTGCACCAATATCATAGATTAGTAGCAATAGGCGCAATTAGATGGCTGCTATTATTTCATCTCTATTGCTATCTCTCTCCTAAGACGCATAGATATAGTTTTTCGATCAATGTATAAAAAACTTTTCCTTTCTGCAAATATATTATTATGTCTCTTGCTATTTGCAAAATGCGAAACGGCAGCTTGCTGTAATTGTTACAAATTATAATTTCCTAGTTATCCTTTATGCATTTCAGCCTATCATAACACAAACTCCTTGGCAGATATAACCTGAAGATGTTTGGCTAAGCGTTGCCCGGATCCACACAGGACCCGGTAAATATAGAGGCCCAGACGCAGGTACAGGCCGACTTTGCCGGCAAATATAAACTGATCCTCGATAAGTCGGGCATACCGGCGGGAGAATATGGCATACAAGGAGCGGGTGATGCAAATATCATCCTATCTGGGTGGCGGATCTTCGGCGGTTTCGTCTTCTATCAATATCAACGAATGGAATAAATATGAAGCATCATCGGTCTTCCTCTTCTCTCCTCCAACCAGAGTTCATCACAGTCCGGAAAGCTTAAGCAAAGTAGCGGCTTTTTAAGCATGCTTGCTGATTGAATTAGGAGATACCAGGCATGTAACTCATGAGGCTGTGAAAGATATAATAGATAAGATGATGAAGATCCCGTCCGACCTGTTGGCAGCAGTGATTGTAGCGCTAGCTACACTGCTCTTTACGCTGACTCCGCTCTCTATTCTTCCTGTGCGTATACCCCTGGGCCTGGTTATGGTGCTTTTTGTGCCTGGCTACACCCTCATCGCAGCCCTTTTTCCCAAGAAGGCGGATCTGGAAGGAATCGAGAGGACTGCTCTCGCCTTTGGTCTCTCCATTGCAGTTGTGCCGCTCATTGGCCTTGGCCTTAACTACACGCCCTGGGGAATTCGGCTGACTCCGGTGGTTGTCTCACTGGCCATATTCACCATAGCCATGGCAGCGGCAGCCTACTGGCGGCGCATGAGTCTGCCGGAAGGGGAAAGGTTCTCCATCCAATTTCGCGAGACCATCAACTCATGGAAGGCCGAAATTCTGGCAGACGAAAAAAGCCGGCTGGACAAAGCCCTGACGGTAATATTGATTATGACCATCCTTTTGTCTATCGCAGCTCTGGTTTACGTGATAGTGACACCCAAGCAGGGCGAGAAATTTACGGAGTTTTATATCCTGGGGCCGGGCGGCAAAGCCTACGACTACCCTACAAGCGTTTTAGCGGGAAATGAGAGCACAGTGATTGTGGGTGTGGTAAACCACGAATATTCGATCGCGAACTATACCATGAGCATTTCCCTGAACAATACGCCCATGAATAACACCACATCTAAAGACAATTTCCTGGACGGTTTCATCTTCATCTATCCAATACTAAGCATGAATCTGACGCTTCTGCATAACGAGACCTGGGAAGAGCCGGTAACTTATGTTCTCAATCATACCGGCGATGGCCAGAAGCTGGAGTTTTTGCTTTACAAGGAGGGAAACTTCACCAGCCCTTACAGGGATTTGCACCTGTGGGTTAATGTATCCCAAAATGGATTGGATCAGGCAGAGAAAGAAGTCTACCTGGAACGAGCCGGTTTTGCCGGAAAATAAGCTGGAAAAGGCCAGAGCGGTTACTTTTCATCAGGCTCTGACTTTAGGCTTGCCGATGTATTCTTCCTTCTTCTCTAGATCCCGCTTGCATTGGCATACATTTCTTGCCACTTGACTACGGATCTTCTTTTTGGCCTCATCCACTTCATCGCGAAACTGCATGTAGTCCTCAAAGCAGCCCATGATACTATCGTCTCCCTGTCTTATGGCCTTTATTTGCGGCTATTATTTATATCCGGTTCTCAAATCCAATGAATTCGAGAACAGAAATGCCTGCAATCCAGGAGAGATGGGATGAATGAGCTGATCAGCAAGGCGGCAGCGAAGGCCTCTCAAGAGGAGATCTTCCGGGCCCTGGCTTACGGCGCATTGAAGGCCCGGGCGAGCAGAATTGCCCCCAACCAGATCATCAGGATCAACGAATTTGATCTGATAGTGGCTGATGACGAAAACGGCGATGGTCTGGTGGTGCAGATCATCTTGCCCCAGGAGCTGATGGAAGGCCGGGCCCTGTTTTGGGCGTGCGAGCTGGACGGCTGCGCGAAGCGCTGGAGCGAGCACGAGAGACGGGAATGGTTGGCCGTCTTCTGGGGAGAGCTGGCCATGTATTTGGCCAAATGGCGGGGCATCAAAATGCGACGCGGCCCGGGGGAGAATATTACATTCGAGAAGGCGGTCAGCAGGTGATTTCAAAAGAGGCAAAAAAACGAGCATATAGTTGATTTAGGGGCCGGGACCGGGATTCGAACCCAGCTCGAGGGATCCACAGTCCCTCAGGATAACCACTACCCTATCCCGGCACGCCACAAGTGCAGTCTATTAGAAGGAGATAAAACTTTCCCCGGAGAAGGCTTGCCCTGTGACATCCACGACCAGAGAAACAAGATCCTCCAGGCGGTTGATGTAGTACACCCGGCCGAGACCTGCCAGCGTTTCTTCAACGTGCTTGTCCCTGTAGGCCTGATCGATGCAAAAGAGCACGAAATTGCCTGCCTCCGAGGCTTTTTTGATATCATCCCATTCCTGGTAGAGGTTCTGGATGTGCGTGTCGGTAATGCACAGGATCAGGCATCCGGGACGCTGCTCTGCGAGCGCTCTTATCGCCTTTCCCGGTATGTGGGTGCGAGTGGAGAAGAACTCCACCAGGACATCCTCCACGGCATTTAGATCTCGCGTCCAGGGATGGGCGAGATATTTTTCGCTGAAGTTTATTGCCGCGATCTCTGCGCCCTTGCTGTGGGCGAACCAGCAGGCTTTAAAGGCGGCGAGCGTAGCTCGATGGGTCTTTGTCCCCATCTTTGGCCCTTCCATGGAGCGGCTGCTGTCCAGGACAACAAGCAGATCGGGAACGGCTGCGCCTGCGGGCGCGAGCCGTCCCGTCTCCTTTCCTCTTTTGTAGGTCGAGACTCCAGGGATAAGCCGGGGGGCGAGGCTCAGGGAGTAGGCATAGTCCAGCTCGCTGCATGGGTCAGTCAGCCTCCATTTGACCGGAGCAGAAGGATAGCTCTCACGGCGGGAGCGGGGCGTTTCCCGAATCTCAATGCTGTAGCTCTGATCACGATACCAGCGCGAAAGGTCGCCCTTCTGGCCGAAAACTGCCAGCACCTCTTCGTACTGGCCGGGGTCGAGGCCAGCTGCATAGTTCAGGGGTGCGTTATTCGCGCTGCCGTTCAAGATCTCCAGGCATCTGATCTGACCGCGCCCCAGGATTCCGGGCAGGAAGGGCTCCAGAATCTTTGCCATCTGGCGGCACTGCCTCTGCCAGAGGCTCTTGTCTCTGATGCCCGGAGAAAATACCCGTCCCAATAAATCCACCTCCGGCCGCGAGCAAGATGGGAGGTCCGCCCCCCAGTAATCTCTTAAAAATCCCAGAACCACTCTGTCCAGGGGCATGAGGTCGGAGCCCTGCTCCCCGAGCCTCTTCCAGCCCAGCAGCACCAACTCCTCGTCAGCAGAGCTTCGCTCCAGCCGGAAGGAGTCCGCCACAATATCTGTGAATATATTGACAAGGCAGCGTGCCCGATCTATCTCGGGTTTCTCCAGGCCCTTTAATGCCGCGAGAGCCAGAAGGCTCGCCTCTTGCAGAGAACGGGGACAGAAGATGTAGTGGACGATGAGGTGGTCAAAAAGGTTTTCCAAATAAATCGGTCCCAGGGCCAGTGTCTTCTGATCTATGGTTATGCAGTAGTTGCTGAATGGAAACTCGCCAGGCTTCTCCGGCGGCCCCGGGCGCGGTGGGGGGAGAAGTGGCCAGTTCCAGCTTTCGCGAGACTTATGCCAGACATCAGTCCATTCCCAGGACATCATCCGCCGCCTCGGGGCCAAAGCTTGCAGCCTTTATGGTTCCGCCCTTCTTGCGCCATCCCGCCCTCTTTGCTGCCCTTCCCTTAACTACTATTTTGCCGCCGCTCATGAGAATGCCAAGATAGTCTCCGCAGTCGCCCCTAACATAGAGGCTGCCGGAGCGCATGAGCCAGCCTGCTCTATCGCCGCAGCTTCCCTGCACGACAATGCGGCCACCGCCGTTGCCAAGGCCCGTGAACTTGCCGCCGTCGCCCCTCACCACGCCATAGCCGCCGCGCATGTTTCGAAAGGCATAATCCCGGCAGCCTGCTGCAATTATCCCTCCTCCACTCATCTCCTGGCCCAGATAGTCGCCGGCGTTGCCCACAACCCGGATCTTGCCGCCTTTCATCTTCTCTCCCACGTGGGCCCCTGCCTCTTGCAGGATAATTGTGCCACAGGAGAGCTCAAGGCCCGCGTAATCGCAAGAGGGCAGCATCAGCGGGGCATTGCATCTTTCCGCAGCAAGGCTGGTGAGATAGCCCCAGAGAAGACCGTACCTCTTTGCCGGATGGGCGGAAATGAGCAGATCAAGCTGGTTTTTGTCTTGCGGAACAAATTGCTCTACCTCGGCGCGCGAGGGCTTCTCACCAATCTGATCGGCCAGATCCTCCAGGCTGAAGATCATATCCCCCTGGCGCGTCTTTAGCCTGTGTCCGGATGCCTTTCCCTGGTATGCAGCATCCATGAAGCGGACAAGCTTCATCGCATTTGCTCCAGTGTGGGAATGAAGTCCAGCCGGGCAATGGGATCGTCAAACGTCGAAAGCTCTTCAATAGCCCCGGCTGCGGCAATCTCACCGTCCACTGCCTGTGAGAAGATCTGGTTCATCTCTGCCCTCTCATTCATGGTGCGGTTTATGCTCTTTTCCACCAGCTCTGCCACATAAGCCAGCTTTCCAGCCCCAAAATAAGGCGGCCTCTCCAGGGCGGAACGCAGCGGATTCGTCCGGTGCCAGATGATGTAAGGAGCTATGGCTTTGAGCACTTCCAGGTCGGCATCTCTTTCCAGCAGATAGGCAAAAGCCCGGCAAAAGGCCCTCAAGTCCTGGCGCACACGGTCGGACAGCCCTTCATCTATCTGCCAGCAGATGGCCTCCGGATTGTTGTGGTAGTGGCAGCCGGAACACAGGCCCAAAGAGGGCTTGCAGCCAGAAAGCTGGGTCTTGTCGAAGGCTGGGGCTCTCTCGCAGAGGGTAAAGTCTCTGACCAGGCAGAGGGTGGCAAGTTCCACCTGACCGGTGAGCGACTTTTCCGCCACTTTTTCCGGCAGTGACGAAAACTCCTGTGGCGTCAGGCGGGGCAGCATGCCGGCCAGATCCCGGATCTCTTTCACGCGCTCGGATAGGAGAAGGCCTGCCAGGAAATCGGGCTGGGCGGCTGGCACGCAGGCGGATATTCTGTCCAGAAGGGCCTCGTCCATGGGGTAGGTGGCGGAAAATTCCGGGTTCATGGTGGCAAAGTAGCAGGTGTCTCCCGGTCGGCAGACCTGTCCTGCGTAGCTGATCGTTCTCTTTTGCAGTATCTCCAGGAATAGGTTCTGCTTGCCGCTGGGAAAGCGATTGATCTCGTTGATGAGCTTCCAATTCGACTTTGTCCAGGCCGTCCAGAGTACCTGCGTAGATCCAGCCGTTGTAGCGGCAGTGGTCCACTGCCTTGGATCAAGAAAGCCCACTATCTTCTCCTCCGTCTGCTCAGGATGGCCGGTAACCATCATATCTTCTACATCATCCAGGTCCATCGAGAGAAAAGAAGAGCCCAGCAGATTGATAAGGGTGGTCTTGTTAGCGCCCATGCCGCCGTAGAGAAGTACGCAGCGGCCTCGCTGGCAGGCATTGGCCAGAGAGAAGAAGAGCATAGCGTTGACCTTTTGCTTGCCGACGGCAAGATCTTTCCTGCCCACATGCAGCCTGTATTCCTCCAGGGACGCTATTAGGAGCTGTATCTTTCTGCGGGGATCTGGCATAAAAAGAAGTCTACGGTGCCTGCGATATTTAAAATAGGCGAATAACGAGTAATGGCAAAAGTCAGCCATGATTCCAACAAAAATCAACTGGAATGGGAGGGAGCAAAAGTCGATTCCTTGGGAGGGATTGCGATCTTTCGACTTTTGCTTGAAACCCAAACGACATTAAACGAATATAAAATTATCGGTCTAAATTTTCGCAATACCTCGCTGCTTGCGGCAGCCCGCCCGGGCAAAAGAGTCATTACATTTGCCGCAGAGAGTAGTCGATCATGATATACACGATTACTCTCAACCCGGCGCTGGACCGAACCCTCTGGATTCAAAAGGTACGTGACGATGTATCCAATCGCATATTGGAGGAGAAGAGCTTTGCAGGAGGAAAAAGCGTTGATGTCTCGAAAGTGCTCAAGAACCTGGGAGTGGACAACATCGCTTTAGGATTCGTGGGAGGCTTCGCCGGCCGGGAGCTGGAGGGTAGATTGCTCAACGAGGGCATTCAGACCGATTTTGTTCATGTATCGGGCGAGACTCGCACCAACATCATCATCCACGAGAAGGAGACGGGAAAGCAACTGGCCTTAAATGCCCGCGGGCCGGAGATAAAGCCCTACGAGCTTATGGAGTTTGTGGAGCTTTTGGAGAGGCTGCCTTGCAGCGATCTGGTGGCCATAGGAGGAAGCCTTCCCCTGGGCGTCACTGCTGAGATGTACCGAAAGATCATAACAATAGTAAAAAGGTGCCAGTCCACAGTGGTGCTGGATGTAGACGGGGTTGCCCTTCGTGCGGGAATTTTAGCCCAACCGGATGTAATCAAGCCCAATATTCATGAGCTGTCTGAGCTGGTTGGCCGGGAACTCAAGGGGCTGGATGAGATTAGAGTTGCCGCCAGAGAGCTCAACCGGCAGGGCGTGAAGATCGTTCTCGTCTCCATGGGCGGAAAAGGCATCCTTCTGGTCTCGGAAGGCAAAGAGTATCTTGCCGTGCCGCCCCATGTGGATGTGCAGAGCACCATTGGGGCGGGAGACTCCTCAGTGGCAGGCTTCATAAGCGGCCTGGTGGCAGGCAAGAGTCTGAAAGAGTGTCTGGTCTATGCCGCAGCAGCCGGGACGGCTACCACTTTGCATCAGGGAACTGCGCTGGCACAAAAGGAAGATTTCGAGCGGCTGGTGCCGCAGGTGAAGCTGACAGTTCTCTCCGAGAGTGCATAATAGAGCAGAAGGGAAAAGACGAAAGCAGGCGGGGATTCGGCTTTGATCTTCCGGGAGAACGAAGCCTGGGTGCTTGAATCTGCGCAAGCGATTCATGAAGGCTGAGCTAAAGGGTAATGAATATGGTGAAACTGGTATTGTTGCGGCACGGCCAGAGCCTCTTCAACCTGGAAGGCAGGTTTACCGGATGGATGGATATTGATCTGTCCGAAAGGGGCAGAGCTGAGGCAGGGGAGGCCGGATGGCTCATGAAGAGCTCCGGCCTTTCCTTTGATATCGCCTTTGCCTCAGTTTTAAAGCGTGCTATCAGGACGTTGTGGATAGTGCTGGATGAGATGGATCTGATGTGGATTCCGGCTCTGCCCTGCTGGCGGCTCAACGAGCGCTTTTATGGAGTGCTGGAGGGAGAGAGCAAGCAGGAGACGGAGAAGCGGTATGGGATGGCGCAGGTGCAGAGCTGGAGGAGGAGCTTTTTAGAAAGGCCGCCGGCTGTTGCCCCCGAAGACGATCGCTATCCAGGCCTGGATGAGCGCTACCGGGATGTGCAGGAGAGCCTGTTGCCCAGGACGGAATCCCTGCAGGACACGCAGGAGCGAGTGCTGCCCTTCTGGCGGGCCCTGATTGCCCCGGAGCTGGAGAAGGGCAAGAACGTGCTGGTGGTCTCGCACGGCAACACCATTCGCGCCATGGTCAAGCATCTGGAAAACATCTCCGACTCGGACATAGAGAAGGTGGAGATCGCCACGGCCCGGCCACTGGTCTACGAGCTGGATGATCAGATGCGACTCGTGGGCCGCAGCTATTTGGGAAGCGAGCTGGGCGGGAAAAAGGGAAATAAGAACTACTAAACGTGTTTTAAGGACGATTTAGGCGATAGCCAAACTACGATCACGGAATTTGACCACAGATGCAACGCAGTTCGCAGAAGGACGTACTGTAACAAAATTTTAGGAGAGTGTTGAGAATGGCTTATGCGGTAGAGATAATATCCATGCAGCAAAAGGAAACGCTGATAGAGCAATACAAAGGCCAGGTGCTCTACGAGATCAAGTCGGAGATTTACGGATGCTGTATCAAGCTTCTCACTGGCAGCTCTTCCGTCAAGAATGCCTGGGAGGAGAGCTTCTATTTTGCTTCCCAGAACATTCGCTCCCACGGGCGGATTTATGTTCTGGTGGACGAAACGGTTGGGGAGAACCGTGTTTACTATGATCCTCATTCCAAGAGCTGCTTTTTGTTCAACATGGACTATTACGGATGGATAAAGTCCCTGGCGCTCTCCGTGGCCGGAGACATCCTGGAGGACAATCACGGCATCTACTCGGTGCATGGAGCCTGTCTGGATTTGCGTGGCCAGGGTGTCTGCATTTTGGGCGGATCAGGGGCGGGCAAGACCACTCACACCTACGGTCTGCTGAGAAGCCCCAAGGCGCGCGTGGTCTCCGACGACTGGTTCTTTGCCAGAATATTTGGCGAGGAGATCTTAGCCTACGGATCTGAGAAGAACTTCTACATTCGTGCCGATCTGGCCGACATCTGGAAAGAGTTTTCCGGGCTGGTCGATAAAGCCGTCTTCGACGAAAAGGGGCGAGCTGTGGTGGACCTGCGCTGGGTGATAGGCAAGGGACGCATCCTGCCGCTCACTACCATGGAGAATGTGATCCTGCTAAAGCGAGATCCAGAACAGGAGGAGAGCGTGCGGGAGCTTGAGGCAGCAGAGGCGCTGGCCATACTGGAGGCCAACGGCTACTATAATCCTCATCTGCTGGTGAAGAGCGACTTCAAGAGGAAACTGCGCAGCCGCTTCTTCCAGGCACTCTTTGCCCGGACGAAGGTGCATGAGGTCAACACCAGAGGGACGCCGGAGGAGAGCCAGAGGGCCATTCGGGAGATTTTAGGGGACGAGTAAAGCCGTCGTGAGAGGCGGACTGCTCCGCCTGCCTTCGGGCTCATTCCAAGTGCGGGGACAGATACCAAAGGCAGGCCGGAGCAAGAGATTATAGCTTGCATCCAAGGCAGAATATCTGGGACGGTTCCGTTCAAGACTTCTCATATTACCTTCGCCCCGCACCGCATACCTTTAGATACTTTGTCTTCTTACTGCCACCAGATAATGCCCGCAGATCCTGTTGCCAAGTGGGCGGAGTTCCTCCGCTCCCGTTACTGGGATGAGCTGCTAAAGCTGGCCGACTCCTACCCCGACGAGCGCAGCCTGAAGATTCGCTTCTCAGACATTGACAGGTTCGATCCCGAATTCGCCGAGGAGCTGCTGGAAAATCCGGAGCAGATCCTGGAGGCGGCCCACGCTGCCCTCCTGGAGCTGGACCTGCCCATGGATGTTTACATGGACCGGGCCCATGTGCGCATCGCCGAGCTGCCCCGCCATTTCAAGACCCGGGAGCTGAGAAGCGACCACATCGGTAAACTGCTGGCCATCGACGGTCTCGTACGCACGGCCACCGAGGTCCGGCCCAAAATCATCTCTGCTGCCTTCCAGTGCCAGAGGTGCGGCTTCACCTTCTTCAAGGAGCAGTCGGGCAACAAATTCGAGGACCAGAGCCTCAAGTGCATGAACCAGGCCTGCGACCGGGGCGGGCCCTTCAAGCTCTTGCTCGCCCAGTCCAAGTTCGTGGATGCCCAGAAGATCAGGGTTCAGGAGTCTCCGGAGGACCTGCGGGGCGGAGCGCAGCCGCAGACGCTCGACGTAGAGCTGGAGGACGACCTGGCCGGCAGGATCTTTCCCGGAGATCGAGTCATCGTCAACGGCATACTCAAATCATACCAGCGTTCTTCTCCCCAGCAGGGAAAGAGCACCTACTTCGACCTCGTTCACAAAGGCATCAGTGTGGAGATGACGGAGCAGGAGTTCGAGGAGATTGAGATCGATCCCGAAGAAGAGAAGCTGATCATGGAGCTGTCCTGCGATCCTGAGATCTACGAAAAGATCCGGGGCTCCATCGCTCCATCCATCTACGGCTACGACGACGTGAAAGAGGCGTTAGCGCTGCAGCTGGTTTCCGGCTTCGAAAAGCACCTGCCGGACGGAGCGCGCATCAGAGGCGACATCCACATCCTGCTGGTGGGCGATCCTGGAATTGCCAAATCGCAGCTTCTGCGCTACATGATCAAGATCTCGCCTCGCGGCATCTACACCTCAGGCAAGAGCTCCACCTCCGCCGGCCTGACAGCCACAGCGGTCAAGGACGAGCTGGGCGACGGCCGCTGGACCATCGAGGCCGGAGCACTGGTCCTGGCGGACAAGGGCATCGCCGCCATAGACGAGATGGACAAGATGGACAATGATGACAAGAGCGCGCTGCACGAGGCGATGGAGCAGCAGAGCTATCATCCTCTAACTGAGATCCAGTTGGCAGATGGACGAAAGGTGCAGATCGGCGAGTTTGTGGATCGGATGATGGCGGCCCGGCCTTTAGAGATAATTCCAGGAAAGGACTGCGAGATACTGCCGATCCATGGGGATATTAAGATAAAAAGCACAGATATGAGCCACATCTTCGATCTGCCGGTTGATCGGGTGAGCAGGCATCAGGCTCCTGACAATTTCATCAGTATCAATTACTCTAACGGCAAAGAGATCCTGGTTACTCCTGAACATCCGGTGTATATCTCTAAAGATGGGATCGCATGTATTCCTGCCAGCCAGATAAAAGCAGGAGATATTGTCCCTGCACTGAAATCGAACTCGGGAATCGCGGAAGAGATTGGTTGTCTGAAAGTCGTAGATGTAAGAGTCGTCGCAAATCAGGGCGAACATTTTACTGATTTCGTTTATGACGTAACTGTTGAGCCCACTCACACATTCATCTCCCAGGGACTTGTTCTGCACAACACAATCAGCGTCGCCAAGGCGGGCGTCATGGCCACTCTCAAGTCGCGCTGCTCGCTTCTAGCCGCCGCCAATCCCAAGCTTGGCCGTTTCGACAAGTACGAGCCCATCGCCCCCCAGATCAACCTCACCCCTGCGCTCATGTCCCGTTTCGATCTGATCTTCGTTTTGACCGACGATCCGGACACCAAGAGGGATTCTGCCATCGCCCAGCACATTCTGAAGAGCAACTATGCAGGAGAGCTGGCTACCCAAGCCGCTTGGAACCAGGATATATCTCAAGAGGACATCGACAACGCCCTGATAGTGATCAAGCCGGTCCTTGATCCGGAGCTGCTGCGAAAGTACGTGGCCTATGCCCGAAAGAACATATTCCCAACCTTAAGTGATGAGGCCAAAGAATACTTCCTCAAGTACTACGTCGGTCTCCGGAGCCAGGGTCAGGACACCAACAAGCCAGTGCCTGTCACTGCCCGGCAACTGGAGGCGCTCATACGCCTGGGTGAAGCCAGTGCTCGCCTGCGCCTCTCCGATAAAGTCACTCTGGATGATGCCAAACGGGTAGTCAAGATCCTGGAAGCATGCCTGAGAAAAGTGGGCGTCGACCCGGAGACCGGCTTTTTGGATGCGGACATCATTGCCTCGGGCACCACCAAGAGCACCAGAGATAGAACTAAATCGGTGATCGACATCATAAGGGATGTGAGTAAAGAACAGCAGGGCCCGGCTCCCAGGGACGCCGTCCTGGATAGAGCAGTGGAGCTGGGCATAGAAAGAGCTAAAGCGGAAGAGATAATCGACCGGATGAGAAGAGACGGGGACGTATTTGAGCCCCGACCGGGAATGTTGAAGCTGCCTTAAATACAAGCAAAGCGATGATAGCAATGTCCAATATGCCTGAAGATACGGAAAGGAAAGAGATGTATTTGAAAAGCTACCAACATGGAGCACATACCCTCATTGCAGTCTGTGACTGTGATATCCTGGGAAAGAAGTTCACCGAAGGCCATCTTAAGATAGATGTCAGTCCTGATTTTTTCGGAGGCGAGAAGGCCTCCTGCTCCGAGGTTGAGGCGGCGCTCGCCGGGGCGACAATGGCCAACTTCGTGGGCTGCAAAACCGTCGAGCATGCCATCTCCATGGGCTACGTGGAGAGAGATTGTACCCTCTCCATCAATGGAGTTCTCTACGCTCAGATGGTGCGAATGTGATGCAAGCCATCTGTCATCGGTGCGGTCTGCCGACTGTTGAAGGGCTCTGCCCACAATGTGCCCTGGAAAAAGCAACGCTTGTTAGCTGTCCTGACCAGGTAGAGGTGGTCATCTGCTCCGTTTGCGGCTCCCGGCAGGTAAAATCCAGGTGGCAGCTTCCGGATAGCCGTTCTGTTGAGGAACTGGCCCATCAAGCGGCAATAGATGCACTTTGCCTTCATAAAGAGCTGGCAGAGCCGCAGATTGAGCTTGACCTCCGAAAAGTGGGAGCCACTCGATATCTGGCAAAAATCAATATCGAGGGCATTTTCAGAGGCCAGAGCATAAGCGAGCAATGCGAAATTCCTGTCCGCATTAAACTCATGGCCTGCGATCGCTGTAGCCGCATGGCCGGCAAGTACTTCCAGTCCACTGTCCAGCTACGCGGAAATGCCGTCCGATCCATGACAGAGTGGGAGATTGAAGAGTGCAAGAAGACCGCCCAGGATATGGCTGACTCCGGCTATCATGGGGGTGACCATCTATCCTTTATCCAGGAGATGAAAGTGGTCAAAGGCGGCCTGGATATTATCCTGGGATCAACTCAGCTAGGCAGACGCATGGCCCGCGCATTTGTCGAGCGCTTTGGCGGCAAGCTCCTGGAAACGGCCAAACTGGTAGGCAAAAAGGACAGCCGCAATGTGTACCGCTCTACTCTGCTGATCAGGTTCCCAAGACTCAAGCGAGGTGACATTGTATCCTTCCGGGGATCGCTCTTCTCTGTGGCCGGCTTTGACGGCAAGGCGACGCTCATCTCCTCACTTAGGGAGGGCCGCAGGTCTTCCATGAACGAGGAGAACTCAGAAACTGTGCCGATTTTGGGAAATAGAGCCGATGCGCTTGCAGCGACTGTGATATCAAAAGATGATGACGTTTTAGAGATCATGGACCCGGAGACTTACAGGGCAGCTTTCGCGGCTCGTCCCAGGGATCTGCAGGTTGAGCCCGGTGAAGAGGTAAAGGTAGTAAGAACAGCGGACGGATTTATTGTATTGTAATTTTTTTATATATTTTGAATGAGTTTATGGACTCAATGCCCACCACAAAGTTCTTAAACTAGTCTCGTACAATTTTAATTGGTAGAAGCGCGCATTTGAGCAACGAATCACATAATAATTAAGCCCGGAGTGGAACTTTGGGCGATGAAGTACCAGCCATAAGCGAGAACAAAAAGGCTCATGTGTGGGCATTTCTATCAGATGCTCCATGATATTGGTAAATGGACACTGAAATAGTTGGATAAACCTCATATTCACCATCATTCACTGCTCACTGCCTGCCTGTAATATGGCATGGCTACAATTGCGACAATGGGTCGCGAATTGGCCTCTGTAGGCCGCAGATAGCTTTGGCTCTTTGGGTTTGAGTGTGAATTTTATCTATCTATTTTAAAATAAGAGGTGTCTTATATGCAAAATGTTGATACAACTAAATATGTTATTTATGCGGATATAACGGCGGAGGGGATAGTGGAGCGGCCGGACGTGGTCGGCGCTATCTTCGGCCAGACCGAGGGCCTCTTGGGATCCGACCTCGATTTGAGGGATCTCCAAAAAACGGGGAGGTTAGGCAGGATCGATGTCCAGATCACGTCCAGCGGCGGAAAGTCCAGCGGCACCATCTCCATTCCTTCCAGCTTTGATAAGGTCGAGACGGCCATACTGGCCGCAGCCCTGGAGACCATAGATCGCGTGGGACCCTGCATCGCTCGCATCTGTGTAAACCGTATCGAAGATGTGCGTGCCGCCAAGAGGAGATATGTCATAGAACGGGCCAAGCACATCCTGGTGGAGATGTTCGACGAGAACATCCTGGAGACGGAAGAGATCACCGAGGAGATAAAGCAGTCCGTTCGCGTGGAGGAGATAACCCACCTGGGCAAAGACAACTTGCCTGCCGGGCCCAATGTCCTGGACTCCGATGCTATTCTAGTGGTTGAGGGCCGGGCGGATGTGCTCAATCTGCTCAAGTACGGCATCAAGAACTCCGTGGCTGTGGGTGGAACCAATGTGCCGCCAACCATCGCCGATCTGTGTGCCAAGAAGGTCGTTACCGCATTCACCGATGGCGATCGGGGCGGAGAGCTGATCATTAAAGAGCTTCTTCAGGTCGCAGACATAGACTTTGTGGCTAGGGCACCGGAGGGAAAGAGCGTAGAGGACATGACCCAAAAAGAGATTGTCCGGGCGCTGCGCCAGAAGATCCCGGTGGAACAGGTGCTGGATCAATATAAGATCAAAAACCAACCCAAGAAAAGGCGCGAGATCACCACCAAGAGAAAGAGCCTCATCCGCGAGAAGCCCTTCTGCGTGCGAAACACGGCGGAGAGGGCTGAGGCTATCGCGCCGCGTCGGGTCGTGCCTCGCGAAGTCGTGCCCAAATCCGTACCTGTTCCCGTAATCGAAGAGGTAATAGTAGCGGCTCCTGAACCCGTTCCTGAGCCGGAGCCACAGAGAGAATGGTTCCGACAGCATGTGGATGAACTGGATGGAACTCTTTCAGCCAGGATCATGGATCGGAATCAAAATGTTCTCCGGGAGGTAGCAGTAAGAGATCTGGCCCGAGAGTTGAAGGAGACAAATGGGGATGTGAACGGCGTGATCTTCGATGGCGTCGTGACGCAGCGCATCTTAGACATAGCCGCAGATAAGGGCCTGGAATATCTCATCGGCGCCAAGATGGGAAATATCGCCAAGAGCCCGTCCTGTGTCAAGGTTCTAACCAAAGAGGCGTAGCATTTTCGCCTCTTTTCCTTCACCCCGGTATTTTTTTAGTGCATTGATATCGAGAAGAATTTATTTGTAGCGAGGTTACATCGGATGGAGTTCAAGCAATGCATTGTGATTAGAGAGGATTTGAAGCTCTCTGCGGGAAAGCTGGCAGTGCAGGTGGCTCATGCTGCAGTTATGGCGGTGGAAAGAGCTGAAAAAATGGACAGATCCACGGTCTCGGAATGGAAGGCAGAGGGCCAAAAAAAGGTTGTCCTTAAGGTATCGGGAGTGCCTGACCTTTTCCGGCTGAGAGAGGACGCAGAGAGGGCGGGGATAGCTTGTGCCATTGTTGCCGATGCCGGGCTGACCGAGATTCCTGCAGGTACCATAACCGCACTGGGCTTGGGTCCGGCTCATGGAAAGCTGATGGATAAAGTGACGAGCAAGCTCAAGCTTGTCTGAAGCGCTGGAAGGCATTTTTTATCTTCGAGGTAAGAATGATTTCGGCAAGTGATCGGGACCGGTTCTTGGGCATGGATTATTACATAACAGATAGCTCTGGCTGCGGAGGCGTCATCAAGAGCTCTGCGGAGGATTTCCAGGTAGCAGAAGTATTCGAAGAGCTGGGCTACGAAGGCGGAAGGTATCTGGTCTTAGATGTGGAGAAGACCAACTGGGATACGCATCATCTTGTCCATGAGATGGCCAGAAAGCTACGCATCAGCCAGAAGAGATTCGGCTGGGCCGGGACCAAGGACAAGAGGGCAGTAACAAGCCAGCGCATCAGCATCATGAACCTGGATGAATCGGCCCTTTCCAGGATTACTCTGCCCGACCTGAAGATCAGGGTTCTGGGCAGGACAAACCGGGCCGTAGGACTGGGAGATCTGCTGGGCAATAATTTTCGCATCACAATTAGAGATATGGACTGCTCAGATCCTGCTGCCCGGTTCGCCGCCATCACTTCGGAGATAGAGAAGCAGGGCGGCGTTCCCAACTATTTCGGCGTACAGAGGTTTGGGGACAGCAGGCCCGTCACCCACAAAGTGGGCGAGGCCCTGGTTCGGGGCAGGATCGAAGAAGCGGCCTTTATCTATCTGGCCCTGCCTTTTCCCGGCGAGCTGGAGCGGACTAGAGTGGTTCGGGAAAAGCTCTGGGCCACTCGAGACATTCCTGCAGCCCTAAAGGAGTTCCCTGAGTATCTGCATTATGAGCTGGCCATGCTGAACTTTCTGGTAGAGCATCCCGGCGATTATGCTCACTCTTTTGATGTTCTTTCCGTCAATCTAAAACGCCTCTTTGTGCATGCTTACCAGTCCTATCTCTTCAACCGGATTCTCAGCCGCCGTCTGGCCGCAGAAATGCCGCTGCAAAAAGCCGTAGTGGGCGATGTGGTCTGTTTTGCCAAAGAAGGCTTGCCGGATATGGGTCGATTGCAGAAAGTAACCTCGGAAAACCTGGAGGCCATCGACCGGCTGGCCGGGAGGGGCAGAGCATTTCTCACTCTTCCGTTAATCGGATTTGAGACGGAAATAGGGGAAGGCGCACAGGGTGAGATGGAGTGTGCGGTTCTTGAAGAAGAAGGCGTTTCACCTGAGAACTTTAGAGTTTTGGAAAACCCGGATCTTGGCTCAAGAGGCACAAGGCGCGCGGCTCTATGCCCGGTCAAACCGCAAATCCGTGTAGAGGAATCTGTAGCAGAGCTGCAGTTCGTTCTGCCCAAAGGAAGCTATGCCACCGTGGTATTGAGAGAGTATATGAAGGTCCGCGATGTTATCAAGAGCCAATCAAATGATTTAGCCGAGGAATAAGCCTTGCAACTGGAATTAGTTGATCCATACGTTGTGGTCTACAAGCAGATCCACGCTGTAGTTGATGATGAGGGCAGCCGGGTGGAGCTCATGGAACGCTCCCGTTGCTATGGCGGATCAGCCTGGGCCAGATACCATTACTCTAAGGGGCCCTTGGTAAAAAGCTCCCGCAATCTGGGGGAATGGTTCCGCTATATGATAACACCTGGCAAGGTCGATTTGGATCTTGTCTCCTCCAAGAGATCAGCCGGCATCGAGTCGGTAATAGTCAACGGCAATGAGGTGGAGGTGACCTATGCGGGTCTGGGCGGGGGCGGCGTAGGGGCGACGCTCTCCCGAGCCAGAGCGGAGGACGTCTTGCGCTATGATGCAACGGAATGCGGCGGAGGGCGCGTCGCCCGCGGCACCATAGTCTTACCCAGAAGAGAGAGGTTGATCATTGGAGTTGATGATACAGATTCCAAGACACAAGGAGCGACCTGGTCTCTTATTCACAACATCTCCTGTAAGGTTGATCGACCTTCTGCGCGCTATATTTCTCACTCCCTGGTGCAGCTCTTTCCCGTGCCGACAAAGACCCAAAACTGCGTCTCTACGGCAGTGGAGTTCGCATGCATCCCCGGCCAGGCAGAAGCCATGCTCTCTGACTTCAAAGCACTGCTCAGGAAGTACTCCGTCTCCAAGCAGACGGGCATGGCCGTCTTCCGGGACTTTGATCCCTCATCGCTTCTGGCCTTTGGCAAAAGGTGCAAGCGAGAGAGGGTGCAGTACGAGGATGCTCTGGAGGCGGCGCGGGAGAATGGTGTTCAGATCATGATGAACGGCCAGGGATTGATTGGAGCTGTGGCTGCATTGCCCTTCTGCGCCCAGCCGGATGAGTCCATTGTGCCTGCAATTTTATGAAGATCATGGTAGGTTGGCAAGCGGTTGTTCAGGCTGCTGAAGATGCAGCCGCATGGGTTCGAACCTACGTTCCCGGCTATCCCATAACCGATCTGGCGGCCGCGCTCAATGCCGAAATCGCGGTCAATGAGAAGGTGGCTCTGGAGATCGCTCTCGGGGCGTCAGCTACGGGCCTGCGCGCCCTGGTTATAGTCAAGCAGGTGGGCATGAATATTCTGGCCGATCCGCTGGTCATATCGGCCACACAAACCATCGGCTCGGGTCTGGTGATCATCGCCGGAGACGATTTGGGGCCGAGGGGCTCTCAGGCGGAGATGGACAGCAGATTCTACGGTCCGCTGGCAGAGCTGCCGGTGCTCGATCCCAGGAGTCCGGCCGCCTTGCACGCATCTATTTTAGAGGGCTACACGCTATCCGAGTGGCTGAGAATTCCGGTTATCGTCCGGGTGACAGCCCGCCTTCTGGCAGACGAGTGCCCGGAGATTCTGCCTCGAACCATCAAGAGTACAGCCCAGCAATTCGAGAGAGAGAGCTGGGGTTTGACCATGCGCGGGCGGCATCAGAGGCACCACGACCGAATTTTTGCCTTTGCTGAGGAGGCATCCGAGTCCACGACCCTAAACGGGCTGGAGATATCTGGAAATGTGGGCATCATCGCCTGCGGCCGGCCTGCGGCCCTCGCCGAAGGCCTGGGCGTCTCGCTGTTATCCGTGGGCTACAGCAATCCTCTGCCGTCAAGGCTCCTGCGTCGCTTCATAGATGGTCATCGCCGGATACTGGTAGCAGAAGAGCCTGAGCCCTTCATAGAGTCGCATCTGGCGTTGAGTCCTAAAGTCAAAGGCAAGCTCACCGGCCACCTGCCCCGCGGGCCTCTGGAGAGGGCGAACATTATCCGGGCGCTGGAGAGTCTGGAAGTGACTCCGGAGAAAAAGCCGCAGGTCTACGAGAGCGTGGCGGAAAGGGGATATGCGGGTATTTGCGAGGAATGTCCCTTCATACCCCTTTTCCAGGCGCTGGGCAAAGTCGATGTACCCGTGGCCGGGGACGCAGGCTGCGCCATCCGTGCCACCCGCGAGCCCTATCAATCTGTGGACGTGGTTTACGGTCTGGGATCATCGGTGGGCGTAGCCTCGGGCTTTGCCAAAAAGGGCATTGCTGTGATAGGTGACTTTGCCCTGGCCCACTCCGGCCTGCAGGGCCTGATCAATGCCGTCTGGCAGAAGCGTGATGTTCTCGTCGTCGTGCTAAAGAATGATGTGGCGGCTATGACGGGCGGGCAGGAAGCTCCCGACCTGACACGCCTGGTGGAGGCGCTGGTGCCGACGTGCTATCTGGATCTGCCAGCTTCTGAGGAAGGGGTGGAGCAGAGGCTTCGGGAGGAGCTGAAGAGATCGGGAGCTTCAGCCTTGGTAGCTCTGGGCAAATGCACGAAGCAAGCATCCAAGGAATAATCAGGAGAATGCCTTACGCTAGCCTCGCGGAAGGCTTTCTCTTAGCCATTTCTTCAGATATAGCTATGCTGTATTAGCTGCTGAGGATATCGATGTCACATCCAGGAAAGGCATAGCTCCACCTGTGTACATGGGCAATTTTCCGTCCCACTTCTCAACTGCTTTGGTTTGCATCTCAACTTTACGCAGTTCAATTAGTTCGGGTGTAATGGCCTGCTTTTGTAAATTCAATGCGTCAGCTTCTGCTTTTGCCTGGGTGACCTTTTGCTGTGCCTCTACCTGAATACGTTTTAGATCCGTTTCCGCTTTTAGCATTTGTTGCGAGGCTGTAACCTTTGCTTCAATGGCCTGCGTAAAAGACTCACTGAACTTAAAGTCAGTGATTGCGGTTGACTCTACAATAATTCCATAGACATAGAGTCTTTGATGTAACAAATCCTGAATGGTGCTGGCCACGGTTGACCGGTTTGTGATCAATTGTTCGGCGCTAAACCTGGCTGCACTTGCCTTCAGTACTTCTTGCACGGTGGGCTGGATTATGCTTTCGCCGTAAAACTGTCCCAGGTCTGCATAGATCTTTGGCACGCTTTCCGGCCTCAGATGGTAAATTACCGCCACCTTGGTGTTGACCGTCTGCAAATCTTTGGAGGCAGCAGTTCCCTCAGCTTCATACTTCTGGGTTTTCACATTGAACCGCTCAACGTTCTGCATGATTGGAATTCGAAAATGTATTCCTGGATCAATGGATTTGTCACTGACTTTTCCCCAGGTCACAAGTACACCACGTTCTGTTGCATCAATTGTATAAATCGGTCCAAAGAACACAACTATAACGATTGCAAAAATCGCCAGCAATGGCCATAGCTTGGCCAATTTAATTTCCACTATTTCTCCGCCTATTGTTGTTCTCAAATCAATTCCTCTAATTTTAAACTAATTAATCTATTTTCAGTTTTGTGATGATGCTTTCGTTGCCGTTTGCCAGCAAAGCTTCTTGGTGCAGAAAGTCGGGCGAGTCCCTCACCGCCTCCAGCACCTTCTTTGCAGCCGAGCACCTCTCCACTTTTGTGGCATCGGCTGCCATCCTCTCCAGATCTTTGACATCGATCTGGCCCATTTTGAACTTGGTAACGAGAATGCCGGTCATGACGGCATCACTATGTTTCGCTTTTTTGGCCAATTTATTCACAGCTCCATCGGCCAGGACAGGTGTCTTTGGCCGAGCCTTCTCTGAATCGTGGATGATGCACTAATAGCCTTTCCCTCCAACTGGTCTTTATCTATAATGATTATATAAACAGTTTGCCGTGTTTCATGCAGCCGATAATCGCGGGAACAAAGGCTACAAATGTGCCAATTGTCTTAAGGGCGGAGTGCACAATTGAGAAATCATAAAGACGCTGGTGCCGGAGCAATTGCAGGAACGCAGGGAAGAAGCATGCGTGCGCTCGGGCGTGGGCGCCGCTGCCCGCGCGGGCAGTCAGCACCAGGGTCATGTACTTTGGGGGTTTCAGCTTAGGTTATCGATATCGCCAGCGGGCTTGACCACGATACTGAGGATGCGCCTTTGCTATCCGTGGCAATGGCTTTGACCTGATACGTCCCGGTCTTGCTCCACGCATGAGATGAGCTTGCGCTTGTGCCCGATTTGACTAAACTCGTCATGGAGGTTTTCCCGTCGCCCCAGTCGATGGTGTACTTCAGCTTATCACCATCTGGATCGGTTGACGATACTGTATAGCTGTAGGATTTTTTGATCTTTCCAGCGGCAGTGCCTGTCGGGACAGACGGCGTGTCAGGAACGCCGTTTGGACTTATCGTAACGGATAGATAACCTGAATATCCAGATACCGCTCCCTTGCTGTCAGTGGCATTGGCTTTGACCAGATAGGTTCCTGCCTTGTTCCACGCATGCGTAGCGCGTGATTTTGTACCTGAATTTACCAGGTTGGTATCATTTTTTGTTCCATCACCCCAATCAAAAGTATACTTAACTTGGTCTTTATCAGGATCAGTTGCTGATGTGGTGTAGCTGTAGGCCACGCTTGCATAGCCCTTCGCGGATCCGGAAGGCTTGCTGGGGGCTTTTGGCGACTTGTTCGGATTGACGGTAACAGTTAATGAACTTGAGTACCCAGATACGGCTCCCTTGCTGTCAGTGGCATTGGCTTTGACCTGATAGGTTCCTGCTGTGCTCCATGTGTGAGTTGCACTCGCTTTTGTTCCAGACTTGACCAACCCGGTTTCCGATTTGGTCCCGTCGCCCCAATTAAATGAATACTTGACTTGATCTTTATCGGGATCGGTTGCTGATGTGGAATAGCTATATGACGATCCTGCAACGCATGTAGCTGACCCGGAAGGCTTGCTGGGGGCATTTGGCGACTTGTTCGGATTGATCGTAACAGATAATGAGCTTGAATCTCCAGAAGCGGCTCCTTTGCTGTCTGTGGCATTGGCTTTGACCAGATAGGATCCGGCTGTGCTCCATGTGTGTGATGCACTTGCTTCTGTTCCCGACTTGACCAAGCTGGTATTAGTGGTTGTTTTATCTCCCCAGTCGAAAGTGTAGGACACTTCGTCTCCGTCAGGATCTATTGAAGATGTGGCATAGCTGTAGGGAGCTAAAGCAAAGCCCACGCCAACTCCAATTGGTGTATCCGGCGCGTTGGGTGGCCTATTTAATATGCTAACATTGATTGTATTCGACCATTCTGAGTCCAAGCCTTTGCTATCTGTAGCTTTGGCCTTGACCTGGTAGATTCCGGTATTGGTCCACGTATGTGAAGCACTCGCAACTGTGCTGGAATTAACCAAACTAGTCATCGAGTTTGTTCCATCTCCCCAGTCGAAAGTGTACTTCACTTGGTCTCCGTCTGGATCGCTTGCAGATGTGGAGTAGCTGTAAGAGGTTCCTGGAATGCCTGAAGCTTGCCCGGAAGGTATCGTGGGAGTGTTTGGTGGGGTGTTTATGGTGACATTCAGTGAGCCCGACCATTCCGAAGATGCGTCCTTGTTGTCCGTGGCCATGGCTTTGACCTGAAATATTCCGGATTTGTTCCAGCTGTGAGTCGCATTGGTGATGGTTCCAGAGTCGATAAGATCTGTCTCTGAGGTCATCCCGTCTCCCCAGTCGAAGGTGTATGCGATCAGGTCTCCATCGGGGTCGAGGGCTGATGTGGAGTAGCTGTAGGAAGTGCCTGGAATGCCTGAAGCTTGCCCGGAAGGTATAGCGGGAGTGCTCGGCGGGGTGTTTATGGTGACATTCAGTGAACCCGACCATTCAGAGGATGCGCCTTTGCTGTCTGTGGCCATGGCTTTAACCTGATATGTTCCTGATTTGTTCCAGCTGTGAGTCGCATTGGCGATGGTTCCAGAGTCGATGAGATCGATCTCTGAGGTCGCGCCGTCTCCCCAGTCGAAGGTGTATGCGATCAGGTCTCCATCGGGATCGTTCGCTGACATTGAGTAATTGTAAGAGGTTTCTGGAACGCCTGTGGTCGGGCCAGTGGGTTGAGATGGTATATTGGGTGGTGTATTTATGGTAACAACCGAACTCGCTTCACTGCTTACTCTCTCGCTCATATCTGTGGCCCCAATACCGGTGGCTTCAACTAGGTTTTTGAGACTACCAGAGGCAAACGGGTCGATTCTGGCTGCAAGTTGGATGAAAGCAGAAGATCCATTACCCAGCGGAGTAAGTATGTCCCAAGTGATATTTCTTCCGGAAATCGTCCCACTTCTATTATCTGAAAGGTAGCTCAAACCAACTGGAAGATAATCAATCACTTTAACAGAGTTGAGAGTTACATTTCCAATATTTGTAACATTAATTGTGAACTCAACATTCGATTCCGGTGCGCCAATAGATGGGATTGCATTCAGTTCTGAGCTCATTCCGACTACATGATCGCCATACTTGACTACTTGGGGATATACAATCTGGTCAGTTGTTCCATCGCCTTGGGTATCGACTTTGATCGGTTCAACTCCGCTTGTATTTGTGTATGTCGTTGTTAGTATTGTTCCTTGGATCACGGGAATCTCATATTGATTAGACAACGATTGGTTATCTCCAACAGGGACTGCACATCTGATCTCCATGGTTGATGTGTTTGTACCCTTCATCTGGATGCTCAAGCTATCATTTCCAGGAATTAATACAACTTCACCATCTGTAGTATAGAATGCTGACGAATTTAATATATCATTGCGTATACTTCCATTTGCAATTGAAATAACTTGGCCCAAGGAATTCGTAATTGTTATTTCAGTTCCATGTCTAAACTCAAATAATTGTACGTGTACACCCAGATTATTAAAATAAGATATCACATCGAAAGCGATTGAGCCTATTACATCCGCGCAAATATCAAGAGTAGACCATCCTGAATGTAATTCATCGATGAAGTCTATAATCGCTATTGCCATATTACAAGGCGGACAAGTGATACTGGCTACTATTTTTACAAGACTCCACAGTAATTTTAGCGATTCCATTACTAGATTTTTTAGGTCCTCTTTGTTAAAAACACCATCTAACAAAGCGTCACCAGCAAAAAAGCCAACATCCGCAAAGAATTTGTATGATTTTTCTAATCCTGCAGCATCCAGAGGAATCCCCTTTGTTGCAGCACGGACCACACCTTTAATTACAAGTTTCACTACGCCCCAACCGCATTCTGCAAGGTTACCTTGGGATGCCGACATTATCGAAATATCCGTATGAGCCTGATGATTCAGGTTTGAATAATCTATAGATGAGGGGGAAGGACAGCCATAAATGTCAAGCTTATTGGCAAAAGATAGATGGTAGTCATTTTTTAGATCTAAGGTAGAAAGTGATATCGGAATAGTAATTTTATTTTCTCCTGGCTTTAAAACAGGAATTGTTACAAGCATTTTTCTCTGTTGGACTAAGGTAGACTTCTGCAAGTAGGTGGTTAATGGAAGATCTAGCAGACCTCGATTATATAAATCCCTAAAATCTATCTCCATATACCATCCAGATTCCGGAATATCGTTAGCATTTGTGTTTGTAATAGTTAAGATAATATTAGCATCTTCATCAGCATGAACTGGTTCTCCATCAACGGATATCAATTCTACCTGCTCGAAGTGTTCATTGCTAATTGAATCATCTGACGCGATAGCCATAAAAGCGTCGTCACTACCTGCATTTGTACTTTGATATGGATTTTGAGTAGGGAAGTTGGTCGAAGATGTGTATCCGGTTACGTAAGCGCTGCCGTTGCCATACACAGCTATATCATAGGCTTCGTCGTTGCTGTTACCGCCCTGGTAAGTGGAGTAAACTAGCGTATTACCATCGGGACTCAGCTTGGTGATAAAGGCGTCATCACTACCCGCATTTGTACCTTGATATGGTTTTTGGGTGGGGAAGTTGGTCGAAGATGTGTATCCGGTGACGTAGGCATTGCTGTTGTCATCTATTGCGATCCCCTCGGCAACATCATGGTCGCTACCTCCCAGGTATGTTGAGTAAACTAGTGTATCGCCATCAGGGCTCAGCTTGGTCACAATGGCGTCACCAATGTCGTAAATGCCACCTGCTTTAGTACTTTGGTATGGATTTTGGATCGGGAAGTCGATCGAAGTTGTGTATCCGGTGACATAGGCACTACCGTTGCGGTCTACGGCGATGCCGTTGGCAATATCGTAGTCGCTGCCGCCCAGATAAGTGGAGTAAGCCAGCGTATCGCCACCAGGGTTCAACTTGGTGACAAAAGCATTTGTGTATCCTGCTTTCGTATTCTGATATGGGTTTTGGATCGGGAAGTCGAATGACCTTGTGTATCCGGTGATATAGGCATTACCGCTGCCGTCCACTGCAATGCTTTGGCTATCGTCCTCAACGCTACCACCCAGGTATGTTGAGTAGACTAGCACATTACCAGCAGGATTCAGCTTGGTGACAAAGACATCATAGTTGCCGGCTAACGTACTTTGATATGGGTTTTGTGTGGGGAAGTCGGTCGAAACTGTATCTCCGGTAACGTAGGCATTACCGTTGCTATCTACGGCGATGTCAAAGCCATAGTTCGCGCTACTGCCTCCTAGGTATGTTGAGTAGACCAAAGTATTGCCCGCAGGGTTCAGCTTGGTGACAAATACATCAGGACCGCCGATACGAGTTTCTTGATATGGATTTTTAATCGGAAAGTCTTTCGAAGTTGTGTATCCGGTGACGTAGGCGTTGCCACTGTCGTCTACTGCGATGCCTTTGCACCAGTCTTCGGCGCTACCTTCAAGGTATGTCGAGTAAATCAGTGTATTGTCAACAGGGTCCAGCTTAGTGATAAAGACGCTATTGCCATTGCCTTCATACGTACTCTGATATGAGTTTTGGATCGGAAAGTTGGTCGAACCTGTGTAACCTGTTAGATAGGCGTTGCCGCTGCTGTCCACTGCGATACTCTGGCCACCGTCGCCACTGCTACCGCCCAGATATGTGGAGTATCTCAGTGTGGGGTCTAGCACCAACGGATAACTTTTGTTGTAACTGTCGATGTCGAAACTAATTCTATTACTATCGATCATCCGATACCTACCATCGATGGTTACCCTGCTTCCATTGATTTCCTGGTAGCAGAAAGGTGCAGAATCAGTAATGTTCCCTGTAGCAGTTCTTATTATTATAGAGTCATCTTCGGCCAGACTCAAGTAATCCTGGCCGCTATAGGATAGAATTATCTGGGCCGGATCTGCTCCAGGGCTCACGATTAGCTCATGTTTCAGTTGGGCTTCTGTGCCTTTGAAGACAAGATCCACTCCTGGATAGAGATCTTTGTACCTGACCGCTCCATAGGTTGGGACCTCGGTCGACCATTTGGACGAATCATTGCCGATGAAGAAGTTGGCTCTGCCAGAGAGCTGCTGCTCACCCGTTATTTCCCCTGGCCTGGACCCTTCGAAGGCTATATGAACAACTGAGGAATTATTGCCGCTGGATAGTGCAAAAACGACCTCGGATGGAGCGAAGAATACCGTTTGTTTTGAGGTCTTGACCATGAACTTCACATCGTCCGATGACTGGCCTTTGTTTTTAATGAAGCTCAGGGGCAATTTGAGCATAGTTGCTTGGATCGAATCATTGGAGAAATTATTACTATTATTTATTATTAAACTTAGATTCTGCCCCAACTCTAATTGAGATTTATCTGAAACTGCAGAAGCCATAATGAATGAAAATACCAATCCTACGACGATAAATGTCAGGCATAACGCTCTCTTGGATATATTATCACCCTCAGACTAAATCATATTTTTATTCAAAACTACTATTTTATGTATATATAGTTATGGACATGAAATCAATTGAGTCCCCATCCCTCGCAATAGCCTCCCAAACCTTTATCTCCTATCACCTCGTCCCCCCTTTCGTTCCGGAATGTGACCTGTTTAGGTCGAACCGGTAAAGGTGAAAAGAGATGAAGTCTTTTTACGGTTATATCAGTGATGCCTGGTCCTCTCCCCGAGAGGGATATGTTGGCGCACTGCGGCAGGACAGGCTCAAGGCCTGGCGCCAGGAAAGCACCGTGCAGAGGATCGATAGGCCCACTCGTTTGGACAGGGCGCGCGCTTTAGGCTACAAGGCCAAGCAGGGAATTATCGTGGCACGTGTCAAGGTGAGACGCGGCGGCAGGAAGAAGTCGCGTTACGAGAGAAACAGAAAGACCAGCAAGATGGGCGTGAACGCCATCAGCATGGGCAAGTCCATTCAGAGGATCGCTGAGGAGCGGGCCGGCAGACGGTTCCGCAACATGGAAGTTCTCAACTCCTACTGGGTGGCCGAGGACGGCAAGCAGAAGTTCTACGAGGTTATCTTGGTGGACCCGTGCGCTCCCTCCATCATGAATGATAAGAACCTCAAATGGGTCTGCAATGATGTTCATCGCGGCAGAGCCGTGCGCGGCAAGACTTCCGCCGGTCGCAAGGGCAGGGGCCAGAGGCACAAGGGCTTCGGCACCGAGAAGACCAGGCCCGGCATCAGAGCCCACGACGGAAAAGGAAAGTAAGTGATTGACAAGGTCTCTTTCCGGGCCTTTGTGGCAGCGACGGAAGACGAGGGCCGCGTGCGCGAGGCGCTCGCCGTCTTCGTCCCTCTGGACAGGATATCCGCAATCATTGCGGAGGGCCATTTCGGAAACGAGATAAAAATACTGGAGGCGGTGCTGCGAAAGCGTGAGGCTGCCGCCTTCTTTCAAATTCTCCGCGAGCAGCTTCCTGCCGAAGACCTGGCAAAGCTTCGCCGGGAGATCCCGGACCGGTTGGAGGGCGAAAGCCACTTTCACATGCGCCTGGACAAACAGGCCGCCTACAAAGGCCTGCTGCGTTTGACCGACTCCAAGGATGCCCTGGACACAACAATTCTCGTCAAGACCTACCCCGCCCGGCGAGAGTCTGCCTTGAAGATCATCAGCGAGCTCATATGAGCTTTTACGAATGTCTTCGCGTCTTTCCTGAAGCTGCTTCTTCAGCCAGCCGCATGGCTCTGACTGCCAAGGGATTGGGCTATCAGGGCATAATAATCTGCAACTGCGAGCCGGGCAGAATCTTCATGCCCCAGGCAGCGGAGAAGATTAGGGGAATTGAAGTGGCCATCGGCGCCGAGGTGTCGGCGCCCGGCAGCAAAGCACTCAAGAGCCGCATCTCTGCACTGCGGGCCAGATATCCATTTATCGTGGTTTCTGCAGGATCGGAGGAGACAATCCGGGCTGCCTCTGAAGACCCCAATGTGGACCTTCTCATGCATCCCTGCGAAGTACGGCGCCCATTATCCATTGCTACAGCGCGATCCGCCAAGCTAAATCAGATCAGTATCGGCTTTGACCTCAGTCCCCTGGTGGCTCTACGCGGCAGCTCGCGCTCTCGCTGGCTGCAAGCCGTTCGCCGCAATCTGCAGCTGGTAAGAAAGTTCGAGCTGCACCCGGTTATCACCGCGAGCGCGAGGTCCCACATGGACCTGCATTCTCCCCGCGACCTGGTTGCTGTGGCAGAGGTGGCGGGCTTTGAGCCGGATGAGGCAAAGGAAGCACTGCGTCGGGCTGGGATACTTCTGGAACTCAATCGCAGAAAATGGGTGGGCCCGGGAGTAGAGCTTCTATGAGAAGCAGACTTCCTGTGCTGCGGGGCAGAAGGCGGTACCTGATCTTCGAGCTTGTGTCTGAAGGCGAAATTTCGCCCAAAGATCTGATGAGCGAGATTTTTTCATCGCAGTTTTCCCTTTTTGGCGACGAGGGAGCAGCGAAAAACCGGCTCAAAATGATAGCTTTCAATGGCCGCTATGGCCTGATCCGTTTTTCCCATAAACATGTTCAGGAGACGCGAGCGACACTGGCCACGGTTCACTCCATTCGCGGGATTCGAGTCGCTCTTCATACAAAAGGCGTCTCGGGAACAATCAAATCCGCTACAGAAAAGTATTTACCACGACTGAGTAAAATATGTGCTGAAAGCGACGGAAGAAGAATCGAGCTGAAAGACGTTTCCGGGTGTATTATCCGCACCTATGGTGTAAAAGTCGATCTCTGTCCGGACGATCGCAATAAGTGCATAGGATCAGACACCCAATACCTGGGGCTGACCTCTTTTGATTTAAGTGGAGGACACGAGGATGCAGATGGCACCGCAGATGGGTTATGACAGGGCTATTACCGTATTCAGCCCTGACGGCAGATTATTTCAAGTTGAATATGCCCGCGAGGCCGTGCGGAGAGGAACGACGGCTGTGGGCATCAAGTCAAAAGACGGCGTGGCTGTACTGGTAGACAAGAGAATCACCAGCAGGCTCATGGAGCCCAAGTCCATTGAGAAGATCTTTCAGATAGACACTCACATCGGCGCCGCCACTTCAGGCCTGGTAGCAGATGCCAGAGTTCTGATCGATAGAGCTAGGGTAGAGAGCCAGATTAACCGGCTGGTCTACGACGAGCCCATCGGAGTTGAGGCCCTGGCCAAGAAGATCTGCGACTTCAAGCAGCAATATACTCAGTACGGCGGAGTTCGGCCCTTTGGAACGGCGCTGCTCATCATTGGCGCAGAGGAGGATAGGACCCGCCTTTTTGAGACCGACCCGTCCGGCGCTTTATTGGAATACAAGGCAACGGGCATTGGTGCAGGCAGATCCGCAGTGATGGAGCTATTCGAAGAGAAATACAGAGAAGACCTGAACATGAATGAAGCCGTGCTCATGGGCCTGGAGGCGCTCTACAAGGCAGCGGAAGGCAAGGTAGAAGCGGCCACAACAGAGATTGGCATTATCAAACTGGGCGACAAGAAGTTTTACAAGCTGACTGAGAAGGAAGTAGCTGACTACGTTGAAAGGATGAAGGCCGCCGTTGCCGCCAGCAAAGTTGAGAAGGGGGAGAAGGGAGAAAAAGGAGAGGCATAAGAATGGTCAGACTGGATGACGCTGTTCCTGCGCGGCTCAAGACCCATGGAACCACCTTTGAGGTTTTAGTGGACCCCGATGGAGCCTTGGCTCTGAAGAGGGGTGACCGCGTCAACCTGGAAGATATCCTGGCAGTAGAGGATATCTTCGAAAATGCCTCTCGCGGAGACAGAAGCCCGGAAGAAGATCTGCAAAAGGCCTTCGGCACGTTGGAAGTTCTGCCCATTGCCGAGATCATCATTAAAAAGGGCGATATCAGCCTGACGGCTGAGCAGAGAAAGCAGTTCATCGAGAATAAACGTCGCCAGGTCATCGAGGTCATAGCCAGAAATGCCATCAATCCCCAGACTAAAACTCCTCATCCGCCGAATAGGATCGAGCAGGCCATGACCGAGGCCCGCGTCAATATCGATCCTACGAAATCCACCGATGAGCTGGTCAAGATCGCCATGAAGGCCATTCGGCCACTCATCCCCATAAGATTCGAGGTGGTAGATGTAGCGGTAAAAATCCCTTCCGCGTATGCTCCCAAGTCTTACGGCGAAGTTGCCGCCTTTGGCAAGCTCAGTCGGGAAGCATGGCAGAACGATGGCTCTTGGATTGGCGTAGTCCAGATACCGGCGGGCATGCAGACAGAATTTTACGCCCTTATCAACCGGCTGACCAAAGGCGAAGCTGAGACGAAGCTTCTTAAGCATTGAAGATGGGAGTTAAAAGCGCATGGATCGCAAGGTGGTAGTACCAGGTGATCTTCTCTCTGAGGAGGCCAAGAGGTCGGGCGAGGGGACGTATGTAAAGAATGGTGGCGTCTACTCCTTGCTATATGGTCTTGCGAACTTTAGGGATAAGATAAATGTAATACCTCTGGCAGGTAAGTACATACCCGAACCGGGGGACAACGTCATAGGTGTAGTGAAGGATATAACCTTCTCCAATTGGATCGTGGATATAAACTCGCCCTACGACGGGCTATTGCACATCTCTGAGTTTCCGAATAGGATCGAATCGGACGAGATGTCCAAGAATCTGCGCATAGGCAGCTCTATCATGACCAGGGTGAAGGATGTAGATCCCACCATGAAGGTGGAGCTTACTTTGAACGACAAGAATCTCGGCCAGATCAGGACCGGCCAGGTCATCGAGATAAGCCATACACGAGTTCCCAGGCTCATCGGCAAGGGCGGCTCCATGATCAGCATGCTGAAGAAAGAGGTAAACTGTAACATCTTCGTTGGCCAGAACGGCAGAATCTGGATCCACGGGGGTACAGAGGATATGGATCTGGCTCTGAAGACCATAACTCTGATTGAGAGGGAAGCCCATACCAATGGTCTCACTGACAGAATTGTGGACTTCCTAAAGACGGAGAAAGGGGCCAGAAGTTGATCGCTATGGATGAGACTGATATATCATTTTTCAAAGATGGACTGCGTCTGGATGGCCGAAGGGCAGATCAGCTCCGACCTGTGAAAATCGAGGTGGGAGTCCTGGCCAGAGCAGACGGCTCATGCTACATCGAGATGGGTGGAAATAAGGTCATTGCGGCAGTATACGGGCCCAGGGAGGTACATCCCAGACACTTGCAGGAATCAACCAGGGCCATTGTGCGCTATCGGTACAATATGGCCTCCTTCTCCGTAGAGGATAGAAAACGGCCGGGTCCGGACCGAAGGTCACAAGAGCTTTCCAAGGTCAGCCGCGAGGCACTGGAGCCGGTGATTCTGACCAGCTACTTCCCTCGATCGGTCATAGACGTTTTTGTAGAGGTGCTTCAGGCCGATGCGGGAACCAGGACTGCCGGCATAAATGCCGCGGCAGTGGCTCTAGCTGATGCTGGAATTCCCATGAAGAGCATGATTTCGTCCTGTGCTGCGGGGAAAGTGGCAGATACCGTAATTCTTGATCCTATGAAAGAGGAAGACAACTTCGGCCAGGCTGACCTGCCCATTGCCATGACTCCGGGCGGAGACATCACCTTGCTGCAAATGGATGGAGGCCTCACTCCGGACGAGTTTCAGAGGGCTGTGGAGATGGCCATGAAGGGTGCAAGAGATATCTATGAGCTGCAAAGAGATGCCCTGGTGAAGAAATACAGCCGGATGGTAGAACAGCCCGGGCGAGAGGAGGTGCATGTCTGTGACTAACGTCATCTCCGAGATAAAAAAGGACTTTATTTACAACCTGCTGCTTAAAGGGGAGAGGATCGATGGCCGCACCTTTGATCAGTACAGGGAGATCTCTATCCAGAGGGATGTGATCCGCAAGGCGGAAGGCAGCGCGCTTGTCAAATTAGGATCCAGCCAGGTGCTGGTGGGCGTGAAGATGCAGCCCGGAGAGCCTTTCCCAGATACGCCCAATAAGGGTGTCATCATCACCAATGCCGAGCTGGTGCCGCTTGCCTCACCATCTTTTGAGCCGGGTCCACCCAATGAAATGGGAATTGAGCTGGCGCGCGTTGTGGATCGCGGCGTGCGCGAATCCAAGGCAGTGGATCTGGAGGCGCTTTGTATTGAGCCCGGCAAGAAGGTCTGGATTATATTCATCGATGTGCATATCCTGGATGACTGTGGAAATATGCTCGATGCCGCGTCGCTGGGTGCTATCGCTGCGCTGCTGTCCACCAAGGTGCCTGCAGCCAGGTTTGGCCTGGGCGAGGACTACATCTTGCCCATAAGAGATATTCCCATAGCAACGACGGCAATTGAGTTCAATGACGTCTTGATGTTTGATCCCGGTGTGGATGAAGAGGCCATTGCCAACACCCGTCTCACAATTATATCTACGATGAACGGCAATATCTGCGGCTCGCAGAAGAGCGGCACGGGAATGCTCAAACCTGAGCAGGTCTACCGCATCATTGATATAGCATGTGAGAAGGCGAAAGAAATCCGGGAAAAGTTTCTGGAAGCATAAACGGAAGTTTTGATCATGGCAAAGCAGACTACAAAAGGAAGGAAGAGCAGGTCCGCAGCCCGGTTTGGTCCCAGGTACGGCCGCAAATCGCGAAAGCTCGTGGCAGATTTGGAAGAAAAGAGCAAAGCTTCATATGACTGCCCTTCGTGCAATCGGAATAGAGTAACAAGGACAAGTACCGCCATCTGGAGCTGCAGCAAATGCGGTTATACCTTTGCAGGGGGCTCTTTCGTGCCTGAGACATCTTTGGGCCGCTCAGTGCTCAGGTCTCTCAAGAAGACTCTTGAGGTAGATTAGAAGATGGCATATAAGTGCACCAGATGCAAGAAGACCGTGGAGATCGATTACGAGTACAGCGGCATACGCTGTCCTTATTGTGGGCATAGGATCCTGATGAAGGAGCGGCCCACCACGGTCAAGAAGATGCAAGCCGTCTGATGATCGTCACCACCTCGCGAGACCCATCTGCTAAGGCAAGGCGGTTTGCCAGGGCTCTGGCCTCGTTCCTGTCTCTGCCTTACGTGAATCGGGGAAAGCAAAAGACGGGTGTGGATGAAACCTGGCTGGTGGTGATAGAGGACCACGGCAATCCGGCAGGTCTGGTCAAGCGCTCCTCTGAAAAAGTGGAGCAATTGATCTTCCAGCTCTCAGGAGATACGCAGGCAATGCGGCTCAAGAAGAGCGTGCCAAAGGTCGCCGGCAAGGGCATGTATGCTCACCCAATTGCGCAGTTCTTTGAGCTGGAGTGGCTCGGCGAGGCCGCTCCGGCCCAGGGGCGCATAATATGGGTTGCATCTGGTAATATCGATTTCATAGATGAGGGTCAGGCTAAATTCAGGCTGAAGATATGAAGGGCTGTGCAGAGTTCGCATTCGAAAGCGAGCATGCCGGAGTAATATATCAGGCGCTCGCGCCCGAAATTGAAGACGAGCTGCATAGGTCCCATGTATTTCTGGACCTGGAAGACGGTTCTATTCGATTGAAGATCTGGGGCGAGGATACAGTCTCTCTCCGGGCAGCCTTAAATACCTGGATAAGGTTGGTTAAGATCGCATTTGAGATGGTGAGTTTATGAGTGGCGAATTGCCTCCGCAGATACAAAATCAGTTGGCTCAGCTCCAGCAGCTCCAACAGCAAGCTCAGGCTGTCATGGCTCAGAAGGGTCAGATCGAAGGTCTGATCAGGGAGACTGAGGCGGCGTTGAAGGAACTGGAGAAGAGCGCAGACGATGCAGTTATATACAAGAGCGTCGGGGAACTTCTCTTTAAGGCTGATAAGCCCAAGCTGATCGAAGAGCTGAAAGAGAAAAAGGATATGAATGAAATCCGGAAAAAGAACATGGCCAATCAGGAAGAGCGCATTCAGGGCCGGTTCACTCAGCTTCAAGAGCAGCTCAAGATGTCATTAGGTCAGATGCCGCCCAAGGGCGGCTAAAATATATTGCGGGCCCGTGGCTTAGCCAGGATATAGCACCGGGCTTCTAACCCGGGGGTCGCGGGTTCGAATCCCGCCGGGCCCGCCTTATTATTACCATTTTAGGAGGATTTATGTGTGAACTTACAGTCTATATTTTAAAAGGGCAAGCACGCGAAAAGGCCATGGACGGAGTAGTCAGGCTCATGGTCCATAACGGCAAGGTTCTCATGGAGGGCATCTTCGGGGATTCCATGGAAGTAGAGGGACGGCTTGCCGATGTAGATATCATGTCCCAGTCGGCAAATATCATCGCGAATTAGATCTATCCATATATTGGATGCGCATGCCCTTTATCTCCGATGCAAGCATCGGAATATTGTGACAAGATACATTGTCTCTATTTTTATTATATATTGCACATCAAATGTGGCCCTCATGGTCATCTTGTTCTTCAAGCTGCGCCAGGGCACTTTCTCCGGATTTGTCATACCTGACAGAAATATTGTCTGTCTCGTGGCATTTGGCTTCGCTTAGAGGCACAACTCGCCCAAGGCAAAGGTGATTCCTGTACCAAAGTATTTGATCAGTATATGGTAATATGAAATAGGTTGTGTGAAACTCTACACAGAAAAATCTGAGGGCAAGAGTATATGGACAGAAAAAAGCGGATTAAACTATTGGGCCTGAATTTAGGCATTGCCACCGCCAATATAATTACCTTCTCGCCAGTATTGATCGGACTGGATATCTGGGCCAGTGCATTGGCAACCGCCTTTGGCATCACACTAATCTTCGTAAGCGGCGTCGGGTTAACCTACGGCAATTATAAGCTCCTTACCGGACCGGAGAACGTAATTCCACCCATTAAAATGACAGTAGATGATTATATTGACGCACTGAATATTCTCCGGAGGCTCAAAACATTCGAAGTAACCGTTGACTTGCTGCTCGATCAGATTGAGCGGCTACAGAAAAAGAATAAAATTATCCGGGATATCCTTCTGCAGATCTTCAGTGCCTCCGAGATCGCTTACAAGAAATTTGATGTGGTCATCGCCGAGGTGGAAAATATATTCTTCATGAATATACGTAGCATCATCAATAAATTGAATGCATTCGATGAAGTGGACTACAATTCCATTAGAAAAAAACACGAAGCTGGGGCCTTTTCGCAACAATTTATGGAGGAAAAATTTAAAGTCTATGACGAATATATCACTTTTGTGAAAGCTGCCACAGAAGATAACGAACAGATCCTGCTGAAGCTGGATAAGCTGCTGCTGGAGATCTCAGGCTTAAACAGCGTAGAGAGCGGCCAACTTGAGCAAATGCCCGGTATGATCGAGATCGATAATCTGATCAAACAGGCAAAATATTATAAGATTTAAGGGGCTGAACATAAGCATGATGGACAATAGCAACAAGAACGTAATTTTAAAGATAATCGGATTAGCAGTTGTGGTATTTCTCTTGGCTTATATCGGGACTATTACATTAGGTGGCGGTGACCGTCCGGTATCGCTGGAGTCCATCATCAAAGACATCGATGTGAAAACTGTACCGCATCGGATGGGCACGGTTGATATTCTTCCCCCAGACCTGATCAAAATCCTGCCCGATATCACCAAGTACCCGCCGCAGGTGAACAGCGGCACGCCCAGCTACATCGAAATATTTTCCTCAACGGAAAAAGCTGGCAGCGGTACGGATGGCTGGCTGACTGAGGTGGCCCGAGACTTCAATACTGCGAAAATAATAATTGACGGCAAGCAGGTATCAGTAAGGCTCAGAGGAATAGCTTCCGGTCAAGGTGCCGACTATATTACCTCTGGCAAGTATTTGCCGGACGCCTATACGCCATCCAATGAACTCTGGGGCGAGATGATCATATCCCGAGGGGTTAAAGCGGAACTAGTGGAAAAGAGACTTGCTGGCAATGTGGCCGGGGTCCTGCTCACTAAATCCAAGAAAGACCAGTTGGTAGCCAAATACGGGGAAATCAATATCAAGACGATTGTCGATGCTGTGGCGAACAAAGAACTGAATATGGGCTACACCAATCCGTTTGCCAGTTCAACAGGGCTGAACTTTTTGATTTCAACATTGCAGACTTTTGACATCAGCAACCTATTGAGCGACAAAGCCGTAGCAGGTTTTGAGAGCTTTCAGACCAATATTCCCGTGGTCGCTGATACTACTCTGATATTGAGGGAATCGGCCAAATCAGGTGTTCTGGATGGTTTCATCCTTGAATACCAGACCTATATGAATACACCGGATATCAGGTCATACGAATTTGTTCCCTTTGGGGTCAGACACGACAACCCAATGTATGCAATCCGCGAGCTATCGGCAGAGAAAAAGAAGATCCTGAATCGATTTGTTGAATTCTCTCAGCAGGAAAAGTACCAGACTCTGGCCACCAAATATGGCTTTAACGGCCATAATGAATACCAATCCGAAGCAGTACCAGTCAGCGGCGATGTGATCATCCAGGCCCAAAAACTCTGGAAAGATATAAAAAACACGAATATCTGCGCCGTCTTTGTGGCCGATGTTTCAGGCAGCATGATGGGCGAGCCGCTGAATAAACTAAAGGATTCATTGGGCGAGGGTCAAAAATACATCGGCCAGGACAATATGATTGGCCTGGTATCATATTCCGATGATGTCAATATCGATCTGCCTATTGCCAAATTCAATCTGACCCAGAGAGCCATGTTTGCCGGAGCGGTTGATGAATTGCAGGCAGGCGGCAGCACGGCAACCTTCGATGCGATTGCGGTCGCCATGAAGATGATCAAGGATCAGCGGGCGATAGATCCCAATCTGAAGCCGATGATTTTCGTTCTCAGCGACGGCGAAACCAATAGAGGCCATTCTCTGAGCGAAATCAAAAATATAGTTCAGGATCTTGGAATACCAATAAACACAATCGGCTATAATGCGAATATCCAGGCCCTGAAGGAGATCTCCGGCATAAATGAGGCAGTTTATATTGACGCCGATACCGACGACGTTGGCTATAAACTGAGCAATATGTTTAATGCCAAATTGTAATCCCTGGAGGAATTAAGATGGCCTTTACAATGGAAGTGCCCAATGAAGCGGCGGTTAAAAGCGAGGTCCTGGAACAAGCAAAACCGGTACCTGAAGAAGTAGCCCGGCTTCAGGCTGTAGCGGAAAGCAATGTAGCCGAGATTATGACCCTGGATATCGATGAATTTGCCAAAAGGAAGGATATCCTCCGGTCAATCGAGTCTTTTGGGGCGGACTCGATGAAACGCTCGGCAGCCAAAAATTCTTTGCTGCAGATGACCGTCGGAAACCTCTCAAAAGACGGCGATGAAGGCGGTCTTGTGGCAAAAGGTTTAGTTGATTTGCAGAGGGAATTAAAAGACCTGGACCCCAGCCTGATTGATTTCACCAGGACCGGCATTTTGGGCAAGCTGTTTGACCCGGTCAGGGCCTATTTTGCCAAATACCAGAAAGCAGATTCGGCGATTGCGGATATCATTGTCTCTTTGGACAAAGGGGAGGCAACCCTGAAAAACGATAATACTACTCTGAAAATCGAACAGCAGGCAATGCGCGATTTGACGAAAAAACTGATGAAAGAGATCCAGCTTGGTACCCTGATGGATGAATCGATTGAAAGGCAAATCGAAGCGGCTAAAGCCAGGAACGAAGACCCGGAAAAAGTAAAATTTGTCACTGAAGAAGTCCTCTTTCCGCTTCGGCAGCGGTTTATGGATATGCAGCAGATGATCGTCGTCAATCAGCAGGGCGTAATGGCTACAGAGCTTGTGATCAGAAATAATAAGGAACTGATGCACGGTGTGGAAAGGGCCAAAAATGTGACGATTAACGCTTTGCGGATCTCAGTGATGGTTGCCGGCGCTCTCTATAACCAGAAGATTGTCCTGAAGAAGATTCAAATGCTCAATGAGATGACGGATATTTTCATCAGGAGCAACGCACAAATGCTGAAGGGACAGGGGGCGGAAATCCAGAAACGAGCAATGGAAGCTAATATATCTGTCGAGACGCTGAAGACTGCCTTTGCCGATATCACGGACTCGTTGGGTTCCATCAGCGCATATAAGCAGGAAGCTCTGCCAAAAATGCGGGAAACTATCAATCAGTTCAAGGAATTGGCCGCCAAAGGCGAAGAACAGATTCGGCAGATGGAGGCGGGCCATAAACTGGAGCTCTAATGCTTCATCAGGGGCACATACTCGACGCCTGGCCGGCTCCTTCCTGCCTCCATGCGGTACAGATCCATCAGGGCATAGACCTCTTCCGGGACATCGGTCTCTACGCATTCACCCAGCAGAGATCGGGCCTTCTCGGCCATAAAGGGATGGTCGTGAGTGTATTTTCCCGAGACGAACTCCTCGATGATGCCCTCCATCTTCTCGCCGCTACACTTTCCGTCCAGGATTTTCTTCAATAGATCTCTCATCTGGCTCATGGCTTTCCTCGCCTCCTCGGCGAAGATAAGGGTCTTGTCATCGATCTCATCGATCTTCTTCTTGCCTACGACCGCTAAGAGCGATGTCGCCGGGTAGCTGCCCTGCATATCTCCCAGTTGCGGGTCCACTGGACCTAAGGCAGCGTGCGGGTCCATGATTATTTTGTCGGCGGCAAACGCGATGAGAGTTCCGCCGCTCATGGCGTAATGGGGCACAATTACCGTCTTCTTGGCGGGATGGGCCTTTAGCGCCATGGCGATTTGTGTGGCCGCCAGAGCCAGCCCGCCCGGCGTATGCAGGACGATGTCGATGGGCACATCCTTCTGGGCCGCGCGAATGGCCCTTAAAACTCGTTCGCTGTCATCGATATCGATATAGCGGGCTAACGGGATGCCAAGAAAGCTGATGGTCTCCTGGCGATGGATGAGGGTTATGACCTGCGTGCCACGCGTCTTGCCAAGGTTTGCCAGCACGCTTTTTCTTGCCGTCTGCAGGTAGTACCTCTGCACCATGGGAACCAGAAAAATAAATATGAATAAGAGAAACCAGATATTGTTTAGTAAGGCGCTTGTCGTATCTCCTCCTATCTGGGCTTGAAGTGGAACCATCATTTACTAATAAGTTCGATTCATATATTTAGCTTGTGGGATCGCTAAGGACAAATATGCCATTGACCGCAGCCTCTTACAGAATCTCGCTTCGGCAATCTATATTAATATGATAAGAGCTCAATTAGATCTGGCTCACGTGAAAATAATGGAGGTTTGGGGCTTGATGATCCGAAATTTTAGTTTGATGGCAATTCTTCTTTTAACACTCTTTGCGTCTATATCTTTGGTACCGGCTTTGGATTCCCCATCGATGGAAAATAATGCGACGACAAAAGAGGACACATCTACAATTTCGAACGGCGCGCAGGGCATCTGGAAAGCCTCTTTGGGAGAAAAGGAGATCATAATGGCCGTGAATCAATCAGACCAATCCGTTTTCGGCCTGGCCAAATTCGAGGGCGACAATCCCTGGAATGCCGCCTTGGCCGGATCTCTTTCTGCGAATACCGTATCCTTCTCCCTGGCAGCCTTGGAGGGCGAGGTGCTGGCATCTACTTACATAAGCGCTACTTTGGAGGGCGACACTATGAAGGGGTTTTTCATCCGATCGGACAGCAACGGAAAAGCCAGCCGGGGCGATTTTGCCGCTACATTGATCAGCCCGGATACATCCAGCTACACCCCGGTCGTGGTCATTACTGCTCCTTTGCCGGCAGAACCGTCCGAGCAAGCGAGCACTGAGCCGAAGATTGAGGCTAACGCCAGTGAAGTGAGTGAAAAGCCCGCAATAGTGGAGAGCGAGAGCCGATTCAAGGATGTTACAAATCTGGCAAAAGGAATCAATCCCGACATATTGCCCAGGATGGCCCAATTGTAGGTGTTCTTCGTGAAGGACAAATATTGCTCAACGGTTTTATTTCCTGGTCTGACACTTGGTCTGGCACTCTTGCTTACCATGCAAGGGCTTGGATCTATGATGGATGAATTGGCCGTCGCTTCTGTATCCGAGGACTGCGGCAAGTGGAAGGTAAGCTTCAACTGGTCGGATATGGACGAGTACGAAAGCAGCGTGTCGCATGGAGACAGCACTTCAGGAAAAACGGCTATCGCGACAGATGCGTTGACACTGGTGTCGGCATCCGATAAAGCCCAGGTCTTGAAGGTCTCGGTCATAATGTACTCAAAGGACGATGCATCTCTTATCAACCAATCCAGTTTGAGGACTCTTGCGAATGGTACCCTCGCCAAATCCAAAGTTTGCAAAGAGGTCAATGTAACCGAGAGAGTGGTAGATGGTCAATCAGGTATATTCGCCAGCGGACTTAAGTGTCCAATGAATGAGCCTGTCTACGTTGTAGCCTATCCTGTTGAGTACCACATGGATCGACCGGGAGGCATTCTGGCATCCACCGCAGTTGGACTGATTCTCTCCACCTATGGTCAGGAAGTCACAGAACGATTTATTAAATCCGTTGAAATTGTGCAGATAAATTAGTAAAACCGGGTCTTGTTAAGCACCAAGATGCATTCGGCCCAATATTTTTTTCACTATTATCCTATCCCTTCATTTCACCAATGGTGTCCTGGTGCGGGCTTTCTTGGAGACAAAGCATCCTTCTCATCAATCTGGCCCGGACCGGTAGATAAAAGTGCAGTATGCCTGGCCGGAGAAGACCGGATCTTGTTGGAGGCATGCTGCTATAATTCTCATGTAGTAAATTATAGTTATAAAATAAGTTCAATTATCGTTATGATCCTCCATCAAGTGCAGCTTCAATTCTTCCTTTGATTCAAAGACCATACGACAGATCTTGCATTTGAACTTGCCTTCTCGTTTGGATGCGGTGTTGGCCATTATAACACCTCTAATTGTGCATATCGGTTGAATGTCATTATTATTTAGTTTTTCGTTGCGATTGGACTAAATACTTTGTAGACTTAAATTTGATTATGGCTCAGAAATATCAGTGCACCATTTGCGGATATATTTACGATCCCGAAAAAGGAGATCCCGACTCGGGAATATCTCCAAGAACGCCTTTTGCACAGCTGCCGCAAACATGGACCTGCCCGCAGTGCGGCGCCGCGAAGGATGATTTCAAAGAGATAAGATAATGACGTTCACAAGGGATATCAAACCCGGCGTTAAGTGGGTTGGAGCAATAGACTGGGACCGCAGGCTCTTTGATGCTTTGATTCCCCTGCCCGAAGGAACCAGCTATAACTCCTACCTGATCCAGGGCAGCGAGAAGATTGCACTTATTGATGCCGTGGACGAATCCATGGCTGATGTGCTGCTGGGCAACCTGTTAGCGCTGGGCATAAAGAGAATCGACTACATCATCTCTCAGCATGCCGAACAGGACCATTCGGGAAGCCTTAAACAGCTCCTTGAGCTTTACCCCGATGCTAAAGTGCTCGGCTCTGCCAAGTGCCTGGACCTGCTCATGCATTTTGACCTGGTGAGCAAGGACAGAGTGCAAGAAGTAAAAGACGGCGAGAAGATATCTCTTGGCGATAAAAGCCTCGCGTTCATTCACGCACCCTGGGTGCACTGGCCTGATACGATATTCACCTATCTGGCTGAGGACGGCATCCTATTTACCTGCGATTTTCTGGGCTCGCATCTTGCTACCAGCGACCTTTACGCCAGCGATGAAGCGGCCGTCTACTGGGCTGCCAAGAGGTATTATGCAGAGATCATGATGCCCTTCCGCCAGAACATCAACCGGCACCTGGCCAGGATTGAGGATCTGACAATTGATGTCATTGCCTCCAGCCACGGTCCGCTTTACGCCAGGCCGAAGTTCATATTGGACGCCTACCGAGATTGGGCCTCGGACAGGGTGAAAAACCAGGTGGTTTTGCCTTACGTTTCCATGCACGGGTCTACTCGTATTATGGTGGACTACTTAGTGGACGCTCTAATCTCCAGAGGAGTGGGTGTGAAACGATTCGATCTCACAAACTATGATGTTGGAGAGCTGGCTGAGTCTCTTGTGGACGCGGCAACAGTTGTCATCGGCACGCCTACCATTCTGGCCGGAGCCCACCCCCTGGCGCTTTATGCTGTCATTCTGGCCAATGCCCTGCGGCCCAAGACAAGGTATGCTTCCATCATAGGCTCCTTTGGCTGGGGTGGTAAGATGCTGGAGCAGATAACCGTTGCCCTGCCCAATCTGAAGCTGCAATTCTTCGATCCGGTAGTTGCCAAAGGCCGTCCCAAAGAGGCAGATTTCCAGGGCCTGGACCGGATGGCTGAGGAGATCGCTTCCAAGCACAGGGAACTTTGATTCAATGATGCAATTTGACACCAAAAGAGGAACTTGATTGAGCCATCTCTTCTCCCTTATGTTCTGGTGCTGCTGGCCACAGGCTTAGTTGTAGGATTTTCCTGCGGCCTGCTCGGCATCGGGGGCGGCTTTATCATGGTGCCTGTTCAGATCTGGGCACTGACATCCACGGGTATTGATCCCACCCTGGCCACCAGGATCGCCTTTGGAACCTCTTTAGCCGTGGTTCTGCCCACGGCTCTCTCCGGATGCCGCGGCCACAGCTGCCGGGGTGTTGTTCTCTGGCGGCCTGGAATCATCATGGGCATGTGTGGCCTGGTAGGATCCTTTTTGGGCGGGACCATTGCCGCTCATGCGCCCGGAGATCTGCTCAGGATGGTCTTCGGATTTGTGGTATTGCTGGGTGCGCTGAGAATGCTCTTTGCTAAAAATCTGCTGCTCAGGGGGGGGCCCTCGCAAGAAAAGTCAAGAGATAGCCATCTGCAATATGTTCTCTTGGGTCTGGCGGTGGGAGTCATATCCGGTCTGACGGGGATAGGCGGAGGCGTGATATTAGTGCCGGCCATGATCATCGCCATGGGATTTGGCATGTATCAGGCCATCGGCACCTCATCGGTAACAATAGCTTTCAATGCCGTAGGCGGGGTCGTTGCCTATGCTATTAACGGATGGGGCGTGGCCGGGCTTCCCGTGTATTGTGTCGGTTACATCGATCTTCTGCAGTTTGCTCTTCTGGCGGGAGCAAGCATCTTCACCGCTTCGTGGGGCGTAAAGGTGGCCCATAGACTGCCGGCGGATAAGCTGAAGTACATCTTTGTGGTGCTGATGGTCTATATCGGGCTGAAAATGATCGGGGTCCTGGGGTGGGTGGGGCTCTGAAAAGAGTTTTTAGATTATTCCCTTGGCTCGCAGAGCCGCTTTAACGTCGGACATATCGCCCTTGAGTTCTACAACATCGGTTTTATCCAGGACGCGGTCCATTTTCTCATTTAGGCTGGCATTCATGTCTTTAACCTCAACGATGAGATCATCCTGTTTTTGCAGCATAAAGCCCATCTTTCCATCAATGCGGTCGATCTTCCCGCTCATTGTGTCAATTTTCTCGCCGATATTATCGATCTTTCCACTCATTATGTCAATTTTCTCGCCGATATTATCCATCCGCCTGCTGAGATTTAAATCCATTTTTTCAATGGCCTTGGTGACACCGTTTACAGCCAGGATCATGCTACCGATTGCTTCAACGCCTTTATCCAGCCTGGCATCTGTCTCGTCCTCATCAACAACTTTGCCGAATCTGCTAAACTCGCCACCTGCAGCAAAGTATGCCTTCTCAATTGTGGAGACCTGGATAAGTGTGTTCTTTATATCGATGGCGCTTTCAAACCATTTTAGCTTCTCATCTTCGCCTTCAACGATGATCCTTACCCTCCCGTCCTCCAGGTTCTCGACAATTCCTTTCAGGCCAAAGGCTTTAGCTGTCTGCATGACTCTCTTTCTATAACCGACCTTCTGGACCTGGCCTGAGACACAGGCAATTAGGCGCTTCATTCAATAGGGTTTCAAACTTCTTCGTATTTGGCTTTATCCATGCTGATGACATTGGTTAGCTAAATAAAGGAGGATAACATCCGAAAATACCGTCCCAACCACAGAGATGGAAGGATGGATGAGGTCAGCAAAATGGAGTATGTTCTTTCCCCTAAATCAGAGATCGAGAGCAGGATAAAGACGTTGCAGTCCCAGATGGGCGAGATGGATGGAGCACTATTGTTTCATGCTGTAGACGTGTGCTACTTCTCCGGCACCGCCCAGGACGGGCTGGTCTACATCCCCAGAGACGGCGAGCCCGTGGTGATGATGAAGAGAAGCCTGGAGAGGGCAGTGCAGGAATCGCCTCTTGAGGTCAGGCCGCTAAAAAACATGAGAAATTTGAAATCGGACCTTGACATTTCTGCCAAGGCTACCGTCGGCCTGGAGATGGATGTGCTTCCCTGCAATTTCTACTTTAAAGTGGACAGGGCACTGGAGGACGCCAAATTTGTTGACGTTGCCGAAAAGATCAAGCACATTCGTTCTGTTAAGTCCGAATTCGAGCTTTCCCTGATAAAAGAGGCGGCCCGGATTTTGGATGCCGGCTTTTCCTCAGTCCCTGACTTTTTGGAGGAAGGCATGACTGAGGTAGACCTGATCTGCCGGATAGAGTCGGTGATGCGCTCCATGGGCCATCAGGGATCCCTGCGCTTTCGCAGATTCAATAGCATTGTCCCATTAGGCCATGTCATGTCCGGGCCGGAGGCGGCCTTTCCCAGCTTTCTTGCCTCGCCCAGCGGGGGACGGGGCACCTCTTTAATATTTCCGCAGGGGGCAGGCTTTGCCAAGATCAAGAGAAATGAGCCGGTATTCGTGGATAGCGTGGGCATCTACAACGGGTACATTGCCGACGCCACCCGCATATTCTCCCTGGGCAAGCTGGAGCCGGGGCTGGAGGATGCCTATCAAGCCGCCTGCCAGATCGAAGAGGCTGTGGCCGGAGAGCTTGCCGCAGGCCGGACGGGAAAAGAGCTCTTCGAGCTGTCCGAGTCGGTGGGAGCGAGGCTAGGCTACCTGGACTTCCTGGGCGGGACCAATGGCAATAAATGCGGTTTTGTGGGCCACGGCGTAGGGCTCGAGCTGGATGAGTACCCGGTGATCGGCCCCCTGGATCACAAGGTGCAAAGCAGCATGACCATCGCCATAGAGCCCAAGATCATTTATCCCGACAAGGGCGTGGTGGGAATAGAGGACACCTTCTTGACCACGGCAGGCAAAGCTGTGCGCCTGACCAATATGCCTCGTGAGATCTGGCAGGTGTGAGATGGCAATTTTATTTATTTGTCCGCCAGGGCAAAGTCAGTGATGTTCAGGAACCAGTAGCCATCCTTATGAATCGGATCGCTACGGGTTATTATTATCTTCTTTTTGAATATGGGCCCGTCGAGGACGAGAGTATGAAACTCGCCATTCTCGCCGCAGGGATCGACAGTGCTATTGGCCTTTCTCAGATCTGCTATAAATTTGTCATCGATCCTGCGGCCCAGCCATTCCTTTCCCAAAAAGCCGTCTCTCACGCTGACCAAAATCACCTCAAATCCGGCATTGATGATCTCATTTACGATCTTCTCTGAGTTCTGTTTCCAGAGGGGCAGCAGCAGATCGATATCCAGATCACTGCAGATCCGATCCACCAGCGGCTTATGGGTCTCGATGTGCCCGAAGACGGCGGCGTCAAATCCTTCGCCCCGCGCCCGCAGCTCCCGGGCCGCCTTCTTGAACTCCTCCTCGTAGGAATGAAAATTCCGCTGCAAGAGAGGAAGGCCGAGGGCCTCGGCTTGGGCCAGGATGAGGGCGGGGTTGAGTTCGTGCGAGCCGGTCTTCTTCTCGTTGGTGAAATGCAGGAGATGGGCGATTCTGTAGCCGTCGTTCATGGTTTTGTAGCAGGAGAGGCAGCCATCCTTTCCGCCCGTCCAGGAGACGATGGCGTTTTTCTGGGTGTGGTCGTCGGATTGCATGGGGTGATAGATGGGGGCGGTAGGTAATCAAGAATTCGGGCGTGAGAATTGCAGGTTCCTGGCCGGATCATCTGCCACAGCTAATTGACTAAATATTCTACGGGCGGGCCCGGTTAACCGTCTTCTTTTCTTCTGGGGCCTTTTCTTCCGGGAATTTTGCGTTTGATCCTGCAGTCTCTTCTTCCGGGGTGCCGCGCGCGGGTGTTGCGCGCGGATAGCTTCAGGCGCCCTCAACGCCGGGCAGGCTTGGATACTTGGCGGCGGGAAGAGTGACGGGATAGACTGGATTTGCTTTTGCGGTTTTCTGGGAGAGGTTGTCGGAGTGCATGTAATGGTTGAGTAAGGCATGGGATCCATCTAATCTTTGGATGTGACAAAAAAACCTATTTGCATTCGCCAAGGACAATATTTAAGAGTTCGAGTATTTATGAAATGTCAAATTTGAAAAAATTACTGGATAGGGATGGGCATGAGGCGTGAAGACCTTGCGGAACTGCATTACATTGTCCATTTTGATAATATCATCTCAATTATTCAAAGAGGAATTCTCTCCAATGCCCTATCTATGAGGCTCCACCATAAATCAGTTGCCTCGGAGATTGTCCAAGAAAAGCGGAAAGCTAAAATTCTTCCGCAGGGCAAACATTTGCACGACTATGTGAATCTGTATATCTGCGGCAGAAATCCCATGTTGTTCAAACTTTCGTTCAGTTGCGGATACGCCGAAATTTGCGTTCTGAGCATAAGTACTGAGGTAATTGATCTGCCAGGAGTAGTTGTCAGCGATCGTAATGCTTCAAGTGATTACGCTCGCTTCGCGCATACGCCGGATGGGCTTTTGATGGTTGATAAAGACAAAGTCTTTGCCAGATACTGGAATCAACCAGATCCCATTGAAAAATACGAGCATGTCTCCATCAAGTGCGCGGAGGTGCTGGTTTTGGATAAAGTAGATCCTAAGTATATAAATAAAGCGTATGTGTCATGTCAAGAGAGCAAGACATTGCTGGATAAAAAGCTCAGCGACGCAGGACTAAGTATAAATGTAGTGGTAGATACATATCTGTTCTTCAAGTAGGACGTTTCAGCTATGCGGAATCGAGTAATAGTCATAAAAGGAGATATATTTCAATCCCAAGCTCAGACGCTGGTCAATACCGTGAATTGTGTCGGCATTATGGGCAAGGGCTTGGCTCTGGAGTTTAAAAACCGGTTCCCAGGCATGTATAAGGATTACGTCCGGCGGTGCAAAAAAGGACAGGTTCGACTGGGTGAGCCCTACTTATTCCCACAATTTGAATCGCATAATATCCTCAACTTCCCTACGAAAGGCCACTGGCGGTCCGTATCTCGCCTTGATGATATAATCCAGGGACTTCGTTATCTGCAGATGCATTATAAGGATTGGGGGATCACATCAATCGCCGTGCCGTCTCTGGGATGCCAGCTGGGACAGTTGGACTGGAGAGTTGTGCTGCCTTTGCTCTATGAGCATTTGAGCCGCCTTGAGATTCCCGCAGAGCTTTACATTCCATCCAGTGTGACCATTGACCAGGCCCTTTCGGTAATGGGTCTGGCTGATGCGCCCGTGGGCATTAACTGTCCCGTGCCTCCAGTGCATCCGGAAAAGCTAAACTCTGCCTGGGTGGCACTGGCTGCCATTCTGGAGATGATCGAGCGTGAGCAATACCATTACCCGGTAGGCAGAACCCGGTTCCAGAAGATCGCCTACTTTGCCACAGCACTAGGAATACCCACGGGCCTGACCTATCGCCGCTCCAGCTTCGGGCCGTTTGCAGAGGAGCTGAAAGGCAATGTTCTTACCAGGCTCATAAATAGCGACCTGATTCGAGAAGAGCAGGTGGGCAGGATGTTCGTCCTCCGAACCGGGGCCGCATACAGAGATACCTTGCCAAAGGTGCAAGAGGATCTGAAAAAATGGAGGCCGGCCATGGAAAAGGTGGCAGACCTTTTGCTGCGAACCTCCACCATTCAATCGGAGATTGCGGCAACGGTTCACTTCGCAGCCGGGGATTTAAAGGAGCTTAAGGGCGCCACGCCAACGGAGCGAGAAGTTCTGGATGCGGTTATGAAATGGAAGCAGAGGCGAAAGCCACCGCTGGATGAGCTTGATGCGGCAGTTGCCATTCGCAATCTTGCCGCATTAGGGTGGATCGATGTTCTCCCCAGCTGTGATCTGCCGCTTCAAAGCGATCCTGTGTATGAAGCAATGATCTGCGAATAAATATTTTTGAGCGGAATCGTGGACACGGGTGCGAAATTCGCCGGGCAGCTCCCGGACAGCTTTCTTGAACTACTACTCGTAGGAATGAAAATTCCGCTGCAAGAGAGGAAGGCCGAGGGCCTCGGCTTGGGCCAGGATGAGGGCGGGGTTGAGTTCGTGCTAGCCGGTCTTCTTCTGGTTGGTGAAATGCAGGAGGTGGGCGATTCTGTAGCCGTCGTTCATGGCTTTGTAGCAGGAGAGGCAGCCGTCCTTTCCGCCCGTCCAGGAGACGATGGCGTTTTTCGGGGTTTGGTCGTCGGATTGCATGAGATGTGAAATAGGGTGGGTGTTTAATCAAGAATTCGGGCCCTGGGACTTGTCGGTTCCTGGCGGAATCAACTGCTGGCACTCGTTATTGTTAAGAATGATTTTTATAATAATTTAAATATTCTCCGGGCTGGCCCGGACAACTGTCGTCTTTGCTCACAGGTAATTGTTAGGGCTACTGACTTTGCTAGGGTTCCTAATCGTCATAGTATTGTTTTCTTGGACTGATGCTTTCGAGCGGTCTGCGTTCGCTCCTGTGGTCTCTTTCTCCGGGGTGCCGCGCGCGGTGAAACGCGCGGGGGCTTCGGGCGCCCTCAACGCCGGGCAGGCTTGGATACTTGACGGCAGATGGATTGATGAGTTTGATAGTCAGTCATCTTTTTCGTCCGTCAAGGAGACGATGGCGTTTTTCTTATCGTGTCCATCTGAGTGCATAGTTTTGCTTTTTTAGGCTCATCGATTAATCCATTCTTGGGCAAAGAGATTTGAGACTGAAAGCAACCCTACATCGTCAGATTTATGATATTGAAATCAAATAAGGGGGCCTGATAGGAAAGGGAGGAGGCGCTAAGATGGATGCAAAAGCAACAATTTTCCGATAAACCAGCGGTATTCATAAGCCATCGAGGTGAAGATATTGCCCTGGCAGAACGGTTAGCAACGCAGGTAAAGCAGGCGGGATTTGATGTCTGGTTGGATAAATGGAATATTGGCATTGGTGATTCGATCATCGGAAAGATCAACGCGGGGCTCGAAAATGCTCGCTATTTAATCCTATGTTACTCTGAAGCGGGAGTATTATCGCCCTGGATGAGCCGTGAATGGATGGCAACATTGGCCCAGCAATTGAATGGTTATGAAGTCAAAGTCCTGCCGGTCAGACTTTCGGGAGGCAAACCCCCTGCCATTATGGCCGATATTAAATATGCCGATCTTGTCAAAGACTGGGATAATGGCATGGTTGAGCTATTGAATGCTATGAGGCGATAGAATGGTATGGACGGTTTTAATTGCTCATGATGAAAGTGAAGAAGAGCTTGCTGAGAAGCTGGCAAGTCCTCTACGACAAGCGGGCTATGATGTTTGGCATCAGGGAAATGTGCTAGTTGGCGAGAGCGTAACGGAAGAAGCCTCAAAAGTCCTGAGCTTGGGTGGGCCAGTAATACTATGTGCCACGGTTACAGCAATTGGAACCGGTTTGCCGAATCGTTTAATCAGTGCTGCGCGACTTGATGTAAAAAAACGTGTCTTTGTTATGCAGATGGAAAAAAAGGCCTATGTTGACGCGGTTACTTTTGGTGATAAGATCGCCATGTATTGGCAAGATAATGATAAGGCGATAAAGAATCTATTATCTGCTCTGAATCATTATTTCCCGCTCGATGAAGAAAAGGAAAAGGTTCAGCAATATAACGATGCTGAGCAGAGATATTGTGATCTTTTGCTGGCGACCTGTGATCTTGTCAATCTTGGTAATCTACCAGAGGATCGCAAAATAGTCCAGCAACCGTTGGCATTGCGCCGTCTTTATGTTCCTTTGAGTGTGCGAGTTGAAGTCGAGGTAGGAGATAAATTCAAGTGGGAAGAGTTAGAGAAACGCCGATTAGCATTAATGAAAGGCAATATTGATATCAAAGAAATTAGCCGCGAGCGTGAAAGTGTTTCAGTTGGGGAGAGACTATCCAAGTCTCAACGTCTTGTAGTATTAGGAGATCCAGGTTCTGGGAAGACAACGCTCACTCGCTGGATCAGCACAGCATACCTTTTGCGTCGCAAGGGAGACCCCGCTTGGAAGGATCTGCCTGATGTCAAGACTCTACCCGATTTTGATTTGTTTCCAATTGTCATTAGATGCCGTGACCTGAAAGAGAATTGTCTGGATGGCTCTCTTGACGATATTTTGCGACATACTTTTAGGAAAGCTGAGTTGACTTTCGCCGAAGCCGGTGCTCTGCAAATAGTCCTGCGTAAGCGCTTATGTCAAGGTACTGCCTTGCTAATTATAGACGGCTTGGATGAAATTGCCGATCCATCAATCAGATCTCGTTTTTGTCAGCAATTGGAGAATATACATATCGCATACCCTAAAGCGCCGATTATTATTACCTCGAGAATAGTTGGTTATCGAGAGATGGGCTATCGTTTGGGGCGCGGCTTTGAACATGTTATGATTGCAGATTTTACTCCAAAGGAAAAAGACGACTTTGCAGGTCGCTGGTGCGAATTGACAGAACTCCCAGAAAACAAAGCCAATGCTACAGAAGATCTAATCCACGATATTCATAGCTCAGATCGCATAGAGCGAATGACCGGCAATCCGATGTTGCTCACAACTTTGGCCTTGGTTAGGCGAAAGGTAGGCAAATTACCAAGTCGTCGAGCCGAACTATACTGGGAAGCAGTTCAGGTGTTGCTCAATTGGCGTAGCGACGTGGATAAACCAATTGATACGAATGAGGCCATTCCACAACTGGGATATGTGGCATATGATATGTGCGATCATGGTGTGCAACAAATACGTCGCGATACAATTCTGGAACTTATCACACGAATGCGAAATGAGTATCCAAATTTGCATCAAACCCGCAACAGTACGCCAGAAGTTTTTTTATCTCGACTCGAGGCCAGAACTGGCTTGATAATAGAAGCAGGTCATACTCACGATCTGGGCAAAGACATTCCCCTATATGAATTCCGCCATCTTACTTTTCAAGAATATTTGGCCGCTCGGGCACTTGTGGATGGTTGCTTTCCGGGGCGAGACGTCAAGCGCAGTTTAGCGAACTACGTAGCCCCATTAGCAGGCTGTGTAACTATTGAAGAGCCATTAACGAAGAAGGGGATCAAGGATGTTGCAGTCGTTGAAAATTGGCGCGAAGCATTACGCTTATGTTCGGCCATCTGTCGCAATGACGAGGTAGACGGTGTTTTGCTTGCCATATTGACTCCATTAGAGGGAGAGACAGATGGGACAAGTCGTGCTCGTTCAATTCTGGCTACGCTTTGTCTGGCCGACGAGCCCAATGTGAGTGAAACAACTGTTCATCATGTGTTCCAGACATTTGCTCGCAATATAGAAAAGGATGATGGAGGCGGTCGAATTATAACCGGTGCCGACAGAGCCGCATCTGAAGTGGCCGGAACGCGATGGGCTTCCTATTTGAGCACAGCACTTGCAGGAGAATACTGTAGACGCAAGGATATAGACCGATATCAGGTTGGTAGTCTCTGCGGATTGGTTTGCACCTCAAATGCGCAAATAATTTGGGCTTCATTGGAAGAATGGATACAGCATCTTACGAGAAATCTCTTGAATGGAAATGAGCAACAAGTAATAGAGTCTGCACTTGCTTTGATGAGACTTACCTATGAAAAAAACGTAAGTATTTCGCCAAATCTTACTGATGCGTTATTACTGAAGATGGATGGAAGTGAGCCTCAAGCTCAAGCCTCGGCTTGGGCGCTTGCCTGGCTAGTATGTAAGATACGAACTCCTGATATTTCTCTTCAACCCAGTCTTGATTTACCATGGAAAAAACCTGTTTGGATTAAATTTAATTTGAAATTTGATAAAACATCGTGGAAGCCTACTTCTAGAGAAGTTCAATATATTTCATCTATAATTGGGAATTCTCATACGAACCAAGAAGTATTGAGATTGATTCTTTGGATTATCGAGTATAAATGGAATTTCTTTAAGAGTGGGTCGTTGCTTGCCTTATTGGATCACCCCTCCACAATCGTGAGATCAAATTTTATTGAAGCATTGGAAACCATTGCAAGTGAAGAAGCCATCGATCTGCTCTTATCAAGACTTGACGATTCTGACGCGAACGTGCGTAAATCTGCAGCATTCACTTTGGGAGCCATTTTATGTGAACGTGCCGTAGAGCCACTCATATTAAGACTTGACGACTCAGATACGAATGTGCGTAGAGCTGCTGCATTTGCACTCTGTAATATTAACAATGAACGTGCCATCGATCCGCTTATATCAAAACTTGACGACTCTGATGCGGATGTACGCGGAGCTGTTACATTCGCTCTGGGTGAAATCAAAAACGAACGTGCCATCGATCCGCTCATATCAAAACTTGACGACTTGGATGCGCATGTGCGTGGAGCTTCAGCTTCCGCCTTGGGTGAAATTAAGAACGAACGTGCCATCGATCCGCTCATATCTAAACTTGACGACTCTGATGCGCATGTGCGTGGAGCTGCAGCTTCCGCCTTGGGTGAAATTAAAAACGAACGTGCCATCGATCCGCTCATATCAAAACTCGACGACTCTGATGCGCATGTGCGTCAAGCTGCTGCTTCCGCCTTGGGCGAAATTAAAAACGAACGTGCCATCGAGCTGTTTATTTCAAGACTTGACGGCTCGGATGCGGATGTGCGTCAAGCTGCTGCTTCGGCCTTGGGAACCATCAAAAACGAACGTGCCATCGATCCGCTTATATCAAAACTTGACGACTCTGATGCGGATGTGCGTCAGGCTGCTGCTTCTGCCTTGGGAACCACCAAAAACGAACGTGCCATCGATCCGCTTATATCAAAACTTGACGACTCTGATGCGTATGTGCGTCAAGCAGCAGTTTCCGCCTTGGGAACCATCAAAAACGAACGCGCCATCGATCCGCTTATATCAAAACTTGACGACTCTGATGCGGATGTGCGTCAAGCTGCTGCTTCTGCTTTATGCGCCATTAAGAAGAATGAATCTCCGATCGATCAATTTATTCTCAAATTGAGGGTATTTCTTCTTAGAAATCTTTACGAGAATGCCGAGTATGGGCGTCACTTCTCATTTGATCTCAAAGACAAGGCGACTTAACGACCAAGTCTCTACGATGTCATTTGAGTTTCCAAGTTTTTACTGATAGATTTTGTCCATATTTCCCATCTCTCAATTCTCCCACCCCATAGCATAGAATTATCCCGCTAAAGCCCAATCAATCCCACATATCTTTTCATCCCTCCACCACCCTCGCTACCCCGTCTTCCACCCTCACCTCAACCGATCCGTATCCCTTCAGTGCCGGTCTGAAGACTGGCCCGGAGTTTGCCATCTGCGCCCTGACCAGAGGATCGTAGTACTCAATATCCCAGGAGGTGCCGTTCTGCGATTTGGCGTTTATGGCCACGCCGTAAGCCCTCCAGCGAAAGAGCCTGACCTGTGGCAGCTTTTCAGCAGCACCTATTGCTATTTTCGCCTCCGTTATGCTGGAGGCAACGGTTATTTTGGCAAAGGCCGAGCGGTTAGTGATTTTTCCCGTAAGCGAGTCATACCCGTAAACCAGAAACTGGTCGCTATCATTCTCCAGAGCGACCCACGAGAATAGATTGGAATCCGGGTGGACTTCTTCATTCCTGCCGCTAAAAAAGCTCTCTGCAGATGCCTTTCCTTCAATTCTTATTCCGCCCACGATCAGGAAAATGAGCACAAATATAATCATTATATTTTTATTAAACGCTATCCTGTGCCTTTCCCTTATCAGTTCTGCCAAAACCAGGAGGCTGGCTATCAGTATAATCGGCTCTATTTGGGAAAAGATATCTGCCGAATATCTGACCGCCTGCCAGGGATAAAAGAGTGGAATGCCTCTCGTCGTTGTATAGTCCACAACGAGGTGGATGAGAACACCGGCATAGACGAAGGCGAAGCTTTCAACGGAAAAGTCAAGATCGAATTTGATGAACCTGCCCAAAAAACTCTTAATCTGCTCACGAGATGCGAGATAAAAAATAATCAGAGCGAAAAAGAATCCAAAGAAAATAGTGTGCGATATCCCCCGGTGCACCAGAAGAAGCGAGGTCGGATAGACGTTATTGATCAAGGAGAGAGAGACATCCAGGTCGGGAGCGATGCCGCCCAGCACCAGGGCTGCGAGAAGCCTTTTTTCCAGACGGAGAAAGCTGCCCAGCAGGTAGGGCAGCAATGCATGAAAGAACAAGTCCATTCGGCTATTCCTTGATCTGTGGGAGTATTTTCCTCTTGTGGCACGCAATTGTGAATGCCGGTTTGATTATCCTGGAAAAAAGAAATTGCCTATTCAATGCTCTCGTTGCTCAGCAATCTTCCTGCCATGGGAATCGTTGCGCTCGTGTTTTCAGAAGGAATCTGATCAGACTGCATGGTTACCTCAGGCGAGAATGCCGGGTAGGGCATGATCACCAGGCACGGCCCCTGGCCGCTCTCTTTGGACCGGAAGGAAATTTCCGAGCTGCTGTTGCTGATAGCCTCCAGGAGGAAGGATATTTTGTCTCCTTTTTCCCTGGCATCTCTCAGCTTTTGTGAGACATCAAAGGCAAAGATGCTGTCTCCATCTGTGTTGCTGCTCATGAGCGTGGCATCGTTCTTCTTGATGATATTCCAGGCAGGAAGCATATTGACCAGAAATGTAGTGTAGTCCGAGCTCTCATCCCAGTCTGAGCCGATGGACATCAATGCCACCATGACGCTATCGCCCTGCGTCTGCATGGATGCGGCTTTCAGCACCAGAACTGCAATATCGTTTTCTGTGATATTAAGGCCGGAAATGTCAAACTGAAGTACGGGAGCGCCGGGATAGCTGACTGTCTCGGTCTGGTTGCCGTCTGTCTCATTGACTGCAACGTCTACGGCGCATAGGAGCATCTCGGTTTGATTATAGACAGAGACTCTGTTCTCCCCCATGCTGATGTAAAGGTCCTCTGAGGCCGTAATGGTGGTCACATCGTCCGGTGCATTGCCCTGCGCATTACAGAGCGCATTGCCGGCGAGAAGCGCCGCCAGCAAAAGCATAATCCCCCTTCTAAGCATGAACTGTCATCCCCTTCTTTTCCGTAATCTATCTATTCGATTCATATATAAATTTATAGATTCAGATTCAGTTTACATGAAGTCTGCCAGGCCCGTCTGTTTGGCCTTGTCGTTCTTGAAGAGGGAGTTGATCTCGATCTTCAAAAGCTGCAGCCTCTGTTTGGTGTAGCTGCTCACTCCATACTCCTCGGCCACCTTTATGGAGACCTCCAGGTATTTCCGAACGCTGCCCTCATGCACCGTGAGAATTATCCTGCCGCCGCACTTGGGGCAGGTCTCTTTCAGCGGCGGACGCCGGAATTTGGCCCCGCACTTCACACACCTCACCTTCTGCTTGGAAAAGGCATGCAGATTGCCGATCAGATCTGGCAGAAAGTGGGAGTTGATAACCCGTTCTGCTACATCCTGCTCGTCCACCGCCCGGATCATGCGCCCCAGCTCCAGCTGGGCATCCATCTTGTCCACCATGGTCTCCAGGGTCTTGTAGGCACTGTTCTTGGGGCCGGCGGCTATATCCGTTGTGCTGTGGCTAAAATTGAAGCCCTCGTACTGGGCGTCAGAGCCCAGCCGCTTGGATACCAGATCAAATTTTTTCTCCAGGTCTTTGGGGTTGGCACCCAGGAGGGTGGCCTCATAAAACTCCAGAGGGTAGACGCGCGTAAGATCCAGGTTATGGGCCTCTTTGTCAACCTCAGACGGATTGAGAATGGTGGTCATAACCAGGCAGGCGTCCATCTTTCCCCCTCGCTTGGCAGGAAGGTAGGACATGGAAAAGTTGAGGAGCGCATCCATGAGCAGCATTACGCAGTCCTCATCGCCGTCGCAGTTGCGGCGCTTGGCTGCGTGAAAGAAGGGATGGCCAAAGCCGGCTGAGGCCGGGCTGTAGCCTATGAGGCGGCAGAGCACGCCTGCCGAGGTGTGGGGGGCCAGGCCGACCATGAGTGTTCCGATCAGGTCCGACGGGGCTATTGCATTGTAGTAGGGCGCAAGACCGTAGAACTTGACGAGAAGCTCATCTATGAACTTGGCTACTTTTAGCAGATAATGGCCCGCATCCACGGCCAATATGATATCCTGCACGCGAAGCTCGCATACCTGGTCCACTGCTGTCAGGGGCATGCCTTGCATGTCCTCAGTGTAGCCTAAACTGCATAGAATCTCCGGGCTCGTGCCGATCTCATCCGGGCGGAAATGAGTGAGAGGCAGGTCGGTTAAATCGTACCTCACCGTGCCGTCTTTGAAGATGTTTATGCCGTGTTTGGCGCGCAGTATGCCTTTCTCCAGGGGCTCGGGAGTCTTATCACGGGAGGAGAGGCCCAGAACGCCTTTGAGCGACTCCGGATCGCGCTCGCCCAAACGTTCCAGCGCCTGATGGTACAGCTTCTTTACGTCGATCTGCATCTTGGCAGCGGCCGTTGTATCTTTACCGCATTTGGGGCACTTATCCGGGGCGGGAATGTTGCATTTGGGGCAGACTCTCTTTTTTTCCGTATAGCCGCCGCAATCGCAGCGAAATGAAAAGCCCGTCTTGCCGCAGTCTTTGCATACCCTCTGCTCGATCTCCACATTGATGATGCCTGTGGTATTGCTTGTGGAGTGCTTGGCAGCCTCTTGAATGGACCTTGATTTGCCGCCTTCTTCTCCTGCCGGAAAGAGCACATGCGGCGGTGGGCGCATCAGCCTTATATCTGATTTCTCGGGCCGGCCCATGCGAGCGCCGATGCGCGTGGGAGCCCGGGCGCGAACAACGAGGCCGGAAAGTTTGTTGACCGCATCCAGTGCAAAGCATTCCTTCTTTTCCTCGTTCTCTTCTAACTTTGCACTGCATTTTTTCAGGGCCTCGCCATCCGGCTCCAATCCCAGGCAGAGCAAGAGTGGCAGCGGATCTTCGATTATGATTCTTCCCGCCCTTACCTTATGGAGGACAAGCAGCGTCTCCAGTGCATCTTTGGCAGGCATGGGAAGCAGGAGCTTTCCCAATTCAAGGCGGCCTTCTGAGAATACCAGAGATGCAAGACTCTCAAACTCGGACATAGGCAGATCGTGCCAGAGAAATGTGTAAGCCGGGTGCAGTGGCACGCCGAATTCTCGGGATAAAGCAATGGCTTGCTGTCCGCTGATCTTCTCTTTGCCGGCGGGGTCGCCCCCGGCCTTTAGCAGCTCCTCTGCCCACCACTCGAAGACATAGGATGCGACAGCCAGTGGCCGGTTGTTCTCCAGAAACTCACCGTAGCTGATTAAAATTTCGCCGATGTCTAAAATACTGGAGACATGGGACTTGAGCGCTGCATGAATGGTCCTGGGATCTTTGCAGCTTATCGGCATCCATTCCAGAATGTCTTTATCGGCATCAAAGCGCACCACATCGCCGTTTAAGAGCCTGACCGTCGGCCCTTCGATAGAGCTGACGGGCGCTACGGCCGCAGCTTTTCCAGGTTGCTCCACCTTGATCTGGGTTCCGGCGGCCATGAATTCACCCAGGAGCAGCATGGTCGCAGGATTAATGCCGGCAGCAGCGAGGCCTGTGTTTCTGGCCCGCCCGTAACGCAGCCGAAAGCCGCCTGGCCGGGAGGGATGAGAAAAAACGGGGCGCCCTGCAATCAGGTCTCGCAAAAACTTGGGTGTTGAGTCTCCGCCATCTTTTTTGCCGCTTGCCAGTGAATCGAGCCATTCCCAGCCAGTGATGCCCAATTTGGTGACGTGCTTCTTTAGTTTCGGCCTCTTCAGGGCGATGCCCTCTGCTGAGACCAGAGCGATGCCACCTCGCACGCGGTTGGTCTCGATCCTGGGAAGGTCGCGGTATCCCGAGACCTCCTCCTCCTCGGTGGGCTCGCCCTCGATGCAGATGGGGCAGTTTCGCACAATTATTCGAATCTCGTCGTCCGAGGGGGAATACTGGAGACCAGCTACGCGCTTGTAAAGGCCGATCTCCTCTACATAGCGCTCCACCTCTTCGGGCCTCGGTTTCCAGGGAGCAATGCCCATGGCCCTTCTTACATAATCGGCCACAAGAACGGACAGAGCCTGGGCGGTTCCGCCCGCGGAGCGAATGGGGCCGGCATAGTAGACCTTGAGGTATTCTGTTCCATCATCGTTCTTCCCCAGGTCCACGCGAGCGATTCCTTCTATGGGCGCTGCCACCACTCCCTCGGTTAGTATGGCAACCGACGTGCGGATGGCGTTTTCCACTGACTGGATCTTGGTGGCGCCTTTTCCCAGACGCCCTTCCGCGAAATCAATACCGATGGCCAGAGCTGATTCTTCCCGGCTCATGCCTTCCTTTTCCATCTCCCGAATCCGCACGGCAATTCCGGGAATGCCGATCAGCTTCTCTACTCTTTCCGCCAGGTCCACTGCCAGCGGTATCTCCACTTCGGTGCTTGGGTCCAGTCCCTGGCTGCGGGCGGCCTGGGCTATGTCCATGGCGTTTTTGAGGCCCTGCTGCAAGAACTCAAAATATTCGGAATTCTTCATTACTGTTATCCCCAGAGCTTGAGGCCTGTAACAGAATCAGGTACTCTTTTCAGGGGCAGGCCGGAAAGCTCCTGCAAATAAAGCTCTGCCGCAAAGATGGTGCCTCTGACAAGATGGCCGCCCCAGGTCCTTCCTGTCCTGTCCGATAGAACGGCATGAGCATGCACAAAGGGCAGGCCTTCCCGTATGGATATGTTTCCGGTGCAGGAGGCCAATTCCACTTGCTCATCCAGGGAAATCTTGCCGTACTCGTGAGAAACCTGATCATAGTAGCCCAGCTCTGCCCGGGTGAGAGCGCCGATAGCGCTCAAAGCACCCGTTTCAATTCCATTCTCCTCTGCCAGATTGGTGATCTGGCCGATGATATCTGCACCGTGGTCGAGCCTGGCAAAAAGGATGCGACCCTGTTTAAAATCTCTGATCAGCATTAACTGTCCTCTGTCTTTTCTCATTGTTGCATGAGATCATAATGCTTTCGTAGGTGAATTATTCCGGGAAAAAGGATGAGCAGACACTGATAGTAGCATGCTGGAAAATTAAGAATGGTTTTCGATCCTTTTGAGGGCTAAATTAAAACAGGATCACTTTGATGATATAAGGTCGATTGATGCATTTTTGGCCAAACTTAACAAAAAATATTACCTTTCAACCCCTCTGCTTCGCGTGTGACTATACCACAACTTATATCGTTTGCAGATATCATATTGTGATCTATTTATTATTATTCTTTACTCAGTTGCCGTTTTTCGAGATCCGCAAAAACTCTAAAAAATTCTTTGATCTATTTTTCCAGTGGAACCTTTCCCTGCAAAGGAGTCTCTCACCAGAACGCGGGGCTCTCTCATCATAGCCAGGAGTTTAAGAACCTTGCGGCCCCTCAAAGCGTCATCTATTTTTGATCAAAGCCTCAAGATTCTGCAATGAATTTGGAGTCTCTGGCATCCCAGTTGCGAGTATTTGTAGGCATCACTCGCAAAAAGCAGATAGGTAGCCTCATGCAATTCTTTCCCATAGAATCCGGGCGCATCATTGCTTCCTTTGGTGAGGACGCGGCTGTGATTGACGATGGGGAGGAGGTCATGCTCCTGGCCGCAGACGGCATCTGGTCCAAGCTCATGGAGGTCGATCCGGAGTGGTCCGGCTACTGTTCCGTTCTGGTCAATGTGCACGATATTGCGGCCATGGGCGGCTGGCCGGTGGCCATGGTGGATGTCCTTTCCGTGGACAACGGCAACCAGGAGATTGCGGAGAAAGTCCTGCGAGGCATGAAGAAAGCAATTGAACTGTTTCATGTGCCCATCATAGGCGGGCACCTGCATCCGGACACGCCCTACAGTGCTCTGGACGTTGCCATCCTCGGGAAGGCCAAAAAGGAGGCCGTCATTTTGAGCAGCACGGCCAGGGCGGGCGAGGTAGTAGTAGCCGCCGCAGATATGGACGGCAGGGTGCATCCCCGGTTCGCCATAAACTTCGACTCCACCAGCTTCAAGGACAGCAAGACCCTTCTCACGCAGCTGGGCTGTATGCGGGAGCTGGGCGAGAGGGGGCTGGTCAAGGCGGGCAAGGATATCAGCAATCCCGGACTGCTGGGAACTCTGGGCATGCTGCTGGAGACAAGCCGGGTGGGTGCTGTGGTAGATGTAGAGGCAATCCCGGTTCCTGCTGGCCTGGAGCTGGCAAGCTGGCTGAAGATGTATCCAGGGATGGGCTTTGTCGTTACTGCGAAGCCGGAGAATGCGCAGGCGGTCTTAGGGGTATTCGAAAGGCGCGGCCTGACTGCAAGGGTGATCGGACGGGTTACGCAGGAGAGAAAGCTCGTCATTCGCCAGGGGTCGGAAGAGACTGTCCTTTTCGATTTGGAAAAGGAGTGCGTAACCGGAATTCACTGAAGGTCGTCTTTGTGCCCAAAGAAGAACTCAAAATAGTAACATAGTGGTGGCAATGGACTCTAACTTTGTTAGCTCATTGCGGGAATTGGCCAGATCCAGGCATGCCCGCATCGGCATCGGCATCTGGAATGCAGACTCACAGATTATTGCCTCCCTGCAGTCAGCCACAGAATATGCCGACCTGCTTCTGGTGGGCGATCCGTGCTGCGACTGCTCTCTTGATTACGTCGCCAGCAAAGAACCCTGGATAGAGCTGGTGCGCCTGCTGGCCGAGGGCGAGATCGATGGGGCAGTGAGGGGAAACCTGCCTGCGGGAAGGACCATGCGGGCCGTTGCCAATCAGTTTCAGATACGTGTGCGGCGTTTAGCCTTGCTGGAGCTGTCCGGCTGGGCCTTCTTCTTGGGGCCGGTGGGCATCGATGAGGGCGAAACTCTGTCGGACCGGCTGGAGCTGCTGCTGGGAGGTGCCGGATTCCTGCAGGGCATGGGCGTAGTTCCTCAGGCTGCCGTGCTCTCCGGGGGCAGGCTGGAGGACGTGGGCAGGTGCGAGCGCGTGGACAGGAGCCTGGCAGAAGGCGAGCTGATCGCCGCCCTGGCCCAGGAAGCGGGGGTGGCGGCCCGCCATAAAGGGATACTGATCGAGAGCTGTCGGGGAGACGACATCGTCATCTCTCCGGAGGGAGTCTCAGGCAACCTCATCTTCCGGACTCTATTACTATTATGCGGGGCGCAGTCCTTTGGCGCGCCTGTGCTGATGGACCGGGTCTTCGTGGACTCCAGCCGGGCCAGGGGCGGGTTTGACGGGCCGGTGATGCTGGCAAGCGCCATGGCTGGGATGAGGAAGAAGAATCGGGATAAAAACCGATGCGCAAGGCCTTGACTGCTTTCTTTCCTGATATGGATGGGAAATGAAACGAGATCTTCAAAGCATGAAGAGATATCTGGGCATAGCTCTAGTCGTACTCTCCTTTGCTTTTTACGGGTGCCTCCTGTTCGTGCCGCTCTCTTCTTTGTCTTCGGAAAGAAAGATTGCATTGTCTACCTTGCTGGTCATTTTAGGTGAGGGGTCTTTCTGGCTGGCGGTCATCATCCTGGGGCGAGAGGCTATCGCAAAGTATCGAAGAGTCGATTGGCGAGATGGGCTTTCCAAATGGCGGAAAAAGCCTTGAAATAAAGGCTCCCAGATGGCTTGATAATAAAATCCTGGAATCCGTGTGATTTACGAAATAATACCGCTGAGGCACGAGAAAATGCGAAGGACCAAAAAATGGATCAAATCGAAGCAGAAAAAGATTGCTATCAAATAGCAAAAGAGGTCAATTCGTGTTGCCCCGAGTAATCCTGCATAACGCCGTCAGTCTTGATGGAAGAATAGACGGCTTTCCCATAGATCTATTCCAGTATTACGGGCTGGTTGCCGCCTGGAAAGAGGATGCCACACTTGCCGGTTCGGATACATTTCTCAAAGCAGCGAGCGAGGCTCCTGCTGAGGATGAGAACGCCTTTCTCCCGCCCAAGATCGATCCGGGCGACAGTCGTGCCTTGCTGGTAATTCCCGACAGCCGCGGGCGCATACGCATCTGGCATTATCTGAGGTCTCTGCCCTACTGGCGTGACGTAGCGGCCCTGTGCTCGAAGTCCACGCCACAGGAGTATCTGCATTACCTTAAAGAAAGGCACATTGATTATATCGTCGCGGGCAGAGATCACGTGGATCTCCGAGCTGCATTAGAGGAGCTGCATTCGCGCTACGGCGTGAAGGTGGTGCGCGTGGACGCAGGAGGCACCCTTAACGGCCAGCTGCTCCGCCAGGGCCTGGTCGCCGAGGTGAGCCTTCTCATCTATCCGAGTCTTGTGGGTGGAGACAAGCAGGGCAGCATCTTTCGCGCTCCCGACCGGCTGGCGGAAGGGACTGGCCAGCAGAGCGCGATCTCCCTTAAGCTCATGCAGATGGAGCGGCTCAAAGGCGACGTGATTTGGCTACGCTATGAGGTCTGCTAATTGGGTCCTGCCCAAAATGGTTATATCCATATTTTCCGTACTTTATTCTCATGAGTGTATGGAATAATATATTGAAATTTGTGGCGCTTCTTGGCATCTTCTTATTGCTGGTCTCGGCTGCAAGCTCTCAGATGAACCGGGACAGCCCTCTTCTGGGGAGCAAGCTTCCCAGGACCGATGATCAGAGCATTATGGGCCAAGGCCAGCAGCTTTCGACGTCATTTATGATCTCTGAGCCCTTCAATAATCAAGCAGTATCCGACCTGTCGATTTCCTCTGATCAGAACAATACCACCTGCAATCAGGTCTCATTCCTGCTGGCATTGACTGCATCTCCCAGCGGCTCCACCGGATACCAGCCGGTAAAGGTAAGAGTACTGGAAAACCGTCAGGGCACGCCCACCGCAGTTGCCGAACTGATTCTTCTCATGCCGGTCGCGGGCGGCTCATTGCATGAGACTATCGGTTTTTCCAGCGCTACTTCATCTGCAGGTGGCATCCGAACAAACGATGTTACTGTGACGGCAGATCCGGATAATCAAATCCATGAGACCAATGAGCGAAATAATGGCCTGACCTTTAGCGGAACCTGCCCGGGTTAGGGGCATAGGCTTGGATGGTAAGAGCCATTTCGCCTTTTTTTGGATCCATTTTCTCATATCGGGGAACAAACGGCAGCAAGCCGGTGGTCGGATCTTCTCTTCCTAAAAACAACGCAAAATTTTTTAATTAGAAGATCCTATACGAATAATAAATCGGGGGCAGAAATACGAAACTAATAACTGATGAATCTAATGCAGATCTGGCTGTTCTTTTAGGCACTATTAGGACCCTGGCACCAGAAATGTGGAGATCAAGCCAACGCCGTCTTATTCTTCCCCAAAAACTGGAGGATTTGGAAAAACCTGAGTATCTAGAGGAAATAAAGGGAAAAATCAATAAAATGAAGCGACTCAAAGATATGCGTGATGCCAATTCAATAACTCAAGCAGAGTATCTATCCCGAAAAGCCAAGATACTTTTAGGGATGTAATCCTTTTTGATCGCTTTGCACCATCCGCAGCGATTGATGGCAATTACGGCAACTATATGGTGGACTTTGGGTCTGACCGTTTCGCTTTACAGATAATGTGCCCGCCTCCTCTGCAGGATAAGTCTCTTTAATAACAAATGATTTTTTCTGTGAGAAGGGGCAGGTTAATAAGTAGTGGCCGCTTAAGACGAATCGATGGAAATGCCAGAAGATGAAAAGTCCACTACAAGACAATCATTGCCGCAATTTATTCCCAAATTCAAAGGCAAGAAAGTCGTGATTCGTCTGATCTCAGGAGGCCAGCCAGTCACAGGAACTATTGAATCGTTCAACTCCTATGAGATTCTCCTCTTGACCACGAAGGGTGAGATATTGGTCTTCAAGCACGCCATTGCCACTATCGAGGTCGTGGATGAGCCGCGTGGGTATAAGCCAGGCCTTTAGTTTTTAAATGATATGAGAATGTCCTTTCGCCCATAAATTGGGGAAAGGACAATGGATCAAAATTTTTCCAAAATTATTCATTGGTGATATGAATATCATTATTTACTATTGGCTGCCAATGAGGACTGCATGAGCCTGAAGGTCACAATGCTGGGGACGGGGGTCGGAGTTCCCCAGCCCGGCCGCTCTCAGGCGGCATTGTTAATGGAGAACGATCAGACCCTGCTCCTGGACTGCGGAGCGGGCACTCTCCTGCGTCTGGACGAGGTGGGTGCCGACCTGGAGGCATTGGACACTGTGGTGCTCACGCATCTTCATTTGGATCACGTCTCCGATCTGCTGGCTTTAGCCAATGCCCGTTATCTGGCAGATATGCCCGGCCTGCAAATATTCGGGCCGCAAGGCACAGAGGTCTATTTTAAGATTGTCAGGAGCGTCTATCCTAACCTAGAGAAGATGGCCGTGGCGGTGCAGGAGCTTCTGCCCATGGATTCATTCTCCCTGAAGGGCTTTGACATATTTGCCGAGGAGGCGCGACACAGTGTTACGGCTCTGGCTTATCGCATGGAGTCCGAGGAAAAGGTAGTGGTCTACTCCGGTGACACTGAGCCCTGCCCACGCGTTGCTGCTCTGGCGAAGGGGGCCGATCTGCTCATTCACGAGTGCTCCTTTCCTGAGCCCTTTGATGTCACCAACCACACGACGCCAAAAAAGCTGGGCGGCATGATCAAGAACCTGGGCGTTAAGCGCGTGGTACTCACGCACCTCTATCCGCAGGCGGCGGGATGCGAGGACGAGATGGCCGAGCAGGTGATTGAGCTGTCGGAAGCGCCCACAATCGTGGGTTGGGATATGATGAGCGTGGTGATTTGATCTCCATGCTAATAATAGTTGTTATCGATCAATGATTTTGTTTTCAGGATTCAAGCTCTAGTGCCTTCTCAAAGCTTTCGTTAGCTTCATGGTATCTGCCCAATTTCTCCAGGGCATAAGCTCTCTCCTTCCAGGCCCGGGCATTGGATTGATTGCGCGAGAGGATCTCATCATACGACTCCACTGCCTTGTCCCATCTTCCCATGCTTGCGGCTATGTCTGCGTTGTTAAAATCGTCCCGGTCTTGGCCTGCGTCTCCCTTAAGATAATCCTCCGCCCCGAGGAATAGAACGCCGGCAAACATTAGGATCACCGTTAGCAGACCTATTCCTGCAAAAATTGCGCCCACAAACAGTGCCTGATCGGCAGTTCCCCTCTCTGCACTCTCTTCAGTCCTGCTTCCCTGGCCGAGCAGGGACCGCAGTCGCATCGGAGTGATTAAGGCCAGCAGCCCGGCAGCTGTGAGCAGCACTCCTGGAGGAATCCACAGAACCCATCCCAGAAAGCCAACCACTGTGATCCAGGCAAGGTACCCCACGGGAAAGCCCAAGAGCCCGCTGCAAATGAGAAGCCACGCGGCTCTTTTTCGGTTTCTGGTGTAGAGAAATGCGCCTGCGATCCCGGCCAGGCCCAGCAGCAGGAATAGGACGCCTCCGGCCAGGCCCAACTCGCTCCAGGCGGAGGGGATGTGGTATGAAGAGAGACTCACCATCGAGGCAGAAATCTGAAAAGCTGCGATGAATAGTCCCGCCAGGCCCCCCAGGAAGGCCAGGGCCTGGATGATGCGCCTGCCCAGTCGGTCGCTTTCTTGTTGCACCTGTGTTGCCATGGCTTTCAATTTCTGCTCGTCTTCTTGAATGTCCATTTTATTATCCCCGAGAGTGCGGAATCTGAGGCCAGCTGGCAAGGTCTTCTTTGAGCACAATGCTCCCTTTTTATCCTGGGATTAAGCACGCAGCGCGGTCTGAAATGTCCTTGGCATTCTCCTAGTCTTGATCCGCAGATGCGTCTTTAGGGTGGTCCGGCTTGTTCTTCTAATTACCTACTTTCCAATATCTTTCAATCCTCTTAATATTATCGTTTGCAGCTATTCCGGCAGGATTGAACGAGGATCAGGTTTGAGATCTTGTGAATCTATATTCTCGCCTTGGTGAAAAAAGATCGAAGCATGCCCATGAACCCAATCAAATAAAGATTGTTTGGATGTAGTCTCTCTTAGCTACATCTCGATAAAAATCTAATTAGTTTGGCATATTTTCTAAGCCACCTGCTTGCCCGCCGCCGGCCCCCACATGGCGTTGTAGATCTCAGTGATCTTGACCATTGCGCAGCTTTTGGCCGGCAGCTTGTTGTTGATTCCATGCACCCAGGCCCGCATGGCCTCGAAGTCCTTTCCTTCCTTGGTAACAGTGACGTTGCCCTTGATCTGGAAGGATTTCTTTGTCTCGCTGTTGTAGCAGAGGATGGAGATCTTGGGGTTCTCGGCCAGGTTCTGGGCAGTCTTGTAGAAGAAGTTGTCCGCGAGCATGAGCGTCTCATCGTCTACGATCTTCATAAGCCCCACAAAGACCACATTGGGCATGCCTGACTTGCTGGCTGTGGCAATGGGTATGGGCTTTTGCTTTTCCAAGGTCTCTTTAACTTCCGCTGGCATCTTTACCATTCAAATCACCGACTAAATGGGTAGGATGCAATTTATTTAGCTCTATCGTTCTTTAAAAAAGATATATGCCGCTTTAAAATTGCGGCCAGTGGAATCTAGTACTGGATCTGATTAGCCAGAGGATCTACCCATGCGCCTGCCGCAGGTGCGGTGGAGACGTCGTATGTGGATATGATACTTCCATCGGCATCCTGCAGGGATACCAGGTTATCGATCCAGAGTGGATTAGAGCTGTTGGTGTAGATATCGGTCGTGCTGTCATATCCTTCACCCTCATGGACACGCACTGAGCTTTCTTCTTCCAGGGTCAGTGCCGGGAAGGTAAAGGTGGTGTTTCCTGCCGAGGCCAGTGTCCATCCCGTCAGGTCCCAGGATCCTACGGCCCGGTTGGTTACCTGGACATACTTGTCTTCTGCCGTGTTTACCTTGGTGATGCCAACCTTCACTGCCGGAGTGGAAGAGCCAGCATCACGGGTGAATACCGTATCCCGGTTGGCGGTCTTGGACACATCCATATATTCCTGGGCGGTGTTCTTTCCCAGTATGGTAGTGGCTCCCTTAACAAAGGTGGAGAGCTGCTTGAACCTTGATGCAGTCTCTTGAGGGACAGCTTCAGTCGCTTCCACGGTTTCCGTCAGAGGGGCTACAGTTTCTTCAACCGGCGCGACATCTGCGACAATAGTTTCATTAGTGGCATTCATGTCTTTTGTGACATTCAGGGCATCCTGTGCCAGGACGGCACCTGATGATAAGGTCACTAGTACTGATAATAGTATCAACGCACTTAAGCTTCTCATATTCATACCTCAAACAATGCTATTTCTCAGAAAAATATAAGCCTTTCTAAAAAGGCCGTTATATTCATTAA
>JBAQXX010000040.1:0-2908 GCA_049299735.1 Methanothrix sp. | reverse complement strand
CTCTAATGCTATTTTGATCTCGTCCGCAATCTCCTTATGATATTTCTTGGCAACATTCCTCAGAACTGCTCGCACAAGATGCACATGACACATCTGCCATGAAGCTCCCAGAAACGATTTCTCGACTTAATCCTCGTTCCGCCAGATCTTGAAATAACCCTGACCAGAAGAGTTCATCTTCACCATCAGCTATCTTTGCGCAAAGTATCTCGCGATAGCCGTCGTCTCTGATCCCCATAACGACCAGAAAAGCTTTGGTAACATATCTTGAATCGGTTCTTACTTTGAAATAGCTTGCATCTACAAATAGATAATTAATCGGATGTTCAATTTGTGAGATCTCATTTCATCTTGGCTGCCTTGGGACGCGGGGCCAGCGCTGCTCTTTCCGTCTCGCATTCTCGTGCGCCCGCATACGAGCCGTGTCCCTCGGTTTGGGCTGTTTAATAATACTATGAAGCTTGATCTTTGATTTTGCTACTTCATCAGCTCTAGAAATTCTTCTGTTGTCAGGTCTGCATCTCTCAAAATGCTCTTTAAAATCTTGAGGTGAAGCTCTTTGCCGGAATGATAAGGCACAGTGACCCTTCGTCCTTCTGCATTCTTATAGATCCTATGACTACCGCTCTGGCGAACCAGAAAGTAGCCTGCTTTCTCCAGCGCCCGGATCGTCTCAGATGCGCTCACCCTTTGGAGCTTGTTCGTCATACAGCGACTTCCAGAGATGTCAGGCTGACGGATTCCGACTGAGGAACTTCTTCGCCGCTATCCAGTCGATCCTCTACATGGAGGCGGATGGCGTCCCTAATATTCTCTAAGACTTCCTCGTAGGTATCGCCCTGAGTGTAACACCCCTGCAATTCTGGAGTGAAGGCAAAATAGCCATCTTTGTCCTTCTCGATCACTACCAAGAAACGATAAACTCTGGACTTGGCGCTAACTAGCTCTTTAGATAGATTTGTCTCTGCGGCAGGGAACATGTAGCAGACTATTCTCCTTAAAAGTAATTATCCTTTGCCTTTCTGTAATTCCTCATGGGGCTGTCTGGGCCGGATCATCCTAGATGTCCGGCAACTCACATCAGTTCGGCATCTTATTCAGCATCCTCGTGCGCTGCCTTCGCACGCAGGGCCGCTCGCCCCAGAGCCCGCCGCCTGCCCCCTGTCCGTGCGCCAGCGCGTGGGCGGCGGCGCGCCGATGCGGTCTCGCATCCACGAATAGAATTAAAAAAGGTAAAGCCGAGCGTTGATTTGACGTCGGGGATCACAACTCGTTGAATACTTTGATAAATTCTTCTCTTGTAATTCCTGCTTGCCTTAAGATCAACAATAGCGTAGAACTCTTGATCTCTTTATTATTTGGCAGGGTTAAAGGCGTCCGGCTTCCATCCAGATTGATTCTGCTCATGGAAATGTGATTGCCTTCTCGAATTACCTCGAAGCCCAAGGCTTCCAGAGCCTTAATCACCTTTGCTTTTGGCACGTCTCTTGGAAACTTCGTCACACTACCACTTCAGCCACGAAGGTCTCGCTGATTCCATCTATCTCAAGAGATTCTCGGCCAAAGGTTTCTAGGTGGAATCGGATGGCGGATTTCACATCGGCAAGGGCTTCTTCATATGTATTGCCTTCTCCCACGACGATGCCTTTAATGCCGATAGGATAGGCGACATAACCATCCGAATGCTTTTCTATTATTATTTTTATCGTCTGCATCTATATGATCTCAGCTCTTTCTTGGGAAATAAACTTATGCTCAGGATCAATGAGCTCGACAGGCTGGATTTTGGTCTTGCCAATTGATTATTCAGATCATCGGGCATCTCGGGGATTCTCCTCCCGTCTCACTTCGCATTCTCGTGCGCCGCCTCCGTGCACGGGGCCGCTCGCCCGCATGCGCCCGCCCGCACGTGGGCGGTGGCGCGCTCGTGTGGGCCTGTGCCATCGGGCCGGGCCTTGGTAGCTGATCGAATCAGGGGCGGCATTTCGGAGCTGGCTCGCTCTTAGTGCTCAGTCTTTGAGCTCAAACTCGAGTCGGATCGGGTCGTCTTAAAGTCATTGGACTGGCTAGCAGTCCGAAGAGGCAGGTTTTTATTCTTTGACGCTGAACCATAATAGGTGATCTGGTGCTGGTTAAAGCGGTCTATGAGAACAGTGTTCTAAAGCCACTGGAGAGACTAGACCTTAAGGATGGCGACCTGGTCGAGATTGAGGTGAAGAAAAATCCAGTCGACCAACTTTATGGAATTATAAAGATCCAGAACAAACAATGGCTGGACGAGATTATTGAGAGCTCTGATTTGGAGCCCATTTGATGCCTCGTCTTATCGAACCAGGCACATTCATCTTTATAGATGCAAATATTTTGCTTTATGCAGTGTCCGGTCATTGTAAGTTTGGCATTTCATCTAAGTGCCTTCTTGATTCTATAAATGACGGCAAATATAACGGTATTACTTCAGTTCTTGTGTGCAATGAAGTCTTTCATAGGTCTTTGATTGCGGAAATTGTAGAAAGAGAAAACATAAGTCCCGTATCTGTTTTAAAATGTCTGAAGGAAGATCCTGATTTGGTGAGGGAGTCAACCAAAGCATGGGCCGCAATCGAAAAGATAAAACAGATCAATCACTTGAAGATAGTAGGAATTGATGAAAGCACTTTTGAGCTGGCACTACGATTCTCCAAGAAATACGCACTCTTATCCAATGATGCTCTTCATCTGGCAACTATGAAACAAGAAGGTGTGAGCACAATGGCATCAAATGACAGAGATTTTAGCGGTGTGGAATGGCTCGAAATCTGGAGACCTTAACAACATCGATCTTTGCGAAAATATCCTGCAATGCTGCAGTCTTCGCACGCCAGGGGGGCCGCTCGCTCCAGGGCCCGCCTGCCCGCGCCCGTGCGCC
>JBAQXX010000039.1:0-45979 GCA_049299735.1 Methanothrix sp. | reverse complement strand
ATGAAGAGATAAAAGGTCTGGAAAGGGTGACCATCATCGCCTGCGGCACCTCCTACCATGCCGGAATGCTGGCCAAGAACCTGTTTGCTCGTGCCGCCGGTCTGTCTGTGGATGTAGAGGTGGCATCAGAATTTTTGAATCTTCAGGTGCTGCCCAGCACGCTCCTTTTGGTCATCACCCAGTCCGGAGAGACCGCCGATACTCTAATGGCGTTGAAGAAGGCCAAGACCTGCGGCGGACGGAGCCTGGCTATAACCAATGTAGTGGGCTCAACCGTGACCGGGCTGGTGGACGGCACTGTTTATACTCGCTGCGGCCCGGAGATCGGTGTGGCAGCCACCAAGACGTTCACCGCTCAGCTCGTGGCCATCATTTTGCTGGCCATACGTCTGGGCCGGGCGCGAGACCGTCTGACGCCCGATCAGGCGAGAAAGATGCTCATTGAGCTTACAAAGCTTCCAGGCCTGGTGCAGAGGGTTTTGGAGAAGAGGGACGAGATCAGAAAGATCGCCGAGATTTATGCAGGCGCAAGCTGCTACTTCTTCATCGGCAGGGACTATCTATTTCCTATCTCTCTTGAAGGCGCTTTGAAGATGAAGGAGATCGCCTATATCCCATCGGAGGGCTACGCAGGAGGGGAGCTCAAGCATGGGCCGCTGGCATTGATCACGGAAAAAACGCCCGTCGTGGCTTTAGCTACCTGCGGCCGGAAGATTCAGTCCAATATCAAAGAGGTTAGAGCACGCGGCGCAGATGTAATTGCCCTCGCCACAGAAGGTGATCCGGATATCGCCAAGGTGGCCAGCCGTGTGATTGAGCTGCCACAGACGCAGCCCATCTACTCTGCAGTGCTGTGCACTGTGGCAGTGCAGCTTCTCTCTTATTATACGGCAAACAAGCTCGGCCTGCCTATCGATAAGCCCCGGAACCTGGCCAAGTGCGTGACTGTAGAGTGAGCCCTCCTTTTTTTTTGCAGAGCCGCTCACAATTCGTATGCTATTTTTTCTATTTTTCTAAAGGCTCTCGTACGCCTCTCTTATAATCTGGTCATTTTTCTCCCAGAACCTGTAGTCTTCTGCAGAGAGCTTTTCCGGCTCACGCATGAGATTCTCCAGCACCGCATCTTTCAGCTTTTCCGCCTTTACAACCACCAGGTTTTTTCTCTTCTCTTCCTCGGTCACTCCGGATGCCACAACCGTTTTTCCCAGCAGCAGGTACTCGTTGAGCTTCCAGACGCTTTTGTCCGTGGCATAGGGTGTTAGCAGGCTCTCGCTGTGGGGTATGAGGCAGATCCCGGCCTGGCTGATCAACTCGGCCACCTTATAATGCGGCTGCCAGCCAAAGAATCGAGCGTTTTTGGGGAGCTTTCTCAGATACCAGCGAGAGAGAGGTCCGTCGCCTATGATCCAGAATGTCTGCTCAGGAATCATGCGAATGAGACGGAGCAGATTGCCTATGCCCTCCTGGCGGCTGATTCTCCCCATGAAGACGATGGGCTTATCATTCCCGTGATCTGATTGGGACGCGGATTTGCTCTTTTCCAGGAAGCTTTGCGCCGGGTAATTGTTCACAATGAACAGTGGCTTGTCCGAAGGGGCGTAAGACCTCACCTTTTCCGCCAGCGGTCGGTTGACGGCTGTGATTACATCTGCCGCTCCTGCCAGCTCTCGTTCAAAGTACTCGCCTGCTGGTCTGGCCAGCGGCCCGAAGCTCATCTGCAACTCCACTCCCCAGGGGGAGCGATAGTCGTAAATGAGCTTCTTGTAGCAGGAGCCCTTTAGCTTGCCGAGACCATGAAAAATGATATCCGGCACATTGAAGAGGTGTACGGCATCCGGCCTCTCTTTTTGCAGGACCTGCCTGGCCTCTCTGGCTATTTGCAGCCAGCCTCTGGAGCTGAATTGGGGCACGATGACATCCTGGCCTTGGCTCTCCAGGGTCGCTTTGAACCTCAAGAGCCTTGTCGTCCTCTCCGGCTGGTTGGAGAGAAGAAGTATCCTCATTTTGTCCGTCCCCTTTTCATCAATTCGGATAATCGAACTTCAGCAGGAAGGGATCGAAGAGCAGATCTGCCTTCTGAGGCTCGATGTAGCGCAGGCCCTTTCTCTGCACATCCTGCTCGCTTAGCAGTGGATCGTAAACGTAAGTGTCAAGTCCCTTTTCCATAAGGAGCCTCGCTAGGGCCAGGTTGCGGCTGTGGTAGAACTCTTTCACACCGGCCCGGAAAGTTATGCCCTTGATGCAGATCTTAATACTGAAAAGTGGTTTGTTGATTTTCATGCACTCCAGCAATATTCTTTCCGCCCAGTAGCGGATCATCTCGTCGTTGACCTCTCGCGAGACACAGAGCAAGCGGCAATTAGAAAAGTGCTCTCTCTTTTCCATCTCTTTTATGAGAAACCAGGGGTATACAGGAATGCAGTGGCCGCCTACGCCGGTGGAGGGCAGATGAATGTGGCAAAACTGGTGATTGGCCTTCTCTCGTGCCTCGAAAAAGTCGATCCCCAAATCCTGGCAAATCTTGAAGAGTTCATTGGCTAAAGCGATATTTACATCGCGATAGCAGCCCTCCATGACCTTGATCATCTCTGCAACTTTAGCCGAGGAGACCAGATAAAGGTTGCATATGAATTTTTTATATACCTGATAGGCTAATATCCCGCTCTCTTCGTCCCTGCCCCCTATCACTTTGGGGAATTCTCTAAGCCGGGAGAGGCTATAGCCCGTCATTATCCTCTCCGGAGAATAGGCCAGGAAAAAGTCGCTCTGCAAAAGGCCGCTTGACTCGCATAGCAGTCTTTGAACCAGGCCATCTGTAGTTCCCGGCGGAAAAGTCGTCTCAAGAACGACCAGATCTCCCTTCTTCAGGACCTTGCCCAGAGAATGGAGCGCTTTCTTCATAATTGAGAAGTCGGGATTATTGCTGCTGTCCACAAATACGGGCACAATCACTATGAAGGTTTGGCAGCTTCTCGCGTCCTCGAATCGCGGCGTAGCTACGAGCCTTTTTCCGCCGTGCTGTTTTATCAGCTCTTCTAAGCCTGTTTCCTCGGGTATGGGATTTTCCCCTCGGTTAATCTGCCGGCAGCGCTCTTCATTGATATCCACGCCCATGACCATAATGCCGCTGTCCGCCACAATCGCAGCTAAAGGCAGCCCGGCATTGCCAAGGCCTATGACTGCGATCTTTGCACATTCTTCAGACATCGCTCTTATCCTTCCTCATCTGTGCCCTTCATTGGTCTTCTATTTCGCTATCTCCACAGTCTTACCACAATTCGTACATTTGTAAACCGACTTTGTGGCATCCGCCTTTAGCCTATGGCCGCAATAGCAGACATAACCATTCTGATGGGCTGGATTGCCAAGCACGAGAGCAAATGGCGGCACGTCCTTCGCCACTACACTTCCCGCGCCAATCATGGCATACTCGCCTACGGTTATGCCGCAGACTAATGTGGCATTGGCCCCGATGCTCGCGCCCCGGCAGATGCGTGTGGCGGAAACGTGGCTTTCATCCCAGATAAATGCACGCGGATACAGATCGTTGGTGAAGGTGGCAGAAGGGCCGACGAAGACATCGTCCTCGATGATCACGCCCTTATAAATGGAGACGAAGTTCTGAATCTTCACATTGCTGCCGATCTCAGCATCGATGTCGATGTAAACGCTCTTTCCTATATTGCAGTTCTTGCCGATTTTCGAGCCATGACGCACATGAGCAAAGTGCCAGATCTTTGTGCCCTCACCAATCGCCAGGCTTTCGACTATGGCCGTTGGATGGACATAGTAGCTATTGCTTTCCCCTTGTATTTCAGTCATTCTTCCGTCCTAAGGCTTCTTGATCTGCAACCCCTGCTTGATTATCTCGCATATTTGCAGGTTCCTCAGCCCCTCTTCAGGCGCGACGGGGAAGCTCTTCCTGTTCTTGACGCAGTCCAAAAATGTCTTCAGCTCTACCTTTAGGGGCTCGACCTTGTTTACGAGGACCTTTTCGATGATATTTTCCTGCATATACCGCTCATTTTCCACGCCGTACTTGCCGGGCTTTCGGTAGATGTAAACCTCTTGGGTCATGAAGTCGCCCTCCGCCGTAAAGTCCTCAGACTCGACATAAAATGTGCGAAACTTCTTGGAGGATAGGCGGCTCGCTGAGATGGAGACCACACAGCCTGGAAAGACTGCGAGTGCCTCGCAGACGTTTGCACTCCCGGCACTGAAGATCTTGTAGTCGCATTCGCCTTTGAAAAGCACATTGAAGGCTATGTCGATGTCGTGGATCATGAGGTCTTCTACCACGGAAGCATCGGTGATGCGGCTTGAGGTTGGATTATGTCTCTTGATAGCCACATAATCGGGCCGCGAAGCGATCTTTGTCATCTCTGCCACGATGGGGTTGAACCTCTCTATGTGGCCCACGCCCACGACTAATTCTTTGCCCTCGATGAGTTTTAGGAGCTGCACTCCTTCCGTAGCCGTCAAGGTGATGGGCTTTTCAATCAGGCAGTCTATTCCGGCATCGATTACTTTTTTGGCCGTCTCGAAGTGGTACCTGGTAGGCACGCAGATGCTGACTGCATCTACCTGGCCCAGCAACTCCTGCAAAGATTTGCAAATTGTAGCAAACTCCCTAGAACGCTCTGCGCTTGCAGAAACAGGATCATAGACATAAACGGTGTCCACTCCCTTCATTTCCGAGTAGACCCGCACATGATTTCTGCCCATGGCCCCAACGCCTATGACTCCAACGTCCATGCTCAGACCTCGAAGGAGTTTATGGTCTCGCAGATGTACGCCAAATCCTCTTCGGTGAGTGAGGGATGCACAGGCAGGCTCAACACCTTGCGAGAGACGTCTTCAGATACGGGGCAGTTCTCATTGGTATAACCCAGCTCACGGTAGAGCGGTTGTTCGTAAACCGCCTTGGGATAGTGAACGGCGCAGCCGATTCCCTTAGCCTGAAGGTACTCCATCAGCTTCTCTCGGGAAGAGGCAAAGCTGTCTTCCACCCTCAACACGTACTGATGATAAACGTGCCTGACGTTTTTAGCCTGGTAAGGTGTGCTGATGCCTTTGATCTTGATGTTTTCATTTAAATACGCAGCATTCTGAATCCTCTTGGCAGTGAACTCCTCCAGTCGCCCGAGCTGCACCAGGCCGAGGGCTCCTTGCAGATTCATCATCCTGTAATTGTAGCCCAATGTGGCGTGATTGTACTTGCCCGTGTCCCCGTGGCTTCTCAGCAATCGCAGACGTGCGGCCAGAGCATCGTCGTTGGTGGTGACCATGCCCCCCTCGCCCGTGGTCATGTTCTTGGTGGGGTAGAAGGAGAAGCAGCCAGTGCCAAATGAGCCCACCTTCTTGCCTTTAAATTCTGCTCCGTGGGCCTGGGCGCAGTCCTCTACCAGGGATATTTTTCCATCCTGGCAGATCTCCGACACAGCAGAGAGATCGAACGGCTGGCCGTAAAGGTGAACCCCGATCACGGCCCTGGTGCGGGGAGTTATTTTCTTCTGCAGATCATCGGGATCGATTGTAAATGTCCTTGGGTCCACATCTGCGAAGACGGGGCGCAGGCCCTGATAGAGGGCGCAGTTTGCAGTGGCAATAAAGGTGAAGGCGGGCGTTATGACTTCACCTCCTGGCTTTAGCCCCAGGGCCTTGACGGCCAGATCCAGGGCGACGGTGCCGTTGTTTACGGCTACTGAGTTTTTCACGCCCAGATAGCTAGAGAATTCATCTTCAAACCGCTTGACGCTCTCGCCCTGAGCGAGCATGCCGCTTTTCAGGACATCTCCTACAGCTTTAATCTCTTCGTCGCCTATGATGGGCTTGGCTATGGGAATAAAATTTCTCATCAAGTTCTCCTCGAAGCTGTGATTCTCGTCATTTTCATTCTATGCTCATCCTTTGTCTTGAAAAGGTTTGTTATATTTTCAACCCTCTCTTTTAGAAGAGACCAGGCCCTTGTGGATAGCCGCCGGCAGTCCCCTGAATCCCGATTGTATGACCGTGCCGGGGTAGATCGAAGTATTGATTCCGGTCATTACGTCATCGCCCATGATCACACCAAGTTTGCGCCTGCCGCTATCCACTCGCTCCCCTTTGACGTACGATATTATGTGGCCCTTGTCATGGCGCAAATTGGAGCATATGGTTCCTGCACCGAAGTTGCACCTCTCTCCGATAATGCTGTCTCCCACGTAGGAGAGGTGCCCGATCTTGCTGCCGCTCATGATGGCGCTGTTTTTAACTTCTACTGCATTTCCTATCCGGACGTTGTTGCCAAGGCAGGTCGTGGGCCGGATGTAGCAGTTGGGTCCTATGTCGCAGCCGTCTCCTATTATTACCGGGCCCACGATGTAGGCTCCTGAGCGCACGATGCTGCCCCGGCCAACGGCTACATTGCCCAACAGGATCGCACCGGGCTGCACCTCTCCTAAGATGCAGGGCTTTATATCCGGGAGCATGACTTCGTTGGCGGCCAGAATATCCCAGGGCCTGCCGATCTCCAGCCAGCTCTTGAGAGTTACGATCCTGATCTTCTCCCGGGAAGCGAGCCGGTTCAGGCCGTCTGTCAGCTCAAACTCGCCCCGTTCTGATAGCGGCGCAGATCGCATCGCTTTGAATATGCTTCTCTCTAAAAGGTATATGCCGGCATTGGCAAGGTTGGTGGGCGGATTGGCGCTCTTCTCAACTACCGATTTGAATATATCCCCTTCCACCAGAAATACGCCGTATCTCCTTGGGTCATCGACCTTTATGGCCGAGACGGCAACGCCGCTGCGGGCCATCTCTCGCAGGGACGCCTCATCCGGCAGCACATCTCCATTTAAAACAAGGAAGCGATCATCCGCCTGGCTCTCGGCTGCCATCAGGGCGTGGCCGGTGCCCAGCTGTTTGGCCTGCTCGGCATAGTCTATCTTCACACCCAGGCGGCTGCCGTCACCGAAGTATGAGCGCACGCTTTCGGCCCCATATCCTACTACCAGCACGAAACGATCCGCGCTTGCTGCACGGGCTCTCAGGATGATATGCTCCAGCAGAGGCCTGCCTGCTACGGGCAGCATCACCTTGGGCATCTTCGTCGTCAAGGGACGCATGCGACTTCCCTCGCCCGCGGCGAGAATTATGGCTTGCATTGTGACTCCCTTGGGCGGAAGGGAGATAAAGGCATAAAAATGCTTTGTAAATAAAGCGAAAATGCTTTAGAGTTGTACATAACAGGTACGTGCATGTTGGATGAGTTCATCCGTTATTCCGCCCTGCAGCGCGATCAAGCTCCCTTGGCCTCTCTTTTGATCTACCTGAAGCGAAAAGGTGGCTTTGTCCAGCTCAATCAGATCTGGCGGGAGAATGGACCCACGGGTGGCGGCCCATTCTGGAACCAGACCACTCTCATGAACAAGCTGGACAAGCTGGAGCGCCTGGGGATTGTCTCCATGGAGCGCCGAATTCTGCCCTCTCCTCGCGATGAGGCCAAAAAGAAGACCAACACATTCTACCGGATAAGTCCCGAAACGCCTCTCTATCCTTACATCTTCGGAATGCTTAAGATCTACCGGGAGGAGCCGGACAAATATTCTTCTGAGCTTGTAGAAAAGCCCCTTGATCATCTAAGCGATCTGGCAGGCCGGTGTGCGTCCAGCGATCCGCTGGTGGGCCGGGAGCTGGATGTGGCCATGGAGCTGATTGGCGAGGTATTCTCCGTGGGAGAGGACGAGGTGAAGAGGATGATCAAGGAGAGGATGGCCAGAAGAGGGATGATCAGAAAATTTCGTAAGGATTTGCCGGAAAATGCCTCCGAAGAAATAAAATTAGAGCCTAAGAGGGTCGGGGCGGTGGCCAAGAAATCTTCAAAGATCTCAAAAAAGAGGGGAAATACAAGACTCATACCAGAGGAAGTGGACGCAAAGTAAGCTAGCTCCACCCTCTCTTCTTTCTATAAAGCCTTAGCATCTCCTCCACCGTCTCGGGCGTCACCACTCCTGCCGAGGAGACCGTTTCGTAGAACCTTTTGGGAATGCGAGCGCGGGAGAGGTCGAATCCCTCCTGCACCTTGAATTTGTACTTCTCCTCAAAGATCCTTTTACCCAGCTCTTGCAGATCATCCCGGCTCTTGGCGATGCCCACCGCTCCCAATGAGTCGATGATATTCTCCTCTGTGTACACTCCGCGGGCAAACAAGCAGCCCACCAGGGAGTTGAATACGCCGCGGGAATTGTCCTCTTTGATGATCTCATCGACCATCATCTCTGCGTCCATGGTTTTTTTGATAGCTTTCTGGTCGACGGCGTATCCGGCATTGTCCAGATGAGAATGGCGCACGCCCACCAGCTGGCCCACGATGGAGGCAGGACCGGTATGGTAGCCGGAAACCTCGTTTCCTCCTAACGTCATGGCATACTCCATGCCGCCGTATTTTTTCGCGGCATAGTCCACCCCGCGAGCCAGAGCCCCATAAAATTCATTGGGCGCTCTGACGATATTCTCTAAGGCCCGAGTGTAGCCATCCACGCCGTTCCACTGCAGCGTGACATCCAGGGTCTCTTTGTTCGTGATCAGCCCCTTTTCCATAGCTTCGGTTGCCCAGGATAGGACCACACCCGCCGACATTACATCCAGGCCCAGCCTCTCGCAGACATCAATGAGCTGCAGCACTCCTTCTGCCTCGCTCACGCCCAGGTTCGAGCCCAGGGAATAGATGGGCTCGTAGTCGTAGGAGACCTTTCTTACCTCGAATTCGTGATGCGTGGAAAATGCTGTTTTTAGAGCGGCAATGTGCACACAGCCGATGGGGCATCCGGCGCATGAGAGCCTGCGAAAGAGCTGATTTTTCGCGAAATATTCGCCACTGATCTTTTCGCCTTCCGGAAAGCTGGAGAGAATGAAGTTTTTGGTAGGCAGACCCTTGAGCCAATTTAGAGTGCTGATGTTCACAGAGGTGCCTATATCATGATACTTCTCCATGACATCCGTCTGCACCGTGGTCTTGTAGAGTCGATTGTAGACCTCTTTGTAACGCTTGACATCCGGGACATCGAACGTCTCTGTTCCCGAGATCACCATGGCCTTGAGTTTCTTGGAGCCGAAGACCGCTCCCAAACCCAGCCGTCCGAAGTGGCGGTAAGTGTCCACAACCACGCCCGCGTATCTTACCCCTGTCTCGCCCGCCGGACCGATGCGAATGATGGACCTTCTGCCTACACCGCTCTCGCGATCGCGCAGGATAACGCCCGTGGTCTGAGCATCGATGCCCCAGATAGATGTGGCGTCCTTGATCAATACTGCTGAATCGTTAATGGAGATGTAGGAAGGCTGCTTTGCCTGGCCGCGGATGACCACTGCCTCATGACCGGCAAACCTCAAGGCTAAAGAGAGCCTCCCTCCTGCATAGGATTCGCCCAATTCTCCCGTTAGGGGCGATTTGAAGGTGGCCACGGTCTTGGTGGCCATGGGAAAGATGCCGTTGAGGGGGCCAATGGAGAAGATTATTGGCGCCGCTGGCGAGAGCGGATCGGTGCCTGCGGGGCACTCCTCCTGCAAAAGCCGAATTCCCACGCCGGTTCCGCCCATCCATTCCTCGAAGAGTTCCTGCCTCTCAAGAGCCCATGATTCTTCTTTAGAAAGATCGATGTACAGAACTTTTCGCAGCATTTCATCCTCCTGAGGCAGAGACCTCTTCCAGCTCGAGCACGCCATGCGGGCAGAAGTCAACGCACTCTCCACAGTGAATGCATTTGATGGGCTTTTTATCCTTGTTCAGGGTTACTGCGCCAACCAAACATGCCTTCTCGCAGTTGCCGCAGCCGGTGCAGCGATCCTTATGAAAGACCACACTGCCGTTTGGCCTCTTCTCCATGGCGCCCGTGGGACAGGCTCGTGCACAGGGAGGATCCTGGCAGCCGCGGCAGACCACCACGCGAAAATCACCTTCGATTCCGCCCTGCGTCTGCACCTTGATGGCGCTGTTTTGCAGGGAGACCGTGCCCGTGCGCGTGCGGCTGCAGGCGAACATGCAGCTCAGACAGCCTATGCAGCGCTCGGGATGGGCCACCTTGAGTCGGCGGCGCCCTTTAGGCTTTGCTGGCTTGGCCGCCTCTTTTGGGGCGGGCTCAAGGACTGGCTTTGCCTCTGCTTCTTTTATCTCTTCGGCAGCCTGGATCTCCGGCATATCATGACCACTCTTGTCAAAAATCGCTTTATTACCAATATTCAAATCCAAACTATAAAAACTGCTGGTTCATGGATATTAGAAAAAAGAAGAAATGAAAAATAGCGAAGCGACTACTCCGCCTTCACGAACCTGTTCTCCAGCATCTTCATGACATGGGGAAGCGTTGTGTATTCCATGTCCTCTATGGGCAGCCTGTGCGGCTCGAAGGGGCCGTGCGCTCTCATGTAATCCGTGATCTCCAGGCATCTCTTGCGGGTCAGGTCGAAGGCCACGTCTTTGAAGAGATCCACGGGACCCACGAAGTTTCCGTAAGCCATCTGGAAACCGGCAGCTATGACGCGGGGCGGGCCGTCAAACCTTGTTGGGTGCGCCGTCTCAAAGGAGCATGGCATGAGGGGTCCGTTATGGCTTCCGCGCATCCAGCCGCTTACTAAATGCCCGAGCGCGAAGGGCTCCAGCACCTCGCCCAAGGCGGGCAGGCCGGACTGGCAGCGCACCAGGGCCACGGGATCATCCTTGCCAACGTATGTTCCTGCGGTCTGGTAGAGCTTCTCAGTGCTCACTGCTGCCACCGCCTCCTGCTCTGATATCTTGCTGTTCGGCTTGCAAAAGACCCTCTTGATCACATAGCGGCTCTTGGCACCGATCAACGCCAGCAAGTCGTACATCTCAGCCGGACAGTCCATGAAGACCTTCTTATGCTCCATGATATCCCAGACCTCGAAGGTGAAGCCGTGGTGACACGCGGGATCTATCACCAGGCCGGCGGTGTTGAAGGGATCGGCAAACATCTTGAAGATGGGCAGATTAAAGGCCCCTGGCTCGGTCTTGTCCATCATGAAGGCGACGACGGGCTCGCTGGTTCGCTCCTCTATCTCCATCTCTGCCACGCCCGGGCCCATGCCGCGAATGTTGCCGGAAAAGGCGTCCGCCAAAAGGTCCTGTCCGGCACCGTAGAGCTTGAGCCTCCTGGCAACAACGGTTGCCTCCTCGAAGGTCTCCCAGGCCAGGGCATGCACCTCGCCGCTATCGCAGCCCTTCATGTGGCTCATGAGAAGCTCCAGGTCGTCGCCGCAGGCCATCACCTTAAAGTCTATCAGTGCGCCGGACTTCTTGGCCTGGGCAAGCTTCGACTCCGCAGTCTCGACCAATGCGGGATGGACCGAGGAGTGGCCGGGATAGCCGCCCACATCGGCTTTTATCAGGCTGATTGTGATCTTTGTCATCTTGGCGTCCTTCTTCGATCGCTTCAGTCTTTCAGCGCCGTGGGCATTTTCAGCGGCACATCTACCGGCTTGATGAATTGATCCAGGAGGGGCCGGGTGCCGTTGACTTTGAGCTTATCAAATAAAAAGGCGAATTGCCTCTCCAGCTCGGCGCAGATTTCGTCGCGGACATCTGAGGGCAGGTGCCACAGCTCCATTTTGAACGGTCCGAAGCCCTTCTTGCGGGTTTTGTAGATGAACTGCTCCTGCGTGTCCTTTTCTTTCCATTCGCCTGACATGTCAGCTAACAGAAGATCATAGATTTTTGCCCGCAGCTTCGCCGGGAAACTTCTGCTGTCATAGATCATGTTCTGGAAACCGGTAGCCAGATGAATCTCGGCCGTTCCGGTGGCAGGAAAGCGGTCAAACGCCTCATCGGGCAGCGTTGAAGCGCCGTGCTGAACTGCTCCGGACAGACCGTATTGCGTGCGGGAGGTCTCCGACAGCTTCGCCAGCACGTCAAAATCGATTTTGACCTTCGCAACCGTACCGTCGGCCAGCGGCACACCGCCATGCGTAGTTCCGGTCTGCACGCTGATCTTACTGATTCCTTTGAATGCCTCGCCCCGCTTTTTAAGTTCTTCCAGATAACCGTCCATGAAAACCTGTAATTCATCGAGAGTGCTGTTCTTGCCGCCAACCTCGCCGATTTCGCCGCCTACTGACACAGTGATGCCTTCCGGCTCCAGACCGCGAATCAGAGTGGTTAACTCCGCCGCAAGCGTAAAATTTGTTCTTTGCTGATCTTTGACTGTGGGCTGCGACAGATCAACCAGTGTAGAAGTATCGATGTCGATATTGTAAAAACCGGCAACAATCGCTTCCCTGATTAAATTCTTAACCGCTGAAGTTTCCTTTTCTGCGTCCGCCGCGAACTTTTTGGCGTTTATCTGAAAATGGTCGCCCTGCAAGAATACCGGGCCGCGCCAGCCGGATTTAACAGCCGCCGCAGTAACTGCACAGGTGTATTCCAGCGGCCTTTGCTTTGTATAGCCTATTTCCGAACGGGCGATTTCAAAGAGAACAGGCCCTACATTCCCTTTGATCGCGGCACGAAAGACGGCCTGTGCCACATCGTAGGTAATGCCGCGGATATTGATTGCCGGAACGGTAAATCCGCAAAGTTCCTTACGTCCCATGGCTTCGTAAAGGGATTGGATCGACGCAGAAATGATTCCTAAGCCAGCCGCTCCCCGGCGAATCAGAAACCCCGCGATTTCCGAAGTTGCTGGGTCGGGACTGAAAACGGCCGTATAGATTAAATCATCGATCAACTTTTCCCGAAACCTGGATTCATTCAAGACACGAACATCTTCGCCATCACAGGCTAGTATGAATTCGCATCCTTTCTTTAGCTGATCCATATTCTCGTAAATCATTGCTGCTCCTCTGAAATGTATTGTATTTATTGCGAGAGGAATTGCTCCGCCATTGTCACTTCCGCAGACGAGCCTATGTAGATGGGCGACCGTTGATTGACGGACGTCACTTTGAGAGAAAGAATGTCCTCTTTTCCGTCTGTAGCCCTGCCGCCGGCCTGCTCTACGATGAATGCCATGGGCTGAAGTTCAAACAGCAACCGCAGCTTCCCCTGGGGCGATTTCTTCAATGCAGGATAGGTGAATATGCCTCCTCTCTTGATAATCACCTGATTGATGTCGGGAACAAAACCCCCGCTGTAGCGCAGCTTGTAGCCGTCTGTCTCCAGCTTATCGATGTACTTGCGATGGTTGTCCGTCCAGTCCTTGCGCAGACCGCCAGGTGAAAAGATCGCTCCTTTCTCATTAAGCCGGATATTTTCCTCGGAAAGGACATACTCTCCTTCGCGATCCAATACGAACTCATGCACGCCCTTTCCGGCCGAGTAAATCATAGTGATGAGCGGGCCATAAGTAATATAAAGAGCGGCAACCATCGAATTCCTTCCGCTGTCAAATATTGAATTTTTGTGGATGCCTATGATCGTTCCGATGGCCAGATTGGTATCCACTAGGGAAGAACCGTCTAATGGGTCGGCGGTAACAATATATTTTTCCTGCCCTTCACCGATGGTGACTATATCTTTGAGCTCCTCAGAGGCATATTCGCGAACAAATCCTGAGTTGCGCAGCATATTTTTTAATATGTCATCGGAAATACGGTCCAGCACTAACTGATCCTCGCCGTAAGCATTCTTGAAGCCGGCCAGCTTGCGGTTGGATTCGTGGATCTTTGCGGAAATATATTTGCCGACCACGGCAATCTGCCAGATGAGTCGCCGCAATTCCACCTCGATGCCAACCATCCACATATGGCGCCTCAGATCAACGATGTATCGAGTGTGATCATTTATGCCTTCACCCATGGATTCTCCTGATAATTTTAGCAGTCTGTCGGGTTTTCTTCAATAATAAAGATGTTGGCCCCTAATCGAAAAAATGTGTTTCAATCCTCTGATTGCTGTTTGCACGAAATTTCCGCAATTTTGCCCTCAGATCAGCCGGGAAACATTGCTGTCATGGATCATGTTATTTTTGGGATTATACAGTCTTAAGTCTCTTCGGCAGAAGCTCTTATATCTGCTAGAGACTTACCTATGCCCGGAATTGGCCAATGAAGACCCGATGTCATTTTGAGAAGGAATTGTCCTTTTGGCGTGAGGGTCTATCTGGCTGATAATAGACATCAGGAGCATTATTATGGAACTTGTAGCAAAATATCATGTAGAAACCGACCTTCCCATCCAGAAAGCTGCGGAGGCAATCGCCGCTGAGCAGTCCACCGGCACCTGGACAGCGGTGCGGGGCCAGGACAATCCCCTTGCGGCGAGGGTGATTCTGGCAGAGGGCGACAACGTCGAGATAGGCTTTCCTGAGGAGCTTTTTGAGCCTGGAAACGTCCCTCAGTACCTTTCTGTGGTAGCGGGTAACCTTTTCGGCCTGGGCGCTTTGGAAAAGGTGCGTCTTCAGGATGTAATCTTCCCGGAGAGCCTGCTCTCGGCGCACAAGGGTCCGAGCTTCGGCATTGAGGATGCACGAAAAATATTGGGAGTTTATGGCCGTCCATTGGTTGGCACCATCGTCAAGCCCAAGGTGGGCTTGGACCCGGCCGGCACAGCAGCGGTAGCCGCAGCCGCCGTTCGCGGCGGACTGGATTTGGTCAAAGATGACGAGACCCTGACCGATCAGAGCTTCTGTCCCCTTATTCCCCGTCTGGAAGCGGTCATGGGCGCCCTGGACAAAGTGGAGATGCAGACGGGCAAGAAGGCCTTCTACGCGGTCAACGTCACCGCCGGCGCCGATAAGATCCTGGAGCGGGCTGAAACCGCTGTCGATCATGGCGCCAACATGGTCATGATCGATGTTCTGACGGCCGGTTTCTCCGCGCTGGAGGATCTTTCCCGGCATCTAAATGTGCCCATACATGTACACAGAACCATGCATGGAGCCTTCACCAGAGACAAAGGGCACGGCATTGCCATGCTGGTCATCTCCAAGCTGGTGCGCATGACGGGAGGCACAAACTTGCACACAGGAAGCTACATGGGCAAGATGGCGCGCGAAACCCTGGAAAACGACCTATCCCGTGATGCTCTGCGAGGGGATTGGCACGGCTACAAGAGAGTATTCCCGGTGGCCTCGGGCGGGGTCTATCCTGCCAAGGTTCATGGAAATTTGGATGGCTACGGCATTGATTGCATCATCCAGGCAGGCGGAGGTGTGCACGGTCATCCAGACGGAACCACTGCCGGAGCAATGGCTATGGTGCAGGCGACGGATGCCTGGCTAAAGCAAATTCCCCTCAAAGAATATGCAAAAGACCACAAAGAGCTGGAAACAGCCTTGAAATTTTGGGGGTCGTAAGTGGAAAGATTATACTTAGCCCTCTCCTCAAATCAAAACCGAAGAGTTTATATTGGTAGATGAGGATGGATCAGAACGTTTATCACGAGCCAAAAGTGATGTAGCGCTGTTTGAAAAACGGAAGAGGTGTAGTGAGGGAAGAAGTAGAGGGATCAGATGGCTAGAGACGATATCTTATCGAAAATCAAATCGGCAGAGGCTGAAGCCAAGGCAGTAGTCCAGCGTGCCTTGGATGAGAAGGAAAAAAAGATAGCCGCTGCCACTACTGAAGCTGCAAACCTCGTCAAATCCGCCGAGACTGATGCACAGGATTACTTTGAAAAGAGCGTTGCCAAAGCTGATAGCGATGTGAAAGCCAAGAAGGCATCGATCGTTAACAGCGGTGAGAAGAACGTAAGCTCAATGGGTGGCAGCGCCAGCGCAAAGCTGGACAAAGCAGTTGAATATCTGATAAAGGAGTTCATGGGGTCGTTGCATGCTTAGGCCCGTAAAGATGAGTCGTGTAGTCGTCGCCGGGTCAAAGAACGTAATATCTCCAGTTGTAGAAAAGCTGCATGAGTTGCGCTTGCTCCATATTGTCAACTATAATGGCAGCCAACCACAGTTTGAGATGGGCAAGCCCATCGGCAAAGCCAAAGAGTACTCCGAGGATCTCATTAAGCTCAGATCTGTCACCAGGTACCTTGAGCTAAACAAGAAGTTTCCTGATAAGGCATATCCTGAGAGCCAGGTTCTATCGGAGATGGATAATCTTCTTAATAACGTTGGTGCAGATGTTACTGCTACATACGAGCGCATCGTTGCCATCGACGCAGAAGTTAAGTCCAAACAGGATCAGATCAGAGCTCTGACTCCTTTGGCTGTTTTGCCGCTGCCTTTGGAATCTTACTATGGTTATGATTCTCTGGCGACCTTCGTCGGCACAGCAGCAACATCAGTTGATGCCGATGTGGCGAGGGTTTCTCCGGTAAATGAGATATATTCCGGAAGCGCCAAGAATGCAACTTTTGTAGCGGTATTTGTACCTGCAGATAAGGCCGGTGATGTATCATCAGTTCTTTCAGAGCATGGGTTTTCTGAGACATCCGTACCCAGGCTGGAAGGCAATGTTGATTCGGCGATTGCTACTCTTGAAGGCAGCATCAAATCTTTGGAAGGCGAGAAAGTGCCACTCCAAAAGAAGCTTGCCGACATGAAGAAGCAGTATGAAGATCTTATGCTGGCAACGGACGAATATCTGTCCATGCAGACCCATAAGACAGAGGCACCTCTCAGGTTTGCTGAGACGGCCAACGCCTTCGTCATCGATGGGTATGTTCCGGCGGATCAGTTCGGCAGGCTCAAGAGCGAACTGGAGAGCGCAGCCGGCGGCAAGCTTGAAGTTTCGTTGATTGCAGATAATGAGGCAGACGAACTTGCAGAGAAGGGCGAAGACATACCGACCCAGATGGATAACCCCAGCTTGGTCAAGCCTTACGAACTGGTAACAAGGATGTTCGCCATTCCCGAGTATAAGGAGTTCGATCCGTCATTGCTGATATTCGTATTCTTCCCAATCATGTTCGGCATGATTCTGGGGGACATCGGCTATGGCCTCATGGCGTTTCTGACTATGGTGCTTCTGAAGAAGAAGTTCAAAACTCCAGGCTGGCAGCAGTTGATCAACGTCGTTCTGATCTCCAGCGTGTGGGCCGTCATATTCGGCATATTCTTCGGCGAGATCTTTGGTCCGCTCGGTTTGTGGAGCAAGGTCATGGGACATTTGCCTGAACACGAGCTAGAGGCTGTAAAAGCTGCAGGTCTCTATTTCGGCGAAGGTGTTTTCGGCTCGCTGGGAAGAATAGGATTTTGGCCGGGAATTGATATCTTCCCGCTGGATCGGCTGGCAAGTAACGCTGTTTTGTTGTTGATCGGTACTAGCGTCATCATAGGCATTATTCACTGCAGCGTTGGTTCAATCTTGGGCATCAAGACTGAGCTGGCCTACGGCGAGAAGAAGCATGCCTATTTCGAGAAACTTCCCGTGATGCTCATTCAGGTATTCTTCGGATTGCTTGTTCTTGGGCTCGTCATGGGTCAGATGATGTTGGTAATTGCAAGCGCTATCGTAATTGTAGTCGCCATGGTGATGCTGGTAATGGGACCGGAAGGGCCTATGGGTCTTGCTCACTTGCCATTCTATGTGAGCAACCTGATATCCTATCTTAGGTTATTAGCCATCGGCTTGGCTTCAGTAGGCTTGGCATTCGCTGCCAACCAGCTGGCCTTCTATGTAGTCATGCCCATGCTGAGCGGTGGAGCGACGAATAGCGCTGAGTTCACGATACCTGCGATCATTGCGGGTCTTGTGGTATTATTCGCAGTGCACTTCATCAACTTCCTGCTGGGAATTCTCTCTCCATTCATGCATCCTCTCAGGTTGCATTATGTGGAGATGTTTACCAAGTTCTACAGCAATCATGGCGGTGGAGTGGAGTACAGTCCCTTCGGACATGTCCGGAGGTTCCTGAAAGCATGAATTCGATAGAACGAATTGAAAGATCGAATGCAAATTGTAATATTCATATAAAGGAGGATTGAGGAAAATGGCAGTTGTAGCAGATGCAGGAACGTTGTATGGATTGTTGGCTGTCGGCGCAGGCTTGGCTACTGGATTAGCAGGCATTGGTGCTGGTATGGGTGAACAGGGTATCGGCGCAGCAGTAGTTGGCGTCGTTGCAGAGGAGCCCGGATTTCTGGGCAAGGGTCTGTTCCTCATGCTTCTGCCCGAGACGCTGATCATCTTCGGCCTTGCAGTATCGCTGATTCTGATGTTCGCCTGGACACCCTTCTCTGGCATCGTAACACCCTAAGCTAGCCATTTACAAGGGGTGTAAAGGCAATGGCACTAGATGCAGTGGTTGAGTCAGTCCTGGCAACCAGCAGGGACAAGGTCGCTCAGATAAACCGTGAGGCCGACCAAGAGGTTGCAAGGCTACTCAATGAAGCTAGGGAACGTGCCGCCGAGATAAAGTCCAGAAAGGAAGCGGAGGTTGGACACACGGTTGAGGCTATCGAGCGCAGGGAGATCTCCAGCGCCAATCTCGAGGTCAAGAGAGCGGAACTGAATGTTCACAAGGATCTCCTTGAGCAGGCTAGGACGAAGCTGCTTGAGAAGTTGCAGAATCTTCCCAAGAAGGATAACGAAGCCATGCTCAAAAAGCTGCTCGAGCCTCACAATCTCAAGGAAATGAAGGTCTTCTCCAACAAGAGAGATGAGGCCTTCATCTCCTCTCTCGCCTCAAATTACGGCGGGAACCTGGACATCATAGGCGGCGCTGTGGTTGAGAGCAGTGATGGAGCTCTGCGTTACGATTTAACCTACGAAACTCTTGCGCGTGAGGTCTTTAATAACCGCATGAAAGAGGTTTCCAGGATCTTATTCGGGTGAGGACGATGCCTGTACTACGTTTGCCGAAGTTCGGTTCACCGGTGAAGTACGCTTACATCACGGGCAGAGTCCGGGCATTGAAGACTAAGCTCGTCCCGGCTGAGATGTATGCCAGGATGATGAACATGGATATGTCTGAGATCGCCCGCTACTTGGAAGAAACCCAGTATAAGGATGAGATCGACGCGCTATCCAAGGACTACTCCGGTGTGGAGCTCATTGAGCACGCCACCTTTGCCAATATGGCAAAGACATTCAGGAAGCTCGAGGAGGTCTCAATAGACGAGCCTTCATTCCTGATTCTGGAGTACTTGCGGCGCTGGGATGTATGGAACATCAAGACCCTCCTGCGTGGCAAGTTCTACGGGGCCACCGACACCGAGATAGTGAAACATCTCGTGCCCGCCGGTGAGTTATCATCAGAGCGCCTCAATGAGCTGGCCAAAAAGGATTCCATAACCGACATCATATCGGCCTTTGATGGTACCGACTATTCCAGCGCGCTGGCGCAATACGACGGCAAGAATTTGGCATCGTTGGAGAACGCCCTGGACAAGCTCTATTACTTCAGAATGGAGCGCGCCGTGGGCGGCACTCTGTCTGTGGGCGGAGGCCTGCTGCTCAAGTATGTCCGAAGAGAGGTCGATATAAGAAATTTGATCACTCTCTTCAGGATGAACAAGGCAGGTATCGATGCAGCCGTGATACAAGAGAACCTCATCCCTGGTGGGAAATTGCACGATGAGCTGAGCCGCATGGCCGGTCAGCCTTTCGGCGAGTTCCTGCGCGCGCTTGAAGGATATCCCTTCTGGTCCTCCATTTCTGACATCGCATCTGTAGATCTGGATGCAGTCAGCAGAATAGAGGCCAGGCTAAGGGCGTATCTCATCCGGTATGCGTGGGCTCTTTCAAACTATCATCCGTTATCTATCTTGCCGGTGCTCGGCTATATGGTGAGCAAAGAGACTGAAGTTTCCAACATCAGGAAGATTGTGAGAGGAAAAGAAGCCGGACTTCCTGCCGAACTCGTTGAGGAGCAAGTGGTGGTGGCCTAAAATGGAGATTGCCTTTGTGGGAGGGAGCGAGAGCGTCCTCGGGTTTAATCTGGCAGGTGTAAAGAAATCTTATGCGGCCAACACCGAAGAGGAGATGGTCTCAAAGATTGGCGAGGTCATGGCTGATTCCAATGTGGGAATTCTGGTGTTGAAGCAATCGGATTACAACAAGCTGCCCAAGAGACTTCAAGAGCAGCTCTCCGATTCTATCAAGCCTACCATGATTGCCATCGGAACCGAGCAGAGCACAGAGATGAGAGAGAAGATTAAAAGGGCAATAGGTGTTGATTTATGGAAGTAGGGAAAATATCGCGAGTCGCCGGACCACTAGTTCAGGCTACGGGCCTGAAGGCTTCCATGTACGACCTAGTCTTGGTCGGCGAGGAAGGCCTGATGAGTGAAGTCATCGGCATTTCCGGCAATAAACATATCATTCAGGTGTACGAGGATACGGGAGGCGTGCGGCCCGGCGAGCCCGTCAAGGAAACAGGAGCTCCGCTCGTAGCACAATTGGGTCCAGGTATTCTGACCCAAATTTACGACGGTATCCAAAGGCCACTACCCATGCTTGCAGCGGCCTCCGGAGACTTCATCAGCAGAGGTCTGTTCGTAGATGGCATCGACCACAAGAAGAAGTGGGAGTTCAAGCCCACAGCCAAGAAGGGCGATTTAGTCAAGCCCGGCCAGTCCATCGGCGAGGTTCAGGAGCAACTTCTCATCAAGCATAAGATCATGGTTCCCCCCAACCTTAAGGGCGGCGTCATCAAGGAGATTTACTCTGGAAATTTCAACGTCGATGAGGTCGTAGCCGTCTTAGATGACGGAACCAAGCTCACCATGATGCACAAGTGGCCGGTAAGACGAGCCCGACCTGTGACAAAAAAACTGGCACCCACCATTCCCCTGAGGACTGGGCAGAGGGTTATTGACGGATTCTTCTCCCTGGCCAAGGGCGGCACGGCAGCCATTCCCGGCGGATTTGGCACCGGAAAGACTGTTATGCAGCAGACCCTGTCCAAGTGGGCAGATGTCGACATTGTGGTTTATGTGGGATGCGGCGAGCGCGGCAATGAGATGGCCGATCTGCTGCATGAGTTCCCAGAACTGCAAGACCCAAGAACCGGCAGACCCCTGATGGAGAGGTCCATCGTTTACGCCAATACATCCAATATGCCTGTGGCTGCTCGTGAGGCTTCTGTTTATACAGGAATGACCACGTCAGAGTACTACAGAGATATGGGCTACGACGTCCTGATGACAGCCGACTCCACCTCTCGCTGGGCAGAGGCTATGAGAGAGATGGGCTCACGTCTGGAAGAGATGCCTGGTGAGGAAGGCTATCCTGCATACCTGGGTGCTCGACTTGCCGACTTCTACGAGCGTGCCGGACGTGCCGAGGTATTAAACGGCGGTCAGGGTTCAGTCAGTATCGTAGGTGCCGTGTCCCCGCCCGGCGGAGACTTCACCGAGCCCGTTACTCAGAACACACTGAGAATGGTCAAGGTATTCTGGGCACTGGACTCTAAGCTGACACAGCGCAGGCATTTCCCGTCCATCAACTGGCTGGATTCCTACTCGTTGTATGACCTGGACCTCGAGCCCTGGTTCGTAGAGAACGTCAGCCCCGACTGGAACAAGAACAAGAGACGTGCCATGGCCATTCTGCAGGAGAACGCAGAGCTGGAAGAGATCGTGATGCTCGTAGGGTCTGATGCCCTGCCTGAGGATCAGCAGGTCACTCTGGAAGTCGCAAGGATGATCATCAACTTCTGGTTGGCACAGAGCGCATTCCATCCGGTGGATACATTCTCACCGTACAAGAAGCAGTTCGACCTCTTGGCTTCCATCCTGAAGTACAGGGACTATGCCTTCGAGGCAGTCCAGAAGGGTATACCCGTGGCGCAGATCACATCTGTTCCATCCAAGGATGCTCTGGCCAAGGTACGACTGGAAGCTGAGTATGAGCCCATTCTGGCAAAGGTTCTGGCTCAGATGGACACCGAGTTTAAGGCGCTGAAGTGAGGAGGGTTCAAAATGACAAAGGAATACAAGACTATTACTGAGATCTCCGGACCACTCATCTTCGTAGAGAAGACAGAGCCAGTGGGCTACATGGAGCTCGTCGAGATCAGGACGGGCGGAGAGCTGAAGAGGGGACAGGTGCTGGATTCCTCTGATGAGATCGTAGTCGTTCAGATCTTCGAGGGAACGGGCGGTCTGTCCAAGGATAGCGCAGTCAGTTTCACCGGAGACGTCATCAAGATGCCACTGTCTCCCGGCATCGTGGGACGCGTTCTGTCCGGATCCGGAAAGCCCAGAGACGGCGGCCCGGAAATTGTGCCTGATGTACTGAGAGATATCGCAGGAGCTGCCATCAACCCAGCTTCCCGTGAGAAGCCGCGCGCTTTCATCCAGACCGGCATCTCGACAATCGATGGCACAAACACTCTGGTGCGCGGCCAGAAACTGCCCATTTTCTCCGGTGCAGGTCTGCCTCATAACGACCTAGCTCTGCAGATTGCCAGGCAAGCCAAGGCTCTCGGCGAAGCCGAGTCGTTCGCAGTCATCTTCTGCGCCATGGGCATCACCAACGAAGAGGCTCAGCACTTCCTGGCCGACTTCGAGAGGACGGGAGCCCTGGAGAGAGCAGTCGTGTTCCTCAACCTGGCCGACGACCCGGCTGTAGAGAGGATTCTGACACCCAGGCTGGGCCTGACCACCGCCGAGTATCTGGCATTCGATCTGGACATGCACGTGCTCATCATCTACACGGACATGACCAATTACTGTGAGTCGCTTCGACAGATGGGCGCAGCTCGTGAAGAGGTGCCCGGACGACGCGGCTACCCAGGATACATGTACACCGACCTGGCATGCCAGTACGAGAGGGCAGGAATCATCAGGGGCAAGAAGGGCTCCATCACTCAGTTCCCCATCCTGACCATGCCCGGTGACGATATCACTCACCCCATCCCGGATCTGTCCGGATACATTACCGAGGGTCAGATCATCGTCTCCAGAGAGTTGCACAGAAAGGGCATCTATCCGCCCATCGACATTCGACCCTCTCTTTCCCGGCTTATGAACTCCGGTATCGGTAAGGGCCACACTCGCGAGGATCACAGAGCAGTATCTGATCAGCTCTATGCTTATTATGCAGAGGGCAACGATCTGCGCGGTCTCGCTGCCATCGTCGGCAAAGAGGCTCTATCAGAACGCGATAAATTAGTCCTGGAGTTCGCAGATAAGTTTGAGAAGAGATTCGTCAACCAGGGCAGAGATGAAGACAGGTCTATCTTCGAGACCCTCCAGATCGGATGGGATCTCCTGGCAGATCTGCCGGAAGCAATGCTCACCAGGATTGACGATAAATACATCAAGGTTTACCACCCCAAGTACGCAGCAAGCGCAGCGAAGAAGTGAGATCATGGCCGTAATTCGAGGAACAAAACCGACCAGGGCAGTGCTGATCGCACTCAAGAAACGAATGAAGGTCGCGAAAACTGGTCACTCGCTCCTCAAAATGAAGCGTGACGGCCTCATGATTGAGTTCTTCGAGGTGCTAAGCAAGGCCAAGACGGTCAGGAAAGAGCTGGTTGAGGCTCTGCTCGTATCTGAGCAGAGGCTTCAAATGGCTATGGCTATCGAGGGATCAGTTGCCATCAGCAGTGTGGCTTATTCCCTGCAAAAAGAGCCGGTCATCCAGCTTGAATCCAGAAACATCATGGGCGTAGTGGTTCCCAAGATCACCTCCGAAGCAGTGCGTAAGAAGATGTTCGAGCGCGGCTACGGCATCATTGGGACCAGTGCTGCCATTGATGAGGCCGCTGATGCCTATGAGAACTTGCTGGACAAGGTCATCTTGGCTGCTGAGGTTGAGACCGGCATGATCCGGCTCGTCGAGGATATCGACAGCACCAAGAGGCGTGTCAATGCTCTGGAGTTCAAGGTGATTCCTGAACTCAAGGACACCATCAAGTTCATCGGCATGGCCTTGGAGGAGATGGAAAGGGACAATGTGGTCAAGCTGAAGATGCTAAAGGGCAAGTCCGAGAGGAAAGCCGCAGCAGAAGAAGCAAAGAAGGAAGCGGAGAAAGCCGCTGCCGCCAAGGCTTCAGCTTAATTGGAACAGATGTCCAACTGGTTTGAGCGAAAAGCGGAAGACTGGTTTGGGACGCCTGAGAAGAAGATGCGTCTTCTTCAGTGGTTGGTGTACATCACCAACCTCTATATTATTTTTGGAATATTTGTGCTCATCTGGATACTCTATGGAAAATATATTATGAGAGCATGGGTATATTATACACAATAGAATCTACTCATTTCCTTTAAATCCGCGATATCCTTTTGAGTCATCTCGTTGATGCTATATGAATTGTAGCTTCCCGTCAAATCAAAATATGCATAGCCATCTTTGACAAAGATGTCTTTTCCTTGCAGACTGCTTTTGAGATCGTCCATCAGATAAGCATATTGTCTTTGATTCAGCCCGGAAGCGTCCACATCTGCCAGGCTAACGGTAGTATTTCCAATCAAAAGGCTTGACGGAGAAATAACATCGATTATTGTGCCCTGCATATCGAAGCATGATGCTTGCAGCAGCAAAATAACGGGAATTAAAGCAAGCGCATTCATGAAGAACTATCCAGTAATCTTGATAATATAAATGTTTTCATTTCACAGTGACCTGGCAACTCTAATGGAATGTTGCGGATGGCGTGTTTGCCGCTGATGCCGCCACCGTATTTTTTCTCTGCGCTATGCGATATCCCGTGACCACCATTCTCTTCCCAGCCAGGTTTTTGTCCATTTGTTCATCGCCCGTGTCCACCAATAGCTGTGGTAGCTCCGCCAGCTTATGGGGCGTTGATACTATTATCAAATTCTCCTCTCCCACGCGCCGCAGTACTGCAGCGCTGATCTGCTGGCTGCCTCGTCCCAGTATGAAGCCCTGGGCACCGATGGGGCTGACAATGACTTTAACGCTCTTTTCTATATCCAGCAAAGCCAAAAGATCCCGCTCGGAGGCGTCCTTAAGGAGGAGCTTTCCCCCCTGAATTATATCTACGCCAAGCAGGGTCTTTTCCACGCCCAAATGCTCGGCAATCCTGGCTGTAGTAGTTCCCGCTCCTAAAATGTAGGCAGATCCGTCCCTCATAAATTCGGAGGCAAAGAGAGCAATTTGATCCTTGAACTCCTCTTCGCTAACGGAAACGTAGACCCTCTTTCGCTCCTGCACAAGCACAGGTTGGTAGGGCGCTCTGGCTATGGCATAAAGCTTGGTCTGCAGCTCTCCGCCCCGGTAGAGCTCTTCGTCTACATCCACGATCTCCGTCTCTCTGGCCAAATGAACGCCCCGAACAAAGCCTAACGCAAGCGCGGCTGCGGCCTGGGGGCTGATGGCAAAGACGCCTGAATGCATCTTCACTCCGGCAGGTATGCCCAGGATGGGTAGCATGGCTGCGACACTGGCAACATCTCTAGCCGTTCCGTCGCCTCCGCAAAATACTATCAAATCGACTTCGTTTTCCAGAAAGGCCTGGCAAGCCAGTTTTGTGTCCTGGGAACTGGACTCTCCTGTAGCTACGTAGGCCACAGTGTATTGCAGTCCGCATTCCTTCAACTCATCTTCACCCATCTCGCCGCTGGCGGCAAAAAAGAGAAGGTCCGGCTCCCGGGAAAGCAAACGCAGACACGCTCGCGCGCGCTTTGCTGCCAGAGGCTTTGCGCCCCTGGCCCGGGCAGCAGCAGCCAGGCCATCCGTGCCTTTCAGGCCTACTGCTCCGCCCATGCCGGCTATGGGGTTGATGAGAAAGCCGATCTTTCCAACTCTTGCTTCCATCAAGCCTTGGGCAGCTTGGCAAGAGACTGCTTCACCAGATCTGCGGGATACTCGTAGTCTACCAGCTTGCCGTCGTTGTAGGCATCGTATGCTGCCATGTCGAAATGGCCGTGTCCGGTAAGGGAGATGAAGATAGTCTTGGCCTCGCCTGTCTTTTTGCACCTTCGTGCTTCGTCAATGGCGGGCTTGATAGCGTGAGACGCTTCCGGTGCGGGAATTATGCCTTCGCAGCGGGCAAAGAGGGTGGCAGCTTCGAAGACTTCGGTCTGCTGCAGAGCCGTGGCCTCGATCAGGCCGTCGTGCACCAGATTGCAGAGCAAGGGAGCGTCTCCGTGATAGCGCAGGCCGCCAGCGTGGATGCCGGGCGGGATGAAGTCATGCCCCAAAGTGTACATCTTGATCACAGGAGCCATGCCGGCTGTGTCGCCGAAGTCATAGGCATAAAGCCCTTTGGTCAGGCTGGGACAGGCAGAGGGCTCGCAGGCTACCATGCGCAGGTCCTTCTTGTCCTTCATCTTGTCCGGGATGAAAGGGAAGACCATACCCGGGAAGTTGCTTCCACCGCCGCAGCATCCGTACATGATATCCGGATAGTCGTCGGCCAGATCGAACTGCTTCTTCAGCTCCAGACCCTCGATGGTTTGATGGAGGAGAACGTGGTTTAGCACTGAGCCCAGTGCGTAATTGGTATCACTGTGGCTGGCCGCGTCCTCCACGGCCTCGGAGATGGCGATGCCTAACGATCCGGGCGTGTCGGGCATTTCGGCCCGGATCTTTCTGCCGAAATTGGTCTTATCGGAGGGGCTGGCGAAGCAATCTGCCCCCCAGACGCGCATGGCGCTCTTGCGGTAGGGTTTGCTGTCGAAGCTTGACCTTACCATGTAAACAGTGCACTTCAGGCCGAAGAGGCAGGTGGCCAAAGAGAGGGCCGAGCCCCACTGCCCGGCACCCGTCTCCGTGGCCAGCCTTTCAATTCCCTCTTTCATATTGTAGTAGGCCTGGGGTACGGCAGTATTGGGCTTGTGGCTGCCAGCCGGGCTTACGCCCTCATATTTGTAGTAGATCTTGGCAGGAGTCTTCAGAGCCTTCTCGAGGGCGGCAGCCCGGTAAAGGGGAGTCGGCCTCCAGAGTCGGTAGATGTCGCGTACCTCTTCCGGGATGTCTATCCAGCGATCGGTGCTCATCTCCTGCCGGATGAGCGCCTTGGGAAAGATCATCTCCATGTCTGTGGCAGTGAGAGGCTTTAGCGTCCCGGGATGCAGAGGCGGGTCCAGGGGCGTGGGCATGTCGGCGGCTACGTTGTACCACTTCTTGGGGATCTCTTCCTCGTCGAGTAAATACTTGATCTTCATCTGGGACACTCCATCTTTAAACTACGATGTAATCTTGTGTACATCGATGGTGTTGCCGGATTTATTTAAAGGCTTTGAATGTGTCTGGTGGGTTTCCGCTTGATCTTATTTTGGGCGGCAAGGTAAGGATTTATTTATCATGGATGAGATGGCCCTTGTCATGAGTGGCCAAACCCTGTCTGAGAAGATATTTTCTAAAGCCTCCCAAAAAGAGGTACATGCTGGCGAGTTCGTCATGGCGGACATTGACGGCGCCATGATCCACGACATCACCGGCCCGCTGGCGGTCAAGGGATTTTACGAGATCGCGGGCAGGGATGCCTTGGTATGGGACCCTGCCAAGATCGTCCTGCTCTTCGATCATCAGGTTCCCGCGGACAGCCTGAAGGCGGCGGAGAATCACATAATGCTGCGAAACTTCGCGCAGGAGCAGGGCATCTTAAACTACGACATATTCTGCGGTGTATGTCATCAGGTAATGCCTGAGAAGGGGCATGTGCTGCCCGGCAGCATCGTCCTGGGCACAGACTCGCATACATGCACTTACGGAGCTTTCGGGGCCTTTGCTACCGGCGTCGGATCTACTGACATGTCATCCGTCTTTGCCACGGGCAAGCTCTGGTTCATGGTGCCCAAGACCCTGAAGCTCATGATCGAAGGAAGGCTGCCCGCCCGCGTCACCTCCAAGGACGTTGTGCTGAAGATCATTGGCGATATCGGGGCGGACGGAGCCAACTATCTGGCCTGCGAATTCTTGGGCGAGGCTGCGGCGCGCATGAGCATCCCTGAGAGAATGACTGTATCCAACATGGCCATTGAGATGGGGGCCAAGGCCGGCATCTTCGAGACGGATGAGACCACTATTAAGTACCTGGAGGGCCGGGTGAAGGACAAGGCAGCCATCAGAGAGGGAATCGTGCGGGGTGACGAGGATGCGATATTCACCAGCCGGAGCTGGAACGTCAGCGATCTTGAGCCGCAGATTGCGATGCCCCACAACGTGGACAATGTTTTTCCGATAAGCCAGGTGCCTGAGACGAAGCTTGATCAGGTGTTTTTAGGCTCCTGCACTAACGGCAGATTCGAGGACCTCTTGCAGGCCTCTCAGATGATGAAGGGAGAGCCCGTAGCCAAAGGCGTGCGATTGATTGTGGTGCCAGCTAGCCGGGAGGAGTACATGAAATGCCTCCGGGCCGGCCTGGTGGAGAAATTCATGGAGGCTGGGGCCATGTTTGAGTCTGCCTGCTGCGGTCCGTGCATGGGCGGGTCCTTTGGGCTCTTGGGCGCAGGCGAGCGCTGTCTCTCCACGTCGAACCGCAACTTCGTGGGCCGGCAGGGCAGCCCACAGGCATTCGTCTACCTCTGCTCGCCTGCCACGGCGGGAGCCAGTGCCATCACCGGGTACATAACAGATCCAAGGGAGATCTAAGACGGGTGAGGTCGGAGATCATGGCTTTTCATTCCGATGTAAAGTCATTCTTAAATAGTTGAGATATATATGGATAATAAAGGTGGTCGTAATGCAAAAAGATGCAGCTGAAATAATTGCACCGATTTTGATATTGGGATTGCTGATCGTTGGCACCGTGCCGGTCACAGCTCAACCGGTTTGCGGTATACAATACATGGTTGTTCCCTATGACCGGATTGTTGCAGGTCCATTGGTAGCTCCAGGATATTATTATATCTGGTTTGGATTATCTTCAGATAATCAATGGACAAACCTTGGACCGGACCTGCTTCGCGGTGGTCATAAGTATTTAGTATCCCCCAACTTTGGAGGCTATAATCACATCTGGGAGGATCACGTAGATATCTCGTCGTATCCCTACCCAACAAGTGATGTTGCTGCTGTATATTATAGACAATGGGATGAACACAGCAGATCTTATAAAATCACTGTCTGCCCATGAGGCGAAGAGAAGCGATTCATTATTTTTGGGAAATGAATAGATGAAGATCGCTCTCAAGCTCGCCTACCTGGGCGACAACTACTATGGCTTTCAGCGCCAGCCGGACCTCGTCACCGTCGATTCCGAGGTTAGGAAGGCGTTATCAAAGATTGGAGTCATTCACGGCGACTTCTGCTACGCGGGCAGGACGGACCGGGGCGTCACGGCTCTGGGCCAGGTGATCGACTTTTGGATCGACGAGGACAAAGCCAAATTGACCCGCCCGCGCTGCGTGAACGGGCGGTTGCCCCGTGACATCTGGACCTGGGCCTGGGCCAAAGCGCCGGTGGGCTTTTCTGCCCGCTGGAATGCTCAGTGGCGCGAGTATCGCTATCTTCTCTGGCATCCGGGCCTCGACCTGGAGAGGATGCACGCCGCAGCAGCGCAGCTTTTAGGCGAGCACGACTTTCGAAACTTCTCCTCGGCCAAGGTGGATACGGTGAAGACTGTGCAAAAATTGCAGATCTCCGAAGGAGGCGGCCTTTTCATTTTCGACATTCGGGCCAACGGCTTTCTCTGGAATATGGTGCGAAAGATTGTGGGAGCTCTGGAGAAGGTGGGGGCGGGCCAGAAGGACATGAGCTGGTTTTCCGATCTGCTCCGGCCCGAGCTGAACCACGGCGCGCCCACCGCCCCGGCGGATGGCCTCATCCTCATGGATGTGGGCTACGAGGGGCTGGACTGGCAGGTGGATGAGTACTCCCGAGCTAGAGCGGCGAACGCGCTGGCGGCGACGGTGCAGAGCAGGATGGCGAGGGCGAGCGTGGCCAGGGAGATGGAAAGGGCGATGGTTGTGGAAAGTGTTTAATCGCCCCATCAATGCAGGGATTCTTTCTGCAATTGCAGAGATGTGCATCTTTCTTTGAACTCAGCCAATCCGCCTGCCCAGTCCAGCCTGAGCTTTTTTCGCTCAGGTCAGCATTCTTTTAAAGCGAGGCATAAATTTACCTCTTGCAGTTCCTGTAGGCCAACTCTTTTAATTGTCAGCCCTCCATGAACGAGAACCATGATTCTCAGGAAAATTGCCGGGCAGGACGTTGCAGTCATCCAAAGCTGGCCAGCCTATCCGGAGGAGTTCAAAGATCTTGATTATGCCCTGCGTGAGGCCGGATGGATAAGCGAATATCTCGGAAAAAAGGGAACGACGATTTACGTCGCTGAGGAGAGCGGCGTTTTGATCGGCTTTACGATCCTCTCAAGAGATGATGAAGACGGCAAAAGCAGCAGCGTCGAGTTTCGCATTGCGCTTCATCCTGATATCCTGGGGCAGGGTGCAGGGGAGAGGCTCGCCCGAATGACGCTAAGAAAGGGATTTGAGCAGCTCGGGTTAAAGAGAGTCTATCTCATAGTGCGACTGAGCAACCCTCGCGCCAGAAAGCTCTACTATCATTGCGGCTTTAAGGATACAGTTGAGTGTCGCAAAGAGGTTAACGGGATTGTGGTGGATTTCCAGGGGATGGAATTGGAAAAGGAGAATTTCAATGACGGATGAGGGCATGACAACGACAGAGGTTGATGAAGCATTGCTGGTCATCGATGTGCAGAACGAATACTTCACAGGTCGTCTGCCCGTGACCTTTCCGGAGGGCAGCCTGAACAATATTTTAATGGCGATGGACCATGCCGCCTGCGCGGGCATGCCCGTGGTCGTCATCCAGCATAGCGCAGCCGCGATGGACTCGCCTACTTTTCGAAAAGGAAGCGTTGGATGGAAACTGCACCCGGAAATTGAGATCAGGAAGCGCGATATTCTGATAGAAAAGAGTCTGCCCGGCAGCTTCACGGGAACCGGGCTGGAGAAGTGGCTGCGAGAGGCAGGGGTGGGACGCGTTGCCATCTGCGGCTACATGGCGCAGATGTGCTGCGACACGACGGCGCGCCAGGCTTTTCATTTGGGATTTCAGGTGGACTTTCTCTCCGATGCGATAGGAACTTTAGCCGTGCAGAACAGCGCTGGATCTATCTCGGCCCCGGATCTGCACCGGGCGGTGATGGTGACGCAGGCGATGCGCTTTGCCAGGGTGATGGAAACGGTTGAGTGGATCGGTGAAGCGTTGATCGTAGGATGAATTGGCTCAGGAGCTATCTCTAAGGGCACAGGCAACATCTCTTTTCAATCTACTCCGTTCGCTTTATGACAATGGTATCTGATATCCTATTGAATAAACGCTGTCTGCTCTCACGAAGCGCAAACCAGCCTATGAGGCAGTCGAATGGTAGCAGAAATGCCTTTCCAAATGACTCTACCGCTGCATCGCTAAGCCTGATGCTCTCTCCAAGAGGACCTGTTACTACTATGTTGAGAAGCATCTTGCCCAGCGACTGACCGCGATAACCCTCCAATGCAGTCCAATAAATGAATAATATCGCTGCCATCAGAACTGCTCCACTAAGGCTTAAAGCATCTATTTTTAAAACAATCGTAATTCCGTGCCAGAGGATGCCCATAAGAAGAACATCGATCAACCAGGCCCAAAAACGATCTTCCCAACTTGATAGCACTACTATTTCTTCCATAAGAACTTCCTCCAAGATAACCTATTTTGCACATTGATTCGACCCGATCATTCAGCTCCTAAAAAAGGGAGGTGGGGCCTGGATCTCATCAGGCCTTCTTTTGCTTCTTTCGGTACATGTATCCTCCTGCTGCGACTATTATGATGAGAACAATCACCGCAGGCAGAAGCAGTGATGATGCGGCGGCTTTCACTGTCACCGGTATCTTCATGCTCTCCGAGATGACCGTGTCGCCGTTGACATCGGTATATTTTATCTCGCTGTTAATTCCATAGTCCTTGGGTGTGGCATCGGAATCCACATCCAGCCGGAAGACCACAGTCGCATTCTCCCCAGGCTGCAATGTGCCAATGAAGGCCTGGTCGTCGGTGGATGAGAAGGGCTTGAAGATTGACAGCCTGGCAACTGCATCCTTGATGGGATCTTCTCCGATATTCTTGTAGGTGGCATAAACCGACGACTTCTTGGCACCTGCTGAGAGTGTTCCTGAAGCATTGAGTATCTTGAAGTCAGCCTGTCGCTTCACTATTATGCTGATCGGCACAGTCTGGTTAGCCTTCTGATATATGTAGGATTCCTGGAAATTTGCCAGAGTGGGAGAGCTGCCGCTGGTGACAAGAGTCGAGGCATAGACCCGAACATTATCCTGATAATCATAAGACATATTCAGGAGGAGCGGATATTTTCCGGCAGGAGCGTGCTCCCCTATCTTCAGGGTGAACTTCAAGGGCGACTGGATCTTATCTCCGGATTTAAGGGACTGGACCACCTGGTCGCCGGACTTGACATCGATCTGCGGGTCTCCTGAAGTGAGGCGAGTAGTGATTCCCAATGCAGTAGGCTTCTTATACTCGTCTTGCAGCTCGGCAGCAGCCAGAGCGAACTCTTTGGGGTTCTGGGGAGTCTGATCCTCTTTGAAGCCAAGGATCCTTCCGTAGTTGGTCAGATCCACATACAGAGTGACGGTATCTCCCCGCTCAAACTCATCCGTCCCAGAAACGCTGGCGGAGATATCCGGACTGCCGTACATGGTGTAGTAATTGTCTCCTCCGAGCTCGTAGGGTATGTAGGTGTTCTGGGCCTGACATGTAGCCAGAAGTGTCAACATGAGGGCCATGGCTATGGCATACTTAATTTCCATTGCTTCTTCTCCATGATTGATTATTGATCATCGCAATTGCTTTTTTGAGGTCCTGTTTGGCATTCTCAAATACTTCACGTTGAATTTCCATGCGAATCGCTAAGACAACGAATACTGTGAAGGTGGTGATGAGGGCGAGGACTACCGACATCACAGTCACCACCCCGAAGTTACTGATGATGTTGAAGGGCGATGCGATCAGGGCGGCAAAACCAAAGATCACAGTCATTCCCGACGCCATCAGAGCCGAACCTATACGGTTGGCAGTGATCTTCATTGCCTCATAGGGGTCGCCGACATTGCTTAGCTCCTCATAGAAGCGTTCCATCATCAGTATGGCATACTCCGATCCGACTCCCAGGACCAGAGCGCCTAACGTGGCCGTGAGGGGGGTGTACTTCAGGCCGCCATAGTACATGACCAGGCCCATCCAGCCTATCACTACGAGCATGGGTAGCACTGGCAATAAGGCCTTGATGAGGTCTCTGTATATTATCAGGAGCAGGATGAATATCAGGACTAAGCCGAGCAGCGACATCTCCACCCTGCCTGATGTCAGAGCAGTCATAACTGTGGCCATAAGCACCGACTGGCCAGTTATCCTGACTGAAATCCCGGGTGGCGGGGTATTCCAGGCCAGGTCATCTTCGTACGACGTGATCAATCGCGACATGCCCTCCGTTCCCAGATTGGTCTCGACATCGCCTATATTTACATCAACAACGGCAAGGTTATGGCCGCCAAGGTATGCATTGGTTACGGATGGGGGCAGTGTGGCAATTATCTCCCTTATTCTCGTTTTATCATCCGGCAGCTCTCCGCTATTAGCTGCTTTGACGTAGGTGGCGATGCTTGTAGTACTTTCCGTCCGGTCTTCTCTGGCTGTCAACAGGTAGCTCTGGAAATCATCTATCCACCTGAGATTTTCCGGGTCCGTAACATCGTCCGCCTGGATTAAAAAATTGATTGAGTCCGTTCCGCCATAGACATTTTTCATATGTTTCAGATCAATCAGAGGGGCCAGGTCCTGGGGAATGTAATTCTCAGAATTCGTCTCTATGAGGACCAGTGTGTCTGCATAATTTCCGGCAAGGGCAAAGATCAGAGCTACAGCCAGCACTGGTTTCCATCTTTCGATGCTGTATGTTGCAGTCTTCTGAACGATTGCACCAAATGATGAGCCTTCCTCAGAATGACCTTCCGTCTTCTTCTTCTTTCTGGGGGATCTTTTTTCAGACTGATAAAGGATTGTCACGTTCACAAAGAGGGCGGAGATGTAGCACATGATAAGGCCGATGATGCAGATCTTTCCGAAATCGTTGATCATGGGCACAGAGGAGCTGAGAAGCGAGACAAAGCCTGCAATGGTTACAGTCAGAGCGATTATTACAGGAAAGGCCACATGGTTTATGGTATTGATGGCAGCGTTCAGAATGGTCTCTCCTTTGCTTAACTCTTCATCTATCCGGTTGTGGAACTGTATGGCATAGTCTATGCCTATTCCTATCATAATGGGAAAAGCGGCAAATGTGACCATGCTCATTTTTATATGGAAAAGACCCATGGCCCCGAAGGTCCAGATTATGCCCAGTAAGACTACGGGTATGGGAAGGAGAGACCATCTGACATGCCTGAAGAACAAAAGCAGGGCTACAACCATCAGCACCCCACATAGAGCAAGGATCGAGCCGTTGCTGCTGTTCATCAGCTCGGTAATTGATGCCTGGAAAGATGGGTCGCCCGTGACGATGGTGCTATACCCTGCAGGAAATTTTGCGAAATCGACTGCATTATTTATTTCCTGGAGGAGATTGCTTCGTTGTGCCTCGGAAAGGATGCCTGAAGTAGGCATCCCCACAATCATTCTGGAATGTTTGCGATCAGGCATTAGGCTTTGGACAGCTGTGCCCATGCCGGCCAGGATCTCGTCTATCCTCTCCTGAGAGGGGATACGGCGGATGCCGCTTGTCTCATATTCCGCATCTGCTACGATGTCTGCTATGCTCGATACACCCGTAACATGTTCAACCTTCTTCATGTGATCGGATAAGCGCAGGCCGGCCGAAAGAACTTCGGCTTTTGCCACATCGTCGCCCTCTATCAATATCATATTGCCATCAGAGCCGAAGTTTTCCTGGTAGAGATGGTCATATAGTTGATAGAGGGCCGAATCCTTTGACACAAAGGTTTCTGTAGTCATGCCCTGGCTCTCTATATTTTGAGCATAGTGAAAAGAGCCCAGAGTCATGAGAACTGCTATGGCTATGATTATTATCGGATTTCTGGTGATCCACACTCCTAGTCGTTGCAAGCCAATCATGCCAATAAAACCTTCTATTCGGATTTTGTAGAACGAACCGAATAAGCACAAAATACTTAAACTTTGTGATTGACCTGTGAATTGTGAACGATGAAGAAATGCTGGCGCTAAAGAAGCCCCTAATTGACGCATGCATAAAATCCGCCCAAAAAAATGGGATGGGCGATGCGATGGGTATACTGAGAGGCACTCTCTTCCTGGAGAGCGAGCCTATGTCGCTTGATGCGCTGGCAGAGAAAACCGGCTACAGCAAAACAACAGTGCGCTCTAATATGAATTATCTCGAAAATCTTGGTATGGTGCGTCGAGTGGTGGGTCCGGTTGGCAAGCTGCATCGCTATAAGCAGCATCGTTATGCTCTGGAGACTGATGCGGAAGCGATGAGGACTGTAGTTTTGTCTGCCGCAAGAGATGAGCTTCATTCGATCTCGCAGGCTCTTAATATTGTAGAAAAAAATCTTGATGCAAACGGGGCAGAGACCGAGAATATCTGTGAAATAATAGCTAAAACGAGGCAGTTTTATGAAAAGATGGTCAGGATTATGGAGCTCATGAGTCTGTACACATTGAGCGAGCTCATTGATATTTTAGAGAGCAAGAAAAAATGAATGAATGATGTCGATATTATGACCGACCGCGCGAAAGAGCTTGAGGCGGCAGCAAAGGACATCGATCCGGCATCCTTGCAGGCGGCAAAGTCCGCCGTCGCCACATCCTGTCAGGAGTACATCCGCCTGGCGGAGCTATTCTCCCGTTGCCTGGAGGGCGTCGATCCTGGCGAGCTGCACAAGTTCGCTCGCGCATTTTGCCTCACCCTTCTCGGCCACCTTCCCACCAGGCCCGAAACCTGCCCGTTTTGCATCCAGTACGGCCATGACAAGAGCTGTCAGGGTTGCGGCTACGCGGCAACGCACGGCTGCTGCGATGCGGACGATTCGGCCTTCAGCCTCTTCATCGAGGCCTTCCATGAGCTGGGAAAGTTGATATACCAGGATGCGACCGCTAAAAAAGAAGACGACTGTCTCTATGGTGATATCAAAAGACAGCTCTTTGCGTCCCTTCAAGCATCCAGCCAACTGGCGAGCCTGATGCAAGGAAAACTGTCCTCTTTGTCGGCACTGCAACTTATGCAGCAAAAGCAAATTTACATCGGTCAGATGATTGAGCTTCTTAGTTTAAGCATCTTCTCGGATGATGTGATTAAGCAGTTCCAACTCCTGCAGGATCGGCTGAAAAGATACTGGTAAAAACCGGTTGAAGAGAAAAAAGAAAATGCAAATCCATTGATCTTTCTAGGCAATCTTTTCCAGATATGCCCCCACGTCCTCCGATTCGGTGGCCTCAAAGCCTAAGTTGACAACCGGCTTATATCCAGCTTTGGTTAGAGTCAACTCCCACGAACCCGGAGTCCCACTGAGTGCTGCAGATCCGTCAGCATTCGTTGTTACTGTAAATTCGCTGCCCGCTGCATCTTTACCGCTAACCAGCACGTCAGAAAGCGTCGTTCCATTCATGCTGCCCTCATAAACGTAGAGCGTTAGCGAAATTGGATTCGAAGATACAGCCTTCTCTAAATAGGCGGCGACATCCTCCGTCTGCACTGCATCGTAAGTCAGTTCGATTGGCTGGTAGTCTGCTTTGTTAAAGGTCAATTGCCAGGTTCCGGGTTGACCCTTTAAAACAGCAACACCATTTTCGTCCGTTGTTGCTTTAAGAGAGCTTCCCTTAGCGTCCTGGCCAGTAACCTGGACGCCGGAAAGCATCGTCCCATTGAGATTGCCTTCGTGGATATAGATGCTAAGGGCAATCTGCTCTTGTGCACAGGCCCCAAATGCCATGCAACTGCCAACTATAAGCAGTGCTATCAACAAGCGAAGCACTTTCATTCAATATACTCCTGTTTCTTATGAGTGCATAATTGGTTTCATGGGCGGCATCTTTGGGAAGTAATCTTCCATCAACGATTTAGGCATCGGTTTATGCCTGCCATCCATAATGGACTTCTTATGCGGGATTTTCTTGAAATGATTTCCCATCAGCGGTTTTGGGCCCTTTTTATGCCGATCACTCATTATGGACTTCTTGTGATCCTTTTTCGGGGGCGAATCCGGCTGGATTGACCTCATGTCGTGCCTTCTGTCTGCATCAGCGAGGTGTGCACCAGGGCCATCATTTTGATCATCCTGTCCGGCAAACGCCCAGGGCTCATGTCCATTAACTGGGGCCTGTCCATTATCTGGAGTCTGTTTAGGGTCGGCAGGATGCTTGCTAATCGGTTTTTTGGCTTTCATATCCTGGGGCAAAGTACTGCAGCCCCTGAATTTAGGCTCGGCTGGTGCTTGATCATGCGTATTGCCATAATTCGTACCATCATGTGCAAAGCCTTGTCCCGAATTCATTTCCTGGTTCTGTTCAGGTCCCATCTCGTTTCCTTGCATGCCGTTCCCCCCATTTCGACCAGAACCCTGTGATAGGGCGGGCGTTATGAGGATGCATGCCACCACTAGTGTGAAAATGCACTTATATTTTGTTTCCATATATCCACCACTCTCCTTTGTGTTTTCTCCAAAAAGCCACAATCTCTCCAAATAAGATGGATTTGCATTTTTACCTGAGCCAGGTTATCTGAACGATATATAAAGTTATGACCGAACGAACTATTGTTGACCATGGATGAATAAAGAACAATTTCAAAGACGCTTTGTGCGAGCAAATTAAAAATGGAACAATTATAGACCATATTATTGAATTTCGAACCATTAGGTGAGGTTTTACCTGGGATCATTTAGATCACCCGATCGATGCGATCATGCACAGAGGACCGGTTTTATCTTTTCGGATCTGAGAAAGACGACTGCATTGGGACAAATATTAATCGATGTAGCTACCATCAATTCCCTGGATGCAGACCTGCTCTAGCACTGATGTCGGAAAATGCGCTCTGGTCATCGCCACTCTCACCTCATTTCTCCCGCCTTTCATGGCCTCTTCCATCAACATCGCCTTGCCTGCCATCGGAGCCGAGTTCTTGATGGACGCGATGCTCCTGGGCTGGGTGCCCACCAGCTATCTGCTATCTGCAGCAGTCTTTCTGGTGCCATTCGGAAAAATTGCTGATATTTACGGCATGAAGAAGGTCTTTTTCACGGGTCTTTTCATATTCACGGCATCATCCCTGGTTGCATTCTTTGCCCCATCATCTTCGATTTTGATCTTCTCGCGTGTGCTGCAGGGCTTTGGCAGTGCCATGATTTTCGGCACGGGTACGGCCATTTTGGTCAATGTCTTCCCTCTGCAGGAGCGAGGCCGGATTCTCGGAATCAATGCCGCCTTTGCCTACCTGGGCCTCTCCCTGGGGCCATTCCTGGGGGGGCTGCTTACCCATTACTTCGGATGGAGAAGCCTCTTTTTGATCAACGTTCCCCTGGGACTCATTCCGCTGGTCCTGGGGCTATGGAAGCTGAAAGGCGAGTGGGCCGGGGCCAGAGAGGACAGGTTCGATCTTGTCGGATCGGCAATCTACAGCCTGATGCTCGTGGCCGTCATGTTCGGCTTTTCCCTTCTTCCCGCGTGGCAGGGGGCAGCGTTGGTCCTGGCGGGAGCAGCTACCTTTCTTCTGCTCATCCGCTGGGAGTCGGGCGTGGCCTGTCCTGTGCTGGACGTGAGACTCTTTAAAAAGAATCGCGTCTACGCATACTCCAATCTGGCGGCTCTCATCAGCTACAGCGCCACTTTTGCCATAACCTTCCTGCTCAGCCTCTACCTGCAGTACATAAAGGGATTAGAGCCTGATCAGGCCGGGATGATCATGCTGGCCCAGCCGGCGATGATGGCCATATTCTCTCCATTTACGGGAAAGCTCTCCGATAAAATGGAGCCGCGCCTCGTGGCCACTGCTGGAATGGCTCTCACATTTGTGGCTGTCTTAGCATTCGTATTTCTAAACGGGGAGACAAGCCTGATTTTCATCGTCGCCTGCCTTATCATCCTGGGCCTCGGGCTGGCATTATTCACATCGCCCAACACCAATGCCATTATGTCATCGGTAGAGTCTCGCCACTACGGCGTGGGGTCGGCAACTCTTGCAACCATGCGTCTGGTCGGGCAGGTATCCAGCATGAGCTTTGTCATGATGGTCTTCTCGCTGTATCTGGGAAAAGTTGAGATCACGCCCCAGTATTACCCCCAGTTCCTTTCAAGCGTGAAGGTGGCCTTTGCCGTCTTCTCTGCGCTATGCGTTCTGGGTATTTTTGCTTCTCTGGCCAGAGGCAAACTGAGAAAAGGAGAATAGGGATAAAGAGAATACTGGCGAGTGTCAAATTTAATAGTAATGCACGAAAGAGGCAAACCAGTGGCGGAACACCCACCCAGCAGTAACGCGTAACACCCGCGCGGTTCCCTTGAAAAAGAAACAGCTGCAAAGAGCTCCCGAATCGGATCTTGTTAGGAGGTGCGGCATCAGGCCCCTCTCGGAGCCATCAAATAAAATGCCTGTGGCCGTAGCATGCTGAAAGCAACCGTTTAGGAGCACACCCGTGGTCAAATGGATCCGCTTCAATCAGTCCTCAGTTCAGATGTTGCTTCAGCACATCCTGATAAAGCCTCTTTACGTTCTCCTGCGTCTTGGCCATCTCAGGAAATCCCCGGTACTGCATGGCCTGCGCCACGTCCTCAGCTAGTTTGAGCTTATACTGGCTCTTGGATAAAAACCAGCCAGCTCTGGCGTAGTAGCGGGAGAGGTACTCCTGCTCCGTCTGGCCGGGTGTGGGCGTGAAGAGCCCGTGCTTTTTATCCAGCTCCGCCATTTCCATCATCGTGGTGTAACCGGATCTTGTAATGATGAACCGGGCCCGGTTCATGAGCACTGCCTTCTCCTCTGTAGAGACATAGGAGTGCACAGTGGTGTGCTCGTCCACTTTTCGATGCGAGTCATTTTGCGGGCTCCCCAGGAGGACAACCTTCTCGCCAGGGAGAGTCTGCACCTGCTTCATGATGATCTCCTCCAGCTTCGTTCTCTGCGGCTCGGGACCAGATATGATAGCTAAAAAGTCCAGATCTTCTGTCACGGCCATTTTTTTAATGCTGGTCAAAATTCCGGCGTAGTAGACCCTGCGTTTTGTGGCACCCAGATTGGAGCGACATAGTTTGCCGCTCAAATTTTTGCTGCCGCCGTTGGGATCGATATCCGGCACGATCACGCCTTCGAAGTGACGGTGAAAGAGGCTGTTGAAGGGCAAGGTCATCATCTCCAGTGGATAGAGCAGGCGGGGCACGCTGTAGCGAAGCTGATGAGTTATGAAGTAGCTGGGAATTTTCTGACTGTAAACGTTCATGCGGTTGTCGCTGATTATCAGGTCGAAGCTGTTCTCGGCCAGAATCCCTTCAAACCTTTTTTTCTCCCGGACGATGGCTCGCAATAATGCTGGCAGACCGGCGGCAAAGGCCGGCAGAAAGAAGCGAGAGCTGCTGCAGGGAACCGGATAATCCTTGAAGTTGATGAAATTACATTGCGGGCATTCTCTCTTCAAGAGGGCCAGTGCATTGCCGCTAGTGCCGACGGTCACCTCATGACCTCTTTGCAAAAGCTCTTCAATGATGGGGATATCTCGTGTGGAGTGGCCCAGACCCCAGTTTAGAGGACTTACAAATACATGTCCCATGAAATAGAACTGTGCAGTCTGGTTGTATAAATCATTCTATGATCATTAATTCGATAAGCAAATTTTTCATAGTAATTTGTTATTAATCTTCTACCTTCCGGCAATAACAAATTATTAAAAAAAGTTATAACTTTGTATCTTTTAATATTTAAAAAATATACTCAGACCGTCTGGGAAGCAATATGAGGGGAAAAATAACTCAATAATTGAATGATTTATTAACCGACGATGTCTTAGTGAGCATTTTGTTTTTATAGACTCTAATAAATTTCACTCTATTGGGATTTCTTTCGCAAAAATTTTTAAAATAAACTAGATTAGCATTAAATAGTTGCATGCGGATTGGCTCCTGATTCGCGCTCGGAAATCATTATAGAGGTACTGATATGGCAAAGGATGTTCGTGATAGATCCATAGATCCCGCCAGCCGGGAGATGCTCGATGTCTGCCAGAGAGCGGGCCTGGAAACTGCCTGGGATCGCTATGAAAAACAGCAGCCTCAATGCGGTTTTGGCGAGCTGGGACTGTGCTGTCGAAACTGCAACATGGGCCCCTGCCGCATAGATCCTTTTGGGGAGGGTGCCAGCAAGGGCGTCTGCGGTGCGACGGCTGACACAATCGTTGCCCGCAATCTGCTGCGCAGCATCGCCGCAGGAGCTGCCGCCCACTCCGATCATGCTCGCGACGTGGCCCAAACCTTCCAGGCCGTGGTTATGGGCAAGGCCCCCTCTTACAGCATCAAAGACCAGGCCAAGCTGGAGCGCCTCATGACTGAGTTCGGGGTGGACACTCAAATCGCCCTGGCAGATGCCATCATGGCACAGTTCGGCAAGCAGGATGGCCCCCTCCAGTTCACCCGCCGGGCTCCTGCCAAGCGACTCGAACTATGGAAGAGATTGGGCATCGAGCCGCGCGGAATTGACCGGGAGATTGTGGAGTGCATGCATCGTACTCACATGGGCGTGGACAATGACTACGTGAGCCTGATACTGCAGGGCCTTCGCACTGGTCTTGCCGACGGCTGGGGCGGCTCCATGATCGCCACGGAGCTGCAGGACGTGCTTTTCGGCACACCTACACCCACATTCTCCGAGGCCAACCTGGGTGTCCTGGAGCCAAATCAGGTCAACGTCATTGTGCACGGTCACGAGCCTCTTTTGTCAGAGATGATTGTGGCTGCGGCCGCAGACCCGCAATTGCTGGAACTGGCCAAAAAGCAGGGCGCTGTGGGCATCAATGTGGCCGGAATGTGCTGCACAGGAAATGAGGTTCTTATGCGCCACGGCGTGCCTGCGGCCGGAAACTTCCTGCAGCAAGAGCTGGCCGTGGCCACAGGAGCAGTGGATGCCATGATTGTGGATGTGCAGTGCGTCATGCCGGCGCTGGGCGCGCTCGCTGGGTGCTTCCATACCAAATTCATCTCCACCTCCCCCAAGGCCAAGTTCCCGGGCGCTGTGCACATGGAGTTTCATGAACAGACCGCCTCTGCGACGGCCAAGTCCATCGTCCAAACGGCGGTCCTCAATTACAGGAATCGCAATCCTGCCAGGGTGCACATTCCCAAAGAAAAGTCCAAATGCATGGTGGGCTTCTCAGTGGAGACGATTGTCGGTGCCTTGGGTGGAACATTAGATCCGCTTATTGGGGCCATCAAGAGCGGTGCGATTCGAGGCATTGGAGCTGTTGTCGGCTGCAACAATCCCAAGATTGTTCAAGATTATGGCCACATCAACATGGTAAAAGAGCTCATCAAGAAGGATGTGCTTGTACTCACAACGGGCTGCAATGCCCAGGCCTGTGCCAAGGCCGGCCTGCTCCTCCCTGAGGCCGCAGACCTGGCAGGAGAGGGCTTGAAGGGAGTATGCAAGGCTCTGGGAATTCCGCCTGTTCTGCATATGGGCTCATGCGTGGACATCAGCCGCATTCTGGCTGCGGCTGCAGCGATCGCCAATGCTCTTGGTGTGGACATAAGCGACCTGCCCGCGGCTGGCGCCGCTCCGGAGTGGATGAGCGAAAAAGCGGTGGCCATTGGAGCTTATGTGGTGGGCTCAGGTGTGTACACGGTGCTGGGAACTGTGCCCCAGGTATTGGGAAGCTCTGCCGTTGCCGGCCTGCTCACAAAAGGCGCTGAGGACGTGGTGGGGGCCAGCTTCGCTGTTGAGCCAGATCCATTCAAGGCGGCGTCACTCATGATCGATCACATCGACAGCCAGCGCAGAAAGCTGGGGATTTAGGGGCCAGAGATATGAAAAAAGAAGTATTCGTCCGTCTGGACAGGTGTTTAGGCTGCAAATCCTGCGAGATGGCCTGCGCAGTGGAGCATTCCGCCAGCAAAAGCCTCATGGCTGCCGTCTCTGAGAAGCCTGGGCCGGTGCGACGGGTCTATGTGGAGAATGCAGAGGGGCAGAAGGTGCCTCTCGTATGCCGCCACTGCGAGGATGCGCCTTGCGTCGCGGTCTGCCGTACCGGGGCCATGCATCAGGACCCGATAACCGGCATAGTCGATCGCAATGAAGAGAACTGCGTGGGCTGCTGGATGTGTGCCATGGTCTGCCCCTACGGCGTCATTGGCCGGCACACCGAGGTGCGAGTGGCTGTCAAGTGCGACCGATGCAAGAATCTTGAGGTTCCGGCATGCGTTGCCGCCTGTCCCACGGGTACTCTGATCTTCGCCACGCAGAGGGAATTCGTAGAGATGATGCGAAAGGAGGCCGCCACCCGGATCGCCCGCGAGGCAAAAGGCCTGGCTAAAGCCTGAATTGAAATCAAAGAAAATGTACAGGTGAAGCTAGACTATGGCTGTCAGGCTGATCCTGTTCCTATCTTCCAAAAGCATATAATAGGGCTCAGTTCTGGGGATGATCCCATAAAGACACAGCCCGCCGTTCAATTCGTTGACCAGCAGATAAGTATCTGCGGTATGGACTGCCATGTTCATGCTCTCCTGGCCGCTCTTTACCACGAGCACATTTATGTCGTTGGTCTCCTTCCAGTTGCGGATCATCTGGTTAATTAAATTGAGCGTCGCTTTGTAGCCGAAGGCGAACTCAATGGAGTCCAGTCCGATTATGTTCAGTATGGGCCGGCCCGTACTCTCCCTCAGTGCATCCCACTTCTCCAGCAGTTCCTTTCCCCATGCTGCCGGGTCCTCTCCCTCCGGCTGAGATACAACGACATTGGTGGGCACAAAAATATCGCGGGTGCTGAGCTGGTAGCCGATGCTGGGCAGAATAAAGACACCTCTGCCGTTCTTGATGGCGTTCGACGCCAGGGCAGTCAGGATCTGGTAGTACCTTTTGCCCACACCGTGGTCTATTTCCAGGACATTGCATGAGCCGTACTTCAGACCGCCCGTAATGATATCCAGGTCAGGAATCCCCGTGGAGATGCGCTCCTCTTTGGGATCGGGAACTCTCATACCATCACTGGCAATTCTGGCATCCTTATGTTCCCGGTAAGGCTCAAAGAATTTGAACCTGCCGTTGTGTAATGTGACTGTGTAGGTCTTCTGGCCGATCTCGACCCCTCGCAGCTTTTCCAGTTTAATCTGCCGAACGTAGCGGCTCCTCATGCTACCCTCGGCATAGCCGGGCAGGCGGAACTGTTCCATGGTCACTACCCCGTCCACAATGTAGTCCAGGGGCATCACACTGGCAAATTCGGATACGAAAATAAGATGAGTGTCCAGATCGCGGGCAAATTCGCAGATATTTTGCTCGAAGCTGTGTTGGGCATTGCCGATGAGGTGGGCGGTATAGTTCAATACTGCGTCCCAGCTGTCTATGATAATCATGGGATTGTCCATCTCCTCAGCCTCGTCAAAGAATACTTTAAAAAAATCCAAGACTGCATAATAGTTGGATAGATCTTTTCCTACACCCTTCAGGCTCTCTAATAGCTTGGTCTGAGTGGCATTGACCACATTCTTGGGTGGGACGACCTCTTTCACCCATGGATTGGTGGCATAAAGCCGGCGAGGATCTACACGAGTGGATATGTACATTCCATTCCTATCCTCGCATAATCTATTCATGATCTCCAGGGCTAAAGTGGTCTTGCCGGTTCCCGGCAGGCCCTTAATAAGAAGCGTCTGGCCGCTTTCAACCGTGAAGAAGTCTTTGATCTCCCTTGGTATGGACATCTGCGGGGCGCTGGACATGTATTTATTCCTCAATTAATATATTCTCTACTGTTTTGCACATGCATTTATTGGCACGCTTCAATAGTGTGCATATCCGATCCGGATCAATCTGAAATGAAAAGTTAACTGTATCGTCGTCGCCATTGCAAAAATCAATATCAACCATTGGTCGCGCATCTACATTCAAAGTCTGGGCTTCCTCTTGCCTATGCTTTTTGCCCGTTCTTTTATTTCTCCAGAGCTTGGACGGGCCTACCTCCACGAATTCAACCAGGCCCTCAGAGCTGAGCACCGAGAGGTACTTGATCACTGTGGTCTTGCTGACGCCTGCTTTCTTGGCCACATCTACCGTGGTAAGACCCACCTCGGCTTCCCCAATTACTTCCAGGATCTTTTCTTTGTATGAGGCCATTTTAGTGTCATTCCTATTGCCTATCGGATTTACATCTTTGCAATCATCATATTTCAATTTTTCATATTGCGTTTTGCATAGTAGTTATATCATATCGGAGTTAAGATCGGAAAAAATATATTCTGATCGGTATTTGAGGATCAAAAGATGGGGCGATATGACACAGGATGACTGCAATTACAAGAGAGGCTACGAAAATCCCTGGCCGCCTGTGCGCGGCGACTATCAGGTAGGCAACCCAAATGGCGGTGTAGCGGTGGTCACACTGGCCAGCCCGCTCTTCCCAAAGGGGGCTGCCATCTGTGGCCAGTGCAAGACTGAGAACCTGGGAGTAGAGAAGATTGTGGCCAATGTGATCTCCAATTGCAATATTCGATATCTCATCCTCTGTGGCGTGGAGTCGAAGGGCCATTTGCCCGGCAATACCATTCTAGCGCTGCATAAAAACGGCATAGATGATCAGGGCAGGATAATCGGCTCGCGCGGTGCCATACCCTTCATCCAGAATCTGCCGCCCGAGGCCATCGCGCGCTTCCAGCAGCAGGTAGAGCTGATAGACTGCATCGGTCTCGAGGACATTGTGCAGATCGAAGAGCTGATCTTCAGATATAGCAGTCTTTGTAAGCCCTATCCTGCAAAGCCCTTCCAGGTAATAAAAAGGAAGGCTGCAACGCGGCAGATTGCATTTGGCCAGGGGGACCTATCCTTTGGTGCGGGGGTAGTCATGGATACATCGGCCTGGCTTGTTAAGGAAGAGGGATGACAATTGTTTCGATTCAGCAAAGAGCAGTCCATTGTAAATGTCGCGGGTGTGAAGTTTGGAGGCCAGAGCGGCGAGCTGCCTTCTGTTCTATGCGGCACGATATTTTATCA
>JBAQXX010000038.1:0-24444 GCA_049299735.1 Methanothrix sp. | reverse complement strand
TGCATTGCCGGCGGTATATACTTTTTGAGCAGGAGCGAGAAGGAGATTACTGTCACGGAGCTGAGGGCCATGGCCAGACCCGCCAGCTCCGGACGGAAGGTTATGCCGAATGCCGGATAGAGCGCGCCCGCTGCCACGGGAACCAGGGCCGCGTTGTAGGCAAAGGCCCAGAAGATGTTCAGCTTGATTCGCGAGATCACTTTGCGGCTGAGCTGTATGGCCGCCACGACGGCCAGCAGGTCGTCTTTCATCAGCACAATCTCGCCCGCCTCAATGGCCACATCCGTGCCGCTGCCGATGGCGATGCCCACATCAGCCTGGGCCAGAGCCGGAGCATCATTTATGCCGTCGCCCACAAAGGCTACCTTGCTCCCGCTCTGCTGCAGTCTCTTGATCTCACCGGATTTATCTTCCGGCAAAACCTCAGAGAGAACCTTTTTTATGCCCAGCATGCCTGCCACCGCTGCTGCACTTTTTGCATTGTCGCCGGTGATCATCGCCACATTCAGATTCATGCTCTGCAGATCCGATACTGCCTCCTGGGCTGATGCCTTCAGCCGATCGGAGATGGCTAAAACCGCACAGGCCCGGCCGTCCAGGGCGATGAGCATGGCCGTCTTGCCCTGCCCTTCATAACCCAATGCGTTTTCGAGCAGCGCAGGGGTGATTTCAATGCCCAGATCTGTGAAGAGCATCCTGTTTCCGGCCACAACGTTTCTGCCCTCCACCTGGGCCAGCACTCCTTTTCCAGGCCGCGCCTCGAATTTTTCCGCATTGGCCGGATCGAGCCCCAGCTCATGGGCTTTGCGGACGACTGCATCCGCCAGGGGATGTTCCGAAGGCCGCTCTGCAGAAGCTGCCAGGCGCAACATGTCTTTTTCGCTCACGCCGAAGGCCGCCATGTCTGTAACATCCGGTCTGCCCACGGTTAATGTGCCGGTCTTGTCAAAGGCGACGACGTTGAGCTTATCAGAGGCTTCCAAAGCTTCGCCGCTCTTGATTAGAATGCCCAGCTCTGCTGCACGGCCAATGCCAACTGTGATGGCCGTGGGTGTGGCCAGGCCCAGAGCACAGGGGCAGGCTACTACTAATACGGATATCAGAGCCGTGAGGGAGAAGAGCAGAGTATTATGGGCTACAAAGTACCAGTAAACAAATGACGCTGCGGCGATGGTCAGGATGGTGGGGATGAAATAGGCCACAGCCCGGTCGGCGATCCTCTGCACGGCAGGTCTTGATCCCTGCGCCTCTTCCACAAGAGAGATGATCTGGGCCAGGACGGTGTCTTTTCCTATGCGGGTGGCTGAGAACTCGAGAGATCCGTTCTTGTTGAGAGTGCCGCCCACTACCCGGCTGCCCGGCTCCTTGAAGACGGGAACGCTCTCGCCCGTGATCATGGCTTCATCTACGTAGCTTTCTCCAGACGTGACCATGCCGTCCGCCGGAATTTTTTCGCCTGGCTTGACCAGGAGCAAATCGCCCACTAACACCTCTTCCACGGATACCTCGATCTCTCGCCCATCCCTGAGAATGGTGGCTCTTTTGGGCTGAAGACCTACCAGCTTTTTGATGGCCTCTGAGGTGCGGCCTTTGGCCCTGGCCTCCAAATAGCGGCCCAGAGTGAGAAAGGAGGCAAGCATGACTGCCGTCTCGTAGAACATGAAATCCGGGGTAAGCACAACTGCAAAGGTTCCAAGAATGCTGGAGCCATAGGCCACGCCGATGCCCATGCCGTACATGACGTCCATATCCAGATTTCTGTTGGCAAGCGCCCGCAGGGCGGCCCGGAAGATGGGGTAGCTCACATAGACAAAGACAGGAGCCGATACTATGAGCATGAAGAGGCCCATGAAATTGGGAACGGCCATGGCGAACTGCATGGGGACGATTTTGTGCACGGGCAGGTACATGAGAGCCATAAGAAAGAGGCTGGTGGCAAAACCGATGATGATGCGCTTCTTCTTGTCTGCCAGGTCCCTGGCAAGTGCCTCCTTCTCCCGGTCGGCTAAGGCTTCTTCTCCGGCTATTCCCAGAAATTGATAGCCTGTATCGACAACGGCCTTCTTCATATCTTCCAGGCCAACCATGCGGGGATTGAAGGTGACAATGGCTTTCTCAGACGCCAGGTTTACGCGCACCTCCACAATGCCGTCCAATTTCTTGAGCGCATTCTCCAGTGCTCCCACGCACATGGCGCAGACCATGCCGCCTATTTTGAGCACGACCTTCTCATCGATTACATCATAGCCCGTGTCCCTTATCGCCTTTTCCAAATCAGCAAGATGCAGCTTCTCGGAATCGTATTCTATCGATGCCGTCTCCGTCCCCAGGTTGACCTGAGCCGAAGCCACTCCATACAAATTGCGCAAAGCCTTTTCAATTGCCTGAGTGCAGGCGGCGCAAACCAAGCCCGCAACCTTCAGCTCAGCCTTTTTATTTCCGACCATAGATCGTCCTTCTGATCAACTCACTGGGTTTCAGATCATCCATCCGGCTCGATTCCTTCTTCATTTTGAAAAAAGAAAAGCTAAATAAACCGCTCAAATCTCTCCTTGCCGACCTTGCAGATGGGACAGACCTCCGGAGGCCCCTCTCTGGCGCAGAGGTAGCCGCAGACTGTACATCTCCACACAGGCAAGGAAAGCTTGAGTGCCACCTTTGCGATATCAAAACCCAGCGCCTCTGCAGATGCTTTTTGCTTTTGCCGCAGCTTCTCCCTCTCTTCGGGAGGCAGCCTTCTCTCAGGAATGGAAGACAGCTCCTGCTTTCCCAACAGTGTGGCCTTGGAGACATAAAGCGCACAGTAGCAGGCGCCAAATTCAGTAACGTCTGCATCTCTGTAGTCGCAGGGGCATATGAGATCCAGGTCCTCGGATTTGTCGCCGGAAGCCAGGCGACAGGGGCAGGAACGGTAGCCGTATCGCCTCTCGTTTATGAGAAGGCCTTTTACCAGTCCTTTAACAAAATCGGCATCTGGATTGAGATTGTATCCGCCCTGTCTGGCATCTTTATCCAGACGAGAGCATAGTCTGTCAACTTCCTCACCAGCGGGCTGCACAAAATCCTGTGCCATCAGCCCAAAGCCTCCTTGATTTCCTTTTCTCTCAGGCCAACAATGCATTTCTCGCCGATGACGAGCGTGGGAAAAGAGAGGCTTGGGTTGTATTTCTTAACCTCGGCCACGGCCTCGGCTCTTTCCTCTCCTTTTAAAAGATCCACATAAATGTAGTCGAAGGCCACGCCCATAGATGATAAGAGCTCCCGGGTCTTCTTGCACCAGATGCAGGTGCTCAGGGCAAAGAGCCTGATCTTGCCCTTATCTTTTCCTGCGACGTGTTCGAAATTCATGAAATCACCTAAATATGAATAATGTGCTGTTGATTGATAAATAGTTGCTCTGAGCGAGGCGTGGTGCAAACAGATCTAAAAGCTTCCCGTGTTAATACCAATTGTGCTTGTTGTTGCGTGTTTGGATATATCCGGAACCTGTGGGCTGCTTTCATATTGATTTAGACTTTGCCGAAGCAATATTTTCATCGATAGCTTTTAGCCCTGAGAAATTCGAATCCGGATCATGATCCTCAAAATAGCACTATTAGCTCTCATGATCATCCCTGCAGCGACAGGCGCAGCCTTTCCCAACTACCCTTCGGGAATCGTAACTCGTGTTGTGGATGGCGATACATTCGAGGTGCAGGGCTTCGGCCTGGTCACCCTCTCCCAGGTAAAAAGCCCCGAGATGGGTACCATCGAGGGAGTTCATGCCAGAGAGTATGCCCTGGAACGGCTTCTCAATGTCGTGGTATTCATCGACGAAGATGATTTGGCAAGCATAAATCCCGATGGGTCCATTCCCTGCCTCGTTTATCTGTCCGGATCCGACGGTAAGCCGAATTTAAATAATAATTTTAATAAAATTATCGTCGAGGCGGGCTTTGCCGTGATCAAGAACGATACGCAAAGCGAATTTGATCCTGCTCTCTGGTAAGCCTGCGAATTTAGATTCAATCGCTATCGCTCTTGGACACGGAAATCAGGCGCTCCACACCCCCCATCTCCTCGATGAATGCCGCCACGGCAGCCGGCACCAGGCTTGCCCAGCCGCATTTCTCTTTCATCAGCTTCCGGATGACCGTGCCTGAGTACATGTCTCTCTGGTACATGGGCGGATTTCTTATCTGAATGCCAGCTTCGCCGACGAGCTGGACCACCAGAGGATTATTGGAATAGACCGCATCAAAGCGAGGCACCATTGATTGCAGATGAGAGACCCATACAGAGTTTCGTTTGATATCCTGCAGAGGCGTGACGACGCAGCGCTCTCTCAGATCGCTTTCGTCTAAAGCCGCATAGATCATCTCCATCCTCTCGCCGCCTGTGAAGGGATTCTCAGAAGTGTGGCTCTCCTGGGCGCTGCCGATTACTATTACAATCTCCTCTGCATCCTTCACGATCTTCTCCAAGACCGCCTGATGCCCCAGGTGGTAGGGCTGAAAGCGCCCAATGTAGAGAGCACGCTTGATTTTTAAATCCCCCTACTTGCCTATGACCTGCTTTCCAATCAGCTTAATGGCGCTCTCCTTATTGGGGCCTATGGGCGAGCCGACCACAATCTGTGTGACGCCGGTTCCGAGAAGCTCATCCACCCGTGCCCGGCAGTCCGCGGGCGCACCTGAGACGGAGAAGGCCTCAGTCATCTTTGTCGTCACAGCCGCCATAGCCGCCTTGAAGTCGTATTTGGCAATGGCCTCGGAGATCGTCTTTGCCTCGTTCATGCCGATCCCGTGCCTCTCCAACACGTTCTCAGGCGAGCCAGCCACGATAAAGGCCACCACTATCTTGGAGGCATTAATGGCCTTGGCCGGGTCTTTGTCTGTGGAAAAGCTGGCATAAGCGCAGACCTGCACATCCTCCGGCTTTCGGCCTGCCTTTTCTGCTCCCTGCCTGATCATAGGCACGGCGAACTTGAAGTCCTCGGGATGAGATGCATTGATGAGCACGCCGTCTGCTATGGCTCCGGCCAGCTCCAGCATCTTCGGACCCTGAGCGCCGATGTAAATGGGGATTTTGCTGGTGGAAAAGGCCATCTGAGCGCCTTTGAAACCTGCCTGGTTCACCTGCTCGCGGGCCAGGAAGGCACGGATGGCTTGGACCGATTCCTTGACACGGGTGAGGGGCTTGTCCCAGTCTATGCCCATCTTCTCGAAGGTAGCTTTGTCCCCCGGGCCTATGCCCAGGATGGCCCGCCCGCCGGACAGCTCGTTTATGGAGGCGATGGACGAAGCGGTGATGGCCGCATTCCTGGTGTAGGGATTGGTGACGCCCGTTCCTAGCGAGATTTTATTGGTCACCATCGATAGTACGGCCAAGGTGGTCCAAACATCCCTATTATTATAATGATCTGTTATCCAGATATTTTTAAATCCAGCATCCTCGGCCAGCTTCGCCATATAGCCGATCTTCAAGACAGATTCATCGGGCACAAACTCAATTCCAAACAACTCAAATCTCCTCCAGCTCGATGCGGTCCCCGGCCCTGAGGCAGAACGCCTCGGCGGCATTTCCATGGTTGACCGCAATTTCTGCAAAGCCATGGCTGCCCAGGGTTATAAGTGGTTCGATCCTGCGTGCCTGGGCATAGGTCCTTACTGGCTTCAGCTTTATCCCTTTCAGTCTCACGGGAACGGCCGGCAGCTTTCGCATATTCAGGATGAGGTTGCCGAACCGATCCACATAGATGACCGTGGCCTCGACTCCACTGCCAGTCTTCTTCGCCTCTCCGAAATTCAGGTCTTTGGGCCGGACACGAGGGCCCATGCCGGACGGGCTCTTGCCTGAAGCCAGCAGGGCAGCGACCGGCGCGAAGATGTCCCGACCGTGGAAGGTGTTGGATACCGAAGATGAGCCCAGGCCCAGGGCTTCATGAGAAATGACGATCCTGTAGGCTTGGAGAGGATTGCCTGGCGTGCCCAGACTCTTCGCCGCAGGCAGGAGCAGGCCGTTGTCCGGTCCAACGAAGATCTGTCCGCCGCTTTCCACCACCAGTCCCAGCCTGTCCGTGCCCACGTCGGGATCGATAACTGCGATATGAATGGTGCCGGGAGGAAAGAAGCGGGCACTGGAGAGCAGAGCAAAGGCACCGGCGCGCACATTCTGGGGCGGGATGTCGTGGGCGATGTCCACAAAGGTTACGTCCCTGGCTTTTTCGCCCAGACGGGAGAGGATCACGCCTTTCATCTGCGCCGGATAAAAGGAGCCGAAATCGGTGAGCAGCGTTATGATCTTCATGTCGAAAGCACCTGGACATCAGCCTGCCGGGAAACCACAAGCTCTTCTTTGCCCTGAAAAGCCGAGACGGTCCCTCTGATCTTTACCCTGTCGCCGACCTTAATCCGAGCTTGAAGCTCTGTTGCGCTAGCCCTGGCAGGAATGAAAATCGGAAGCTGTGTCGAGTCCAGCTTGAGGAGCAGGTTGCCGCCGCTCTTGGTGGGATTTATCTCCAAAACCAGTCCATCTACGGAAAGGCCGGCGTCTTTTTGGGATGAAGAATCAGAAGAACTGTCCAGCTCACCTTCTTCGGGACCGAATGCCCAAAAAGCCACGGCCAGAGACCCCAGGGCCATGAGGAGCAGCACCACTACTATCTTCTCCTCTTTTTGCATCCTCATAGTCCCGATCCTGCGACAAAGCCCAGGCTAAATCCAAGCACTGCGTGATTGTGCAAAAAATGTTTAATTTTTATTTCTTAGCTTCCGGTTTGGCACCGTAGTACTGCTGCCAGCCTTTCTCCAGGTGATCCAGGCAGATGTCGCATACGCCCTTGTATGCGCCCTCTGGATATGTCAGGTTGTGAACGGGGGCCTTTATGGGAAAGAGCAGCGGTCGAGCACGGGTACATAGTTCGCAATCAGCCATTTAGATTCATCTCCTACTGGATGAAAGATGGAAGTTCTCATGTTTAAGTTTTCCGTTGGCGCAATAGGCAGTTGCATCCAATTTGGAGTTTATTCTGAAGAGGAATGGAACTTCGGCCAGCTTCTTGGTATAGGTCGGAACGGTAATGGGCGTTTCTATAAATGGTAGATCAAGAAGACCCAGATAATGAAGATCAGGGATTATAGTCCGATTGGCATATCCCGTTATTTTTATAGAACCTCTGTATTCTCCAGCGGGACTATTTTCATCAACTTTTAGCCGGACAAAATCAACATTATTTGATGGAAATGAACCGCTGACATTTAAATTGGACCTCATCCATGCAGCATTAACTAAACTCTCATTAAAAAATCTAGTATCCAATTTTACGTCATAGAGATTACATCCGATATTTTCCGTTGAAATCGTTATAATCCTTTCTTCTCCTTGACTCAAATTTTCTTGGATTTGCGTGGGATCTACCGCAATCATGATCGGAGGATTTTGCAGCAAAATCAACGTAAACAGAGAGAGCAACAATAGCGATCGCACCAGCAAAAGAATTATATTATTATATATTACAAAGTAAATAGAATGTGGTGCGTCTTTCCATCCACAGTTGCTACCTTGACTCTCAATTATTTCAAAGCAATCCCTATTTTCAATCGTAAGGATATTATCGCCAATCTTGCGAAGCCATAGGACGATTCTTTGTGCCTCGTTAGTGCACGATTTATCAATTTCAATTTTTAATTTATTCTTATGATCCCAATTAGGTCTTGATAATATAAGTTCTGAAGCATCTAAATTAATTATTAAATATTTTGATAAATCAGATTTATTTTTGACAAATATATAATAATACAATTCGTCAGGCAACAGGAACCCAAACTTCCAAAAAAAATCGTTGCTAAGGCAAAAAATTAGATGGAGAAAGACAATAGCCATAACAAGCCAGCCAATTAATGGAAATAGATCTTTTATAACTTCTATAGTAATAACTAAATCAAGTATCAGCATAAAGAAGAAAGCCAGCAGTGCAGCCAGGAGCGACGTGAAGAGTAAATCCAATAAAATCCTTTCAAAACGAAATTTCAACATTTCACTGCCTCTCAACATGATCCTCGTGCAAGAACCCAGAGATTAAATAATATAATGATTTATTATAATTTAAATAAGCTTGATAACTGCTGATCAGGCTTATACAAGATAGAATTAAAACGAAGATCGAAATATATACACATAGGTGCCAATAGATATGAAATGTCTTTATCAAATAAAAAGGAATGACGACGGAAAATGGAACCAGAGATAGGAACGTATTTGAATAAAATTCGGAATAACAGTATTTGGCTTTTCTCAAGTGTGTGATATAATTTATGGCTTCTGGGCCTAATTTTTTTACGAAATAATAGTAGACAATATTTTCTCCGTCTGTATGCTCAAGTTTGTCGGGATTTCTTTTTGCTAGCATATTGAATTTCTTAATCCATAATTGGACCTCATCGAATTGATCGAATATCAGGCCTTCCAGGATAGAATGATGAATGTTGTCCAGGATAACGCCCATAATCGTGCCGACAAGCAGAACAAAGCCAATAAATGCAATCATGTTATTGTAATTAGAAAGAACAAGCTCCGTAAGTCTGGTAGGGCTCCACACATCCATGAGCATGAAAAATGTAACTGCTGTGAAAAATCCGGGAAATGTATGTGATAAAAGATGCTCATATTCAAATTGACCTGGAATCTCACCTGTCAATAAAATCCCATCCAAATATCCTTAACTATTTGTAATGGACAATGGGTAGTCACACCTTTAAATAACTTCTCTAAATAGATTTATATTAAACTAGTTGCAACAAAAATTTTCTCTTTAGACCTCAGCCCGGTAGTCCCCCATCCCCCTTACCATCTCCGCCAGCTCCTCCACCAGCGCCTCATCCACCTCAGCGAGCCTCACCTTTCGCACTGCATTCGTCACCTCGATGTCTGCCATGACTATCTTGGGAAGCGAGCTGTGCTTGAAGCCCTCCACCACGGCATATTCGACCCCCTCTGCCTCCAGTTCTGCCAGCGCGCAATTGAGGTCTCCTCGTTCCCGCTTCACCATCAGTTGCGCCTCTCCCAGACCGATAACCACGTCCGCCCCGGCATCGAAGTGGCGCTTGGTGTCGCCCCGGTCCACAGGATGCCCGGCCATGTTCTTGATTGTGCCCACCTTACCATGCCTGGCAAGCGAGGCCACCAGTGCGGCAACCAATGTGGTCTTGCCCGTCTTTTTGGTTCCAACTACAGAGATCACTTTCATCTCTTTCCCTCAGGCTCGCAGGAGCTCAATTAGAAATCTCGCGAATCCATTCAGGTCTGCTATGCGCACATTTTCGTTCTGGCCGTGGATATTGCTCTCAAGCTGCCGTCCCACTCCAAAGACGCAGGTTGGGATGCCGGTCTTTTCCGTGGCATAGGCCTGATCCAGGCTGCCCTGCGCTCCGGAGAGGCGGGGGAAGAAGCCCATGCCTCTTTGCACCGCTTCCCTAACCTCCGAAACCCAGGGGTGATCCGGATTGACGCTCATGGGCGGATAGCCGGGATAAAACTTGAGATCAAAGTCGACATCTAAGGGCTTGAGGGTCCTCTCTATCTCCGCCATGGCCTCATCCATGCTCTCTTCCGGTATCACTCGCCTGTCACCGCGCAGAGTGCACCTGTCAGGCACAATATTCTCCTTGATGCCTGCATTGATCATAGTAATGTTAAGTATGGGCATGAGGTTCTTTTTGCCCAGAGCTTCCAGAGCGGTGCTGGCGGGCAGAAGAGACCGTCTGGCCTGCACGACCTTCTTGAGGTCCATGAGCGCATCCATGACGGGTATCGATCTCTCCACGGCATTTATTCCCAGGAAACTGGAGCCGCTGTGCACGGATCTGCCATGGACCACCACATTCCAGGTTATGATGCCGTTGCTGCCTATCACCACATCATCGGAAAAGCCGTCCATGCAGAGCATCAGATCTCCCTTTACCTGTCCTAAATCCGTGAGATAGCACAGGCCGGAGTAGCCGCCCACCTCTTCGTCCGTGGTCAAAAGAACAGTGAGATTGTACTTCGGCTTGCCGCTATCCAGGAGCGCCTTTAAGGCAGCAATCAGGGCGGCAATCGATCCCTTGCAGTCGGATACGCCCCGGCCATAGACTCTTCCGTTCTTTGCCACCGCCTGGAAGGGATCGCTATCCCAGGCCCCTTCTGCCGGCACCACATCCAGATGGGCATAGATCACCAGCGTCTTTTCCGCATCCACAGAGAGATCGGCACGCAGGTTGAAGCGATCGCCCACCAGCCGCTGGTCGCTGCATTTTGCCGCGAAGACATCCTGGGGCATGACCATCTTTTGCGTGGCAAAGCCCATATCCCTAAAGATGGGTACGAGCCAGTCCACGATCTCCCGGTAATTGCTGCCCGGAGGGGCGACGGTTTTGAAACTGATGATTTTTTTTAGCAGGTCCATGAGGTAGTTGGGATCGGGTGAGGGGATAATTTCGGGCATATTGCATTCCTTCATAAAATGGGTACTAATAAGCCCGGATGGCATATTAAACGCTTTCTAGAAACTGATGCCGGCTCCTTGACCATTGCCGGATCCCGGAGAGGGCAATAGTCTTCAACATTAAGAATGCACGGCTCACCCGATCGGGCCGTTGGATACAGGCAATAGCCAAGAAAGCCTTCCTCCTGATCCTTCCAGTAAATGCATTCTTCGTATTTCTGTGGCACTTTCGCCATTTCGGCCTTCCTATTTAATGAGGCTCTTTCCATCAATCGCTTTCGGCTGAGGAATATGCAGGAGCTGTAGTGCCGTGGGCGCAATATCTGCCAAAATACCGTCATCGCGCAGGCTGTACTTCTGGCCGTCATTTATTATCAGCGTGAAGGGCACGGGATTTGTGGTGTGAGCGGTATGCGGCTGGCCGGATGTCAGATCGATCATCTTTTCTGCGTTGCCATGGTCGGCGGTGAGCAGCACGCAGCCGCCCTTCGTGAGAATTTCATCGACGACCGCTCCCACGCAGCCGTCCACCACCTCGACTGCTTTCACAGCGGCCTCGAATATGCCGGTGTGGCCAACCATATCGGGATTGGCGAAATTGAGGACGATGAGGTCGTACTTGCCGCATTCGATCCGTGCCATCACCTCATCTCTGACCAGAAAGGCGCTCATCTGCGGCATTAGGTCGTAGGTGGCAACTTTGGGAGACGGTATGAGGGCGCGGTCTTCTCCAGGATTTGGCTCTTCCTTTCCGCCGTTAAAGAAGTAAGTGACATGAGCATATTTCTCAGTCTCGGCAATGCGCAACTGGTGCAGCCCAGCTCCGCTAATCACCTGGCCCAGAGTGTCGTCGAGATTTTGCGCAGAGAAGGCAACTGGCACATTCAGGCTGGCGTCGTACTGGGTCATGCAGGTGTAAAAAACCTGCATCGGCTTTAGGGTGAATCCCTGAAAATCCTTATCAACGAAGGCCCGGGTGATCTCGCGGGCTCTGTCCGGCCGGAAATTGAAGAATATGATGCTGTCTTTGTCCTGCACCAGTCCCTTTTCGTCAACCATGGTCGGCTGCAGGAATTCATCATTCTCGCCTCGCAGGTAGCCGTTTTCTACTGCTTCCCTGGTGGTAGCGGCTCGCCGCCCTTCGCCAAATGTGAGGCAGCGGTAGGCCTTCTCCACCCTCTCCCAGCGTTTGTCTCTGTCCATTGTGTAGTAGCGACCCGAGACCGTGGCCACTTTGCCCGTGCCGATCTGCCGGAATTTTTCTTCCAGATCCTGCAAATAGCCTAGAGCGCTTCTGGGAGGCACGTCCCTGCCGTCCAAAACGGCGTGCACATAAACATTCTCCAGGCTCATCTTCCTGGCCATCTCCAAAAGCGCGTAAAGGTGGGTGTTGTGGCTGTGCACTCCGCCATCAGATAAGAGGCCGATCAGATGCAGCCTGGCGCCTTTTGCCTTTTCCATTGTCCGCAGCAGCACCTCATTCCCGGCGATTGTGCCCTGCTCAACTGCCAGACTGATCCTGGTGTAGTCCTGGTAGACGATTCTGCCGCCACCTATGTTGAGGTGGCCTACCTCAGAGTTGCCCATCTGGCCGCGCGGCAGCCCCACCGCCAGGCCCGAAGCGGCCAGAGTGGTGGTTGGATAATTCTTCCAAAATCGGTCCAGGTTGGGCTTATGCGCCCAGGCGACTGCATTGCCCTCAACTATTGGGCTTATGCCGAAGCCGTCCATGATTATGATTGCTAAGGGCTTCATCTCAAGAGTCAATCGTTGCCGCAAATATATTAGATCTGCTCTTTGAAACCCTCTTTTCCGATGAGCGGAACGAATACCACACCCATCTTTTCCTCCACACAAAATCCGTTCTTCCTTGTCACTAGATAAAGATCCTGATAGTCACGGCCCACGGGCAGGACCATCTTGCCGCCCACCTTGAGCTGCTGCTTGAGCGGCTCGGGCACCCTGGGAGCGGTCGCTGCCACGCTTATGCGGTCATAGGGGGCATGCTCTGCCAGGCCGAGGCTTCCGTCGGCCTCGATCATGGTCACATTATTTATGCCGGCTTTTTCCAGATTCCTCCTGGCCGCGGCCACCAGCTCCGGCATGCGCTCTACAGAATAGACCTTTCCTTCGAGGCCTACCATTTTTGCCATCACTGCAGCATGATAGCCGCTTCCTCCACCCACTTCCAGGACCGTCATTGCTGGCTGCAGATCGAGAAGATCGCACATTATGGCCACCATGTGAGGTGCGGAGATGGTCTGGTTCAGGCCGATAGGAAGCGGTGTGTCGTCATATGCCCGGCTTTTGAGTGCATCAGGAACGAAGAGCTCTCTTGGAACGCGAGACATTGCCGATATGACGGACTCTTTTATGCTCTCGCGCAGGCTGCCCAGGAGTTGCTCTCGGTTCAAAGCTCTCGGCCCCACACCCGTTGTATGTCTTTGGCCTCGGCTACTTCGGCAAAGCCCTCGCCGCGCAGCTTCATCTTAACGATCACGAATTTGAAACCATCCACTTTTCTGGCTTCTCCAACCTCAAAGACCTCATCGCCGGCAACGGAGATCTTGAGTGGATGAGTCTTGCCGTTTCGGTAGACGGAGATTCTGAGGGGCACCTCATCCGTAGCCCGGGCCCAGACGGTCTTTATCGTTTCGGCAGGAGCGCTGCTGACCCTGCGATCTGTCTCCAGAGATGCGATCTCCGTCATGACCACATCTTTAGCCGGATCATCCACCAAAAGCTCATCTCCGACGCGCAATATATCTTTGGCCGGTATTTTGATAAAGTAAGGCTCAGACCGCTCGTCATTGCTCACTATGACTTTGAGGTTGACCAGCCGCTCCCGCTCTACCTGAACGGAATGAATAGTTTCGCATTCTTCACAACGCACTAGGTTCTCCTGCCCGGATTTGATCATTGAATGCTGCGTATCGGCACCACAGGTAGGACAGAAGATCTGATCATCAAGCATAGCATATTATTATTCCACAGAGTATTTAAAGCATGACGGCCTGCCGCCTGCAGCTTCTATCTGCAGTTTCCTTCTGCATTCGGCAAATGAGCACGGGAGGTGCCCGAATTTATTGATTTTAATACTTTTTGAAGACCGCAGGCATTTTTAACGAGGGAAAAATTTTTTAATTAAGAAGTTTTATCTAAACATATGGAAGAAGTTGTTAAAGAAAATCGCTCTGCCCTGGATCGCGGGATGGAGGAATGCTGCAACATCGCCGAGAGCATGATCGAGGAGATCCATCAGATAGCATTGCCTGAGTTTTCTCTTGTATCCTCCGCTAATAGAAGGCATAAGCTCTCGCTTAAGGAGAGGCTTCTTCACCAGATAAGAGCCGCGAGGAAGGTGACGATGGAATGATTCATACGTAATTATATTCTTATTTTATGTGCCTTGATTAGTCCAATCGAGATATATCCTGATTATTCTCAATCTCTCAAGAATTCAAATTAACAAAAATTATTTTTATTATGTTCGGGGCATTCAGTAATGCGCGAAAACTATTTATATTAATCCAGTAACTAATTTAGTTGTGGACGCTGACTCTAAACCCTGTTCTATACCGCAATCGTGCTCTGAGGTGGAAGTAGACCTCAAGAGGCTGGACCGCATGCTTCAGGCAGCCCACCGAAGCTCCATCGACATAAAAGACAGCTATGACTTTTATGTTTTGGCACTAAAGGAGTTCAACAAAGAGAACCTCTCCGAGTCATTCCTCTACTGCGACCGGGCCAGGTACGAGCTTACCTCTGCCATCAACGAGTCCAAGGTCAAGATCAAAGGCTCTCGATTTCATAGTCTGAGGACACTCTCTTACTTCTTCAAGCTCTACGGGCTTTATGCAGTTATCTTCGCCTCTCTTGCCATCGTACTCTTCAGCTTTTTGATCACCAGATTCTCCGAGGTGAGCGTTCTGGGCGTGCCACTCTGGTCCTCGTTCTTCGCGGGCCTGGGCTCCTCGGCCCAGATACTGACGGGGATTGCCGACGACCTGCGCCGCTACGGCATGGCCTCGCGCTACAAGAGACTCTGGTACATGGCATTGCCGCTGCTGGCCATGGTCTTCGGCTACATGGCCTATCTGTTCGTCAGCTCCGGCTTTATAGCCCTGGACGGCAGCACAGAGAGCCGGATGTTTTCCATCATGTTCATCTGCTTTTTGACGGGATTTCTAACCAAATGGCTGATTGGCCGGCTCTCGCGAATGTCCAGGGATATTTGAGGGACCTACATAGCAAAGCACCCTTGATATCCACCTAGATTCTCTCGCTCTAGCCAATAGCTGCATTGGATGATGTTGCCAGGAGTCTTGAGGATCTATCTGCAACCATCGAGCGTCCCAAGACTTATGTGATTCGAAAGGCAATCGAAGAATTTCTCCGAGAGTATGCCGACTATCTCATCTCTCTGGAGCGATTAAATGACAAGGATGATGCCATTGTCTCAGATGCGGAGATGAGGGAGATTCTTGGCATATAGGATTGAATACAAGTCATCAATCCTTCGCGACCTCAAGCATTTAGACAAGAGCGTTGCTAAAAGGATAATTGATGATCTGAGAGATTCATTATCCTCTGACCCCAATTGCGGCGAGCCTCTCTCCGGGCAGTTCAAGGGACTATGCAAGCTTCGCGTGGGTGATTATAGGATCATCTATTCTCGAACCAAGGAAGGAGTCCTCATTTTGAGAATTATAGACACTCTTTATTCGAAATCCTAATATCCATAATCCAATCCTAGCACGGCACCGCCACGTAGATGTTGTGCTTGTTGCTCACAATCTGCACCCGCACGCTGCCCTGCTCGATGGGGCAGTCCATCACCGAAACCACCCGGTTTTTGGCGACGCCCAATTGTTCACCCTGCACCCAGCCGGGAGCCTTGATCTCGACCCATGTCTTCTCCTTCTTCTCAAATACCGTGGGGATCACGGGCCGCCTCTCAATCTTAAAGTCCTGCGCCTTGAGGCGAAGCGGTATGGAGAACTGCTTCTCCCACCCGGCCATGCTGCGATTGTAAAATTGCCACCAGTTCTGGGCCTTGACCTTGCCTGGCGAGCGTCCCAGCCGGTAGTGCTCAAACTTCTGGATTCCCAGGGCAGGCCACCTCTTTCCCGCGCCGATCTGGCGAGCGAACGAAATCAGCTCAGGCATATCCTCGTCGTTTATGCCCGGAATCAAAACTGGTGCAATCAAGAGGTCGATCTTGCTCTGGGCGATGCTCTTTGCCGCCTGTTTTATCTTTTCGATGTCAAAGCCGGGCATGCCAGCCAGGAAGGCGGCCTTCTCCGGCTGCAGAGAATGAATGGAGAGGTTGATCCGGTCCAGGCCTGCCTCTGCGAGGGCGGCGATTCGCTCGTCATCGAGCAGGGTGCCGTTGCTCTGCATGGAGACGACGCTCACCTCTTTTATAGCCTTGAGCCGCTGCACCAGAGGCACAATATCCGGGTAGAGCATGGGCTCGCCCGGCGAGTCTATGTGACACTCCACCCCCGGCCCCTTGAAGGGGGCGATCTCCTCCACCGCTTCCATCAGGTAGTCCAGCTCCACCTGATAGTCGGTCACGCGCGAGCGGGAGAGGGGCCCGGCATCCACCGAGCAGAAGGGGCAATTGAGATTGCAGCCGCAGCTCGGCCTGATCTGCAGCAGGCTGCTGCCCCGGTCGACGACGCCGAAATAGATGCACCCTACCAGGGGGATGCCCGATTGACGAGTTATGTGAAAGAGAGACATTTGAGATCCTTTGCAGTCTGTCAATTTCCGTCTGTGCTTTAAATCTCTTATGATCTCCATCTCGTCCAGATCGAGGGTCCTTCTGCCCCAGTTGCCTGCGGTTCCGCCCCATATGTTGAGCACAGACATGCCCGCGAGGCGGAAGAGGAGAATGAGTTCCGTCGGTACGAAGGCCCGCTCTCGAACTGCAACGGGAGGGAGCCCTTCCCGTGGTGGGCATTCTGATGACATAGCCATAGTCAAGGGGTCAAATCTTCCTGCACAGGATGGACAGCGGCTGATCAATAGAATCATCCCTCCGGCCAAGAATAGAGCTTTTCGGTAGCAGCAATAATTCCTCAAGCAGGGTTTGCATTTCTCCTGCGGCATTTAATTCTGGGACGCAGCGCGCGGTGAAACGCCGACATTAATTATATTCTCTGTGAGTACTCTCCGGCCCATAAACGGTTTCCTGCGTGCTATTTGCCAAGCCTGCCCGGCGTTGAGGGGGCCCGAACTCTCTCGCGCGTTTTTTCGCGCGCAGCATCCCGCCAGAGTGGGCTGCTGCAAGAGAATTTTTAGATAGCAGTAATGCCGTCAAACAGTCGCACAGGACTTGGCGAGCATGCCCCTGCCTGGCAGGGTCGTCCGGGCCAGACGGATGGACTTAATGGGACGGAGAACGTCCCATATCACTAAAGGCCGAAAAATGACCGCCCTCGCACGATCCATGGCTGAAAAGTCCTGGCCCCATCGAAACGGCTGTCTCACCGCAGCGATTATTATTGAGCAATGGAAGAATTATCAAGCTATGCAATTGGATGCCAAGATTCGTGCGATCGCTGAGGATTTGGGCGCAGATTTCTTCGGTGTGGCCGATCTAGCGCCTGCCCATGATTTTATCTCATGGCAGGGCGGAGAGAGTTTGGCCCAATACCCCAGGGCGATTTCCATAGGAATTGCCCTGCTCAACCCTATCGTAGACCGGCTTGCCGAAAGGGGCGAAAAGACAGTGGCGATGGAATATAGGCACTGTGCTTACGACGTAGTAAACGATCTGCTGGACACCATCGCCCTGCGCCTTAGCAATTCACTTCAGCGCCAGGGTTACCGGGCATTCCCGATTCCGGCCTCAAAGCGCGCTGTTGTCGATGAGCGGGTCGCCGCCGTATTCTCTCATAAGCTGGCGGCGCATATGGCTGGCCTGGGCTGGATCGGCAAAAGCTGCCTGCTCATCACACCAGAAGCAGGACCGCGTGTTCGCTGGGCCACGGTGCTAACCGACGCTCCGATGAAAGCAACAGGATCTGCAATGGCAGAGCGCTGCGGAGAATGCCGAAAGTGCGTGGAAATTTGCCCGCAGGCCGCGTTCACTGGACGGCCCTTCCGGGAAGATGAGCCGCGAGAGGCAAGATATGATGCCCGAAAGTGCGAGCGGTACCTTAAGGATCTGGAAGAGAAAACGGGCTACGGAGTATGCGGAATGTGCCTATTTGTGTGCCCGCATGGAAAGAAATAGGAACCGGGACTCGCAATCATTTGGGTTTCCGCGCGCGAAAAAACGCGCGGAAGAGCCCGGGCGCCCTCAACGCCGGGCAGGCTTGGAGACAGCACGTAGGATTCCAATATAACCAACGACTTTTCGGCTAAGGACAGTTTTGCGGAAGGGAAGAGCTCGCAGGTAAAGGCTCCCGCCTGCGGACGCAGGGGCAAGCCCGGTCCCGCTCCAGTGCGAACGGGCGCGCGTGGGACTGTCGGAAAAATTGGCTTTTCGCTATTGCTGGCGGCAAAATGCTATTGAATTCCTTCGGAGAAAAAAATGCAAAAAGGCGTCTTTCAGGAAATGACCGCCGTGCCCTTCTCCAGCCGCACCCCATCAGCCCCGCCCAGCTTGACCACAGGAATTCCGGAAGCACTGCTCTTTGCCACCGTCCCTGCCTCGAATGCCTGCGGGTCCATATCCTGCGAACTCCAGGCGTCATCAATTCTCTCCAGAACCTTTCCATCGCGGCTGAGGGCCAGATCCACCAGATGCACCGCTGAGACCTCCCCCTGCCTCATGAACCATGTGGGATCAAACTGCAGCAGCATTGTAGCATTGCCTGCGGACAGATCGCCCTCTACGATCTCTTCTCCGATCTCATCCCCAGCATCATCCACAATGATGCCTTGCAGCTCAAATCTGCCGGACTTGATGACAGTCACATTTACTCCGATGGCTATGGCGGAGCGGGTCGTCCGGTTTAGGTACTCGCCGGTGAGATAGGCAGCAGGCGGCTGGAACTCTTTAGGCTCTCTGTTTATTTTGATCTCTTTGTCGAATCGGTCGATGTAGCTTCCACTCTTATCGTAAAGTATCAGATTCTGAATCGTCAGCGGCCCGCATTTGCCCCTTCTCCAGATATCAGTACCGTTCACATTGACCAATATGCTTTTGCTCTTGTTCATGGCAAAGCTGCTGTCTATCGCCTTAATTCTGCTGCCGCTGCAGTCGGCCAGCATTCCACTTAGCCTGTAATCTCCGGGTGCTGTGATGTTCAGGCCAAAGCCCAATGCAAGCACGTCAAAGAGACCGTCGTTGTCGCGATCCGTAACCTCTTCACTCGTCAAGCCTTCCAGCCTACTGCCGGCTATGGTCACGCTCACCGGAATCTCAAAGGTGTGGCTGTCCGAAGAGATCTTGATGTATCCGTCCAGCCTGGAAAGCGATGTGCCCTTAGGTATGGTAAGATTTGCCTGCACCGTCCCATCAGTATCGCTCTCCAATCGCTCCGGGCCTTTGGTCGTGATCCAGGTCCATTCTCCTTCGGCATATTCCTTGACACTTACTTTAAAGGCCTCTCCCGCCTTCGGAACATTGTATCCGTAAACCTTCAGCGTCCAGTTGCCGACCTTTGGATTGGCGATTTCCAATGGACCGATATCATCCGTTCCTAAAGCCGCGTTCTCCTCACTGGCAATGCCCTCAGGATTCTCGAAGACAAGCGCAACTTCGCTGTCATTGCTGCCTCCGACAGTGCTCAACTCTGCCGAGATCTTCTTCGTTCTGTCGGTGACATTTACTGACTTATTCCATGTCTCTTTATATCCCACACGGCCCTCAAACTCTCGATAAGTGGTGTTTTCGATCATCCCTGTGTAGCTGAGGTTTTGCAGAGAAAGGCCGAGGTTCCTCAGCGCAAACTGCGTTTTTGTGCTCGTGCCGGCAGATGCAGCCTCCAAATTCCAGCGGATGGGAGAAGCCTCTAACTGAGATCGTTCTACCTGCAGTGTGTAGTTGGCCGGATGCGTTGCATTTTCGCTATGCACGGCAATAAGCCATTTTCCAGAAGACGGGCCCTGTATCTTCTTTATCTTTTGTCGGCTCATATTCTCTCCTGTGTAATACTCGCTGGTAGGAGAGAGCAGGAATAGATCGAGGCTGGTGTCCTGCTGCCACTTTAAGGTTGCTTCAAACTCAGTGGTTCCTGGCATCATCTCAAGATAGTAGTAATGCCATTCGTTTCCATTAAGTGATCCTGTCTTATTGCCCACACCGCGAGAGATATTCAAGGGCATGGCCACATTCACGCTGATGGGAATGCTGAGAATATTCTCGTTTTCTTTTGCGATCTTTATGGTGCCGTTATATAGCCCGGGAGAAGTGTCCTGCGGCACCTTTATAGATGCAGCAAAGACCTTCTGATCATTGGCTGGAATCGTTTCCGGCAGGGTTTGCAGGCTTACCCAATCGGATACATCTCCCTGCACGGACGTTTTTAGGTTTTTTATCTCCTGATTGCAAAAGAACACAAAGCGCAAATTCCAGTCTTCATCGCCAGGAGCCAGAGCATATATCTTCTTTTGCGGCCTGTCAGCGCCCGTATCCAGTCCCACATATACTCCTTTTCCAGCCGGCAGGTATGCCCAGCGCCCCGCCGTCCAGCGATCCGGAATCACTCCGCAGATATTACTATTATTCTCCAGCAGTTCATAGGAAGAAAGAGCATCCAGCATTCCTGCACCCTGATAGTACTCTTCGTAGCTTTCGCCGAGGGTGCTATTCAGTTTTTTAGCTCCTCTGGTCATGGCCGCCTTGACACCTGCCGCGGTGAGGTTGCCGTTCGCCTGCAAAAGCAGCGCAGACATGCCTGCCGCCACTGGTGCAGATAGGCTGGTGCCCGATTCACTGGAATAATAAATATCAACAGATTTCGGCCTTTTCACACCGACGGGAACAATCGAGATGATATCAACGCCCGGTGCCACAACGTCTGGCTTGATCCGGTCGTCTCTGGTGGGCCCTGAGCCGGAAAAGCTGGCGATGTGGCCGCTGCTATCCGTGGCTCCTACAGTGATGACCTTTACACCATCTCCGGGGGAATCGATCAAGCCTGGCGGCAACGCCAGGACGATTGGAACGAGGAGATAGTACACATCTTTGCTGGCCCCGTCGGTCTGGGATAAGCCGACAGCGGTCCTGTCCTGGCCAACCTGGCTGCTGGCGGTTCCTGACACCTGCCCTCCGGTTTCGGTGCTGTTGCGGTTGCCTGCCGCCACGCAGACAGCGACTCCGGCACTTGCGGCATTGTCCGCAGCCATGGTTATGGGCGGGTTGGTCTCGCCCAGATTTATGCCGCCCAGGCTGAGGCTGAGGACGTCGGCCCCATTGTAAACCGCCCACTCAATTCCCGCGATGATATCCGATACTTTGCCGTCTCCGTTGCCATCGATTACTTTGACACTGATCAGCTTTGCCCCAGGTGCAATTCCTTTATATCTTCCATTGGAGGCCGCACCCGAACCGGCAATGATTCCGGCCACCATTGTTCCGTGTCCCAGCAGATCATCTGCCGTGATCTCATCTGCCAGGAAATTCTTCTCGGCAACTACCTTTCCGATCAGGTCCGGGTGATTCTTATCTATCCCTGAATCGATTACAGCCACGGTTATTCCCTGGCCGTCAAATCCCTTTTCCCAGAGTTTATCTGCTTTTATAATTTGAGCAGGAGACTTATATCCATCCTGCGAGACGGATTCTTGCAGGGATGAGTTCTCGTCAAGTGAAGATATTTGTGTTCTGCCGTCGAAATAGACTCCCGATACCCGGTCGCTTTCGGCAATCCTTTTTATGGCAATGGCCGTGGCCTCTCCAGCAATACCTGTGATGAGACTATACCTGTACCTTACAGTGAGGTCGTTAGAAGTGAGACCTTCTGAGATCAGACGGTCTGAATCGGAAGAAGAAGCATTAGCTTTGAGCATCACAATTACAGGGATCTTTCCCGCGAGGATCTTTCCATCCTCTTGCGTAGCCAGCAGTTCTGAAAGCGGCCGATCGATCTTCTGGTCGGCAGCAGGGGGAAGCTTTGCAGCCTGTGCAGAGGAGAACGCTGTCAAAATTAAGCATACAGCAAAAATAATAAAAATATTTCGATTCATATCCAACCAAACCTGTCTGACGGTGTATCCCTGATCCCTACCCTAAAATTACAGCATAGGGGTGTAAGTAGATAATGCTAAATAAACCTGTGGTACTTCTAGGATTGATGATGCTGGGATGGCTGGTTTCCTATCTGCTCTGGATTAGCCTGGTTCTGCTCTTAGCATCAGCCCTTACCAGGATCAGCCGTGTCGCCGTTCCAGGATGGGCACTCTTTGCCTTCTTCTGGTTCGGTCAAATTGAGCATTATCTGGCCATAGAGGACTACTTCAATGTGGCTCTCTTTTTGGCGGCTGGTTTCTTGAGCTTCTACATGGCCTGGATTGTGATGAGCAGGGGCTTTTCATCAAAAGCATGCTATTGGGCGAGCTATGCGGCTGCCGCCTGTGGAATCATCTATTTTCCTTTTGCCGAAATACAGGTTCTTCAGGTCGGGCTGATTGGATTTACCACCCTTGTAACCGCAAAGACGCTGCAATTCCTATCCGTTCCTGTGATCATGGAGAGCTGGAACATAATGAGCCTCAACGGTCGATCGGTGCAGATCATCCTGGCCTGCACGGCCATTGAGAGCATTGCCCTTTTTGCCGGAGTGATCCTATCGGTGCAAGCACCATTCGGACGCAGGCTGGCGGCGCTGGCGGCATCCACATTCTCCATATATTTCTTGAACATTGTAAGAAATGGATTTGTACTCATGGCCTATGGGTGGAGCTGGTTTGGGGAAGGGAGCTTTGATATAGCCCACAATGTCATTGCCAAGATAGGATCGACAATAGCACTCCTGGCCATATCTTACCTGGTATTCATGCTCTTGCCGGAGCTTTTATCAATCATTGATGAGCTTGCCGAAGAGATCAAACCGGGACGTGGTGATGCAACATGAAGCTGGCAAGAAATTCTACCGTCTGGGTATCGGTGCCCATTTTTCTTACTGCCGGGCTGGCCGCGGCAGGAATTTGGCTACTGTCGGCCGTGGCATTGGCAGGCTTTGTTTTCATGATCTTCTTTCACCGGGATCCGGATCGCCTTCCGGGGGGAGATGGCATGCTTTCGCCGGCCGATGGAAAAATTATCCAGGCCGCGCCAGACAGAATCACTATCTTTATGAGTCCTTCCAATGTGCATGTTAACCGTGCTCCACTGGATGGCTTTATACGCAACATCGAATACCGAAAAGGCACTCATCTGCCGGCTTTCATGGGGCGGGCATGCAAGAATCAGCAGAACAGGATGCACTTGGAGACCGATGACGGAGACATGGAGCTGCGCCAGATAACGGGAACTCTTGTCCGGGAGATCGTCTGCTACGTTCGTCCCGGAGATCAGGTGTCGCGAGGAGAAAGGATAGGCATGATCCGCTTCGGCTCGAGGGTAGAAGTCAGCATTCCCATCGGCTACAGCCTGCTGGTAAATATGGGCGATAAGGTCCGGGCTGGAGAGACGGTTGTTGCAGTGAGGAATTCATGAATGTCTTCAGGGTTATTCGGCTGCCCGACTTATTTACGCTCTTAAACGTCGTTTTCGGATTTCTGGCGCTTCTCGCCGCGGGCAGAGCCTGGGGTGGTGATGTTCCTCAGTATGCAGTGGTGTTCATTCTCCTGGCCGCAATGGCCGATGGCCTGGATGGATTTTTGGCGAGAAAAGTTGGCGGAAGTCCCCTGGGAGCCAACCTGGACTCTTTAGCGGACCTGATCTCCTTCGGCGCAGCGCCTGTTTTTCTTGCCATCACCGACTTTCATCTTCCGCTTCATATTTGGCCGGTGGGCATATTCTTCCTGCTCTGCGGGACGCTGCGCCTGGCCAGATTCAACGTCGTCTCCGGCAAAAGCGATTCATCTTTTGAGGGGCTCCCCATTCCCGCCGCCGGCATAGCTCTTTCTGCAAGCGTTCTGTTGGGCAGACCGACACTCACGATCGTCCTCATGTTGTTTTTGGCGCTGCTCATGGTGAGCAGCGTCCCGTATCCCAAGATCAGAGATCTTCGCGTCATGACAATCCTTGGCGGGATCTTTCTGGTGGTGGGACTGGTCCTCTTCTGGCAGCAAGATATGCATGACATTTTTTATGCGACACTTGTGGTCATAGCGCTTATCACCCTCTATCTGACAAGTCCGGTGGTGATCTCACGCCTACGAAAAGGGAAATAGCCGCTTTTGAAGCGGGCATCAAGCTGGGTGCGCTCTACCATCAGTTCGTAGGAGCGCCGGTGAGCCTCAAGACGGCAGCCAGCCTGGAAGAGGCCATGCAAAAGAGCATCTCTTTGCAGCCTTACGTGAAAGAGGTTCGCGTCAGCATAAACCGGCTGATGTTGAAGGATAACTTCTTTGGATACGGCGAGCTGGAGGGGCGCATGATAACTGCCGAGGTGCATATAGATTATGAGGGCGAGAAGGTTGTTGCCAGATTGGAGTACGACGCCGAAAAGAAATATCCGCTCATGAGTTTAGTCTCGTCCTGATAGGTGATTCATATATTTTCCTAGACCGTCCCGGCCTTGGTATATTGGGCCAGAATCTCGGAGTAGATCGCTTCGAAATCCATCTTCGCTGACGCCAGAGAGATGCAGTCCTCGATATCCCTTGGCCGGTTGGCGATCAGATTCTCTTGGTGCTCTCGCCTCTCTTTTTGGCTCGAATTATATATCTGATCTTCCTATCTGTTAGCTTTACAACTTTATTCTTCTTTCTCATGCCACATTGACGGGTATATAAAGTCCAAACATTCCTTAGTGTCCATAATCTGTTATATTATTCAAGCATATCATGCCGCTAGATGCCTATTTTCCATCTATATCTGCGGACATGTTGGTATGGCCGCAGCTTGCGGATTT
>JBAQXX010000037.1:0-11121 GCA_049299735.1 Methanothrix sp. | reverse complement strand
GGGTGGTGATTCTACGACAGCTGAAAATGTCCTTAAGCAATGCGTTGAGGTATTAGAACGTATTATGAGCGATGATGCCGTACCGAGGAACATCAGGCGCTCCGCAGAGAACGTCAAATCTATCCTCATGAATGAGAACACAAGCGAGGCAATCAAGGCCGCATCTGCCATCTCCATACTTGATGAGATAAGCAATGACCCCAATATTCCTCTTCATACCAGAACCTTGATCTGGAATGTTGCCAGCCAGCTTGAGACCATACCCGTAGCTTGAAGCTTCAGTTTCCATATACTGGCTATACGTAGTCTTTTAGCTCAAAGAGAGAGCATATGCGAACTTAAAGATTTCATTACACACGGTTATGCTCTTCGGGTACTTTTCGCTGGATCTTCTGAGATAAAGAGCAATTACGACAAGAAAATGCATGGGTCAAGAGAGACCGTATGGTTTCCACTGGAACCTTCGTTTCTCTGCCTGCTAACTTGTCGACTGAATGCTAAATCGGTCCTTAGGGATCGGTACTGTCTTACGGATTCATGCTAGATGGTTTCGCGAACTAATTTAAGATAGCCGATTTTTTTCCGACCGACTTGTATGAACACACATAAAGAAAGCTATCTTGATAGGACACTTTTCAGCATTTTTATTAAACTTTATTTTTTATTTATTAAAATCGCCATATCGTAATAGTAACGCAGTTTCAAAATTATGCGCAATAAGCAGAAGGCCGCCAAAAGAAAAAATCAGGTATATCTCGCGATGTGAGACAGATAATTGCTTGCAACAATCGGAACTTAATTAAGAAGCTATTAGGACTAAAATCGTTTCTGGCTGGAAAAACGCGATGCGTTAGTTTTAATAATAATGATAATAAGCATGGATATTACTACAATAAAGCTTATATACAAACAAAATCAACCCTACAACATGCCTTTTTTATTTCATTATCAATCATCAGGAAATACACCTTTTTTAGCCACGTTCCACTGGAAATTATGGGGTGAGGGGCGAAGTTCCACTAGAAACACAGGGGTGTTTACCATAACTCTTAATATCCCCCAAGACCAAGAAAATTTGTTCGAGGGGAATTATCTTGATATCTATTTCAAAAGGGTTATTTGCTGATTTATTGGCGCATGAAGGCATATTCCAGTCCAGAGATGTCTTGCGCCCTACTTATACACCAAGAGAACTGCCTCATAGAAACGAGCAGATCAACGGTCTGGCATCTATTTTAGTTCCAGCATTAAGAGGAGAAACCCCCTCCAATGTTCTTATCTACGGGAAAACCGGCACCGGCAAAACTGCAGTTGCCAAGTACGTAGGAAAAGAGCTCGAAGAAGCTAGTTTTGGGGATATGAAGTGTACTGTGATCTACATCAACTGCGAAGTGGTAGATACACAATACAGAATTCTGGCCCATTTAGCAAGGCATTTTGATAAAGAGATCCCAATGACCGGCTGGCCTACGGATCAGGTCTATGCAGAATTCAGAAATGCTGTAGATGAAGAAAAACAAGTTGTCGTGATAATGTTGGATGAAGTGGACAAGCTTGTGAGAAAAGGAGATGATGTTCTTTACAACCTATCACGCATCAACTCTGATCTTCTTCGTTCCAAGGTTAGTATCATCGGCATATCCAACGACCTTAAATTCACAGAGTTTCTCGATCCTAGAATAAAAAGCTCCCTTGGCGAGGATGAAATAATCTTTCCGCCTTACAATGCAGAACAAATCAGAGACATTCTGGAGCAGAGAGCCAAGCTCTCTTTTAGTCCAGGTGTTCTTCAAGAAAGTGTCATACCATTGTGTGCTGCTTTTGCGGCCCAGGAGCATGGAGACGCTCGTAAGGCTCTGGATCTCTTGCGCATATCCGGAGAATTAGCCGAAAGAGCCCGTTCTGCTATTGTAGCCGAGGAGCATGTGCGTTCTGCCAGAGAAAAAATTGAGCAGGACAGGGTAGAAGAGGTAATAAAGACCCTGCCCACTCAATCCAAGCTGGTACTCTACAGTATTGTTTTGTTAGAGGAACAGGGAACGAGAAACATCACGACTAGTGCCGTTTACAACATGTACAAACAACTCTGTCCTCTGGTCGAGACCGACTTCTTGACGCATCGTAGGATAACGGATCTCATCGCAGAGCTGGATATGCTGGGCATATTGCATACGATTGTGATCAGCAAAGGTAGATACGGCCGGACCAAAGAGATCACGCTCAGTGTTTACTCCGGCAAGCTCAAGGCTACGCTGCAACAGGATTACCGGCTGAAGGTCTTGGGCAGCGTCAATGTGCCCCAGCAAGCTCGACTTGGTCTCTGACTTCAGAAAGATTGGTTATGATGGAGGTCATAACGCACAGCTATCGGATCTTTACTTTTTTTCACTTATTCATCTTCATGTGACAGATAGCACAGCCAGAGAAGCACTTGTGTGGATCGAGTTGATGCTGGTTTAGCGCGACTTGAAGAAACTATAAAATTATAAAATAAGGAAACATTTAGATACTTTGAGAACGACTTTGAGTTTGAGTGAAGGAATGATCTTGAGGATATGCCTGTTGCTGGTGTTAATCCTAACAGCAGTGGCGAACGGGGCCGTTTTGGATAATGTCCAGTCCTTTTCGGAATCCTTTCCGATGAGGGAGATCTCAGCTCAAGAGGTCATAGCAAACGCAAATAATAGCCTTGTCGTTTATGACCATGTAATTATCAAGGATGATTTATTTTTAAATAGGGATCAGATACATCCTATAAGAATAACAAATTCAATATTCAGGGATAATGTAAGCTGCAAAGGGATAGCGTTTTATGGAGATGTGGATTTCGAGAATACTACATTCCAAAGGAATGCTATTTTTAATGAAACTGAATTCATGACTACGGCAAATTTCAATGCGACTCGTTTCCTGGGAGAAGCAAGCTTTAATATGTCTCGCTTTTCTGATGGCGGAAATTTTGATTTTGCCTATTTCAATAGAGTAGCCGATTTTGAAAGCGTCACGTTTGACAAATTTGCAACTTTTTATAATGCTTCATTTATGAGAGATGTTCAGTTTGCTTTTTCGGTATTTAATGGTGCTTATGCCAACTTCGAATCCGCGTGCTGCATTGGTGACGTCTATTTTTACGGCAGTCAGTTTAATTCCTATGGTGCCTTCTCCGATGCGCGTTTGGAGAAAAATGCCGACTTTCATGCAACAAAGTATTCAAATGGCGTAGGATTTCTCCGAACGCAATTCTCCGGACCGGTCAATTTTGCTCGATCTCGCTTTATTGCCGATTCTATCTTTTCTCAGGCATACTTCAACGACACGGCCGATTTCTCGATTACAAACTTCGATGGGCCTGTGTTCTTCAATGATACAGTATTTTTTAGTGATGCCGATTTTGACGATGCACAATTCCTGGCACCAACAGATATGTCGTGTGCTGCTTTTAAGGGCGATCTAAAAATGAATAGCACAAAGATTGCGAGGATGGTGCTAGACGGCTCAACCTTTAGCGAGGGCTCACGCTTGTATCTGGCCAGAGCTGACATCAACAGATTGATAGTGAGCTGGAGTCAGATACGGGATCTCCTAAGTTTTGACACTGCAGCCTACCTCTCGTTGATCAAGAATTATAAGGACCTCGGCCAGGGCAACGATGCCAATGAATGCTACTATGAGTATCGATATCTAAATCAGGCCAGCAAGCCGATCGGCTTTTCCAGGCTCCTGGATACAGTGGCTTGGCTTACCTGCGGTTATGGAGTACGTCCTCAATATGCGCTTTTCTGCGGAATGGTGATAATTCTCATTTTTTCCCTTATCTATTGGGCAGGCAGGGGCGTGGAAGGATTTCACGATATTCATGGTCATCGGCTCATGGTCGCAGCCCTCTTCTACAGCACAATTGCGTTCACTGCTAATTCAAAAGGGCTTCCTCTGCGAGGGCGGTATAAGTATCTGGGAATTGCGGAAGGGATTGTAGGATGGCTGCTTATGGCTCTGTTTCTGGTGACGTTAGGCAGGGTGATTATAGGATAAAAAAAGTAATATTTTATGTTTTCTCAAAAATGTTGAGATCTATCTGCTGCTCGGCTTGCGGTTCTTTGCGTTTGCAAACGGATCAGACTCAGATTCATTCTGGGCTAAAGATGCGTTTTCAAGTGTCCCATTGATCAGTGTTTCGTTGGTAAGAGTTTCATTGCTGATGGTTTCGTTTAACTGGGTGGCGTTAATCGAATCATTTGCTGCTGCTTCTTCTGTCCCGTAGGCAAGACCAAGAACTTGAGCTGCGAATACGAATAGAAGCATTGATACTATTGCTATTAAGCTCTTCATTTCTACACTCCTTTTTTTGCCTCCCATCATCCTGCCCAAAATATAAATTTTGCGTTAGCCGGGAGCATTTTCGGATTTCGCGATCCCAGCTCGTACCAGATATTCTATATTGCAGCAAAAACGCGGCAAAAGGTGTATATGTCTCGAGGAAAAACTGCTAAACAATTTCTAATCCAACGAGGTGGGGAACTATGAAGCGGCAATATCTTGCAGTAATGGCATTATTATCTCTGTATGTGACTGTGTTTTGCGTAATGGGGGCTGAGAATAACAGCAGCGTCTTTTTGGAGGGAGCGGAAATAAACGATAGCGGTTTTCGACCTGATATCGATGGATTCAGCTTTCAAAACTATGGCGATGATCCAGTGACCGTCGACCTTACTTCTGCGGAGATGCAGCGCATGTTCGGAGACAAAGTTTGCGCGAGCACAGCAGGAGGAAAGTGCACACTCACCTATCCTGCCGAGCGATGGATGAATCAGGCCGTTTCCGCCATGAAATCCGGACACTGCGAAGGTATCGCGGTCCTATCCAGCCTTATGTACTACAACGAGACAAGCCCCGGCCTTTTTGGAGGTAGCAGCGTCATTGATCTCTCGTTGCAGGATGTCTTGCTGCAGCGCGAGATTGGCTACTGGTGGACCACTCAGGTCACAAGTCCCGGGGGATCGAAGAAGGTGCTGGAATCTCCTCAAGCAGTGCTGGACACTTTGGCCGAGGCCTTTGGCAATGGGTCTGGGAGCGGAGAGTGGTGGGTCATGGGCATCTATCTGCCCGATGGAAGCGGAGGCCACGCGATTACGCCTTATGCTGTTGAGGATCTCGGCAACGGCACGGCCCGCATTATGGTGTATGATAATAACTGGCCCAAGGATAGCAGATTCATCGAGGTGGATACGATCAACAATACCTGGCGCTACCTGGCATCGGCCAGTCCGGATGAGCCAAACAGCCTCTATTCCGGCAACGTCAGCACCAGGAATCTGGAGATTGTCTCTCTCTCTTCGCGTCTCGGGCGGCAGCAGTGTGATTTTTGCGAGAAGGAAAGTGCTGCTGCCAATGAAAGTACAAAAAACATCCAGATCTGGCAGAGCGGCAAGGCCCGCGCCCTGATCACGGATGAAAGCGGCCACAGAATAGGTCTCCTGGAATCGGGCCAGTTCGTAAATGAGATCCCCGGTGCCGAGATTCGCAATCTGAAGTTTGGACTTGCCGGCATCGGCAGTGATCATCCGCCCGTCATTCTGCTTCCTCTGGCATCGATAAATGCCTCTAGCCTGGCCATAGAAATCAGCAGCACATCCAACGGCAGCCAGAAGAATCAGGCAGATACGGCCATTATCGCTCCCGGCTTTGCCCTGGCCTCTTCCGTTCCTGACCTGGGGCAGGGCCAGAATCAAAGCATGGATCTTTTCTCTGAGGGTGAGGCATATAATGTCAGCATTGGAGCCAGCAGCCAGTTGTCTCCCACAATTTCAATAGATACCGATTATCAGAGAATCACCCTTAACGGCCTGAAGATCGACCCATCCGGCAGGATCAATATCTCCATGAACCCGGCACTTGGAGCCTTCAGCGTGAGCACGCTCGGCAATCTCAAGCCGGGAACTCTGCAGCTTCTCATGACCTCCCTGGACCCGGCTAGCGGGGCCACGTCCACATTTAAGAGCCTCGATCTAATGTTGCGGCCGGATGATGCTGTTTCCATGGACCTGGGCGGTTCATTCAGCGAGGCGGGCTCGCCCTCTCTTGCCGTCTCTCGCAAGAACGGAGGAATGCAGGAGATGTCGCTGCAAACCGTATCGAGGAATGTGTCTGCGGATATTCCCATGGATCTAACAAAGGGTATGCCGAGTGTCCCAGACACAAAGAATTTAACCAGCTCCGCGCAGACGGGATCGATCCCGTCATCCGGTGGCGATATGAGCGGCAGCGGCATGAGCATGCCAAGCTCGGCAAGCATGCCGGGAATGGGAACGCCCACGTTCCCATGATTTTTTATTATCACGGATAATTTAGGTATGGATCGAGTCTCTTTTTTAAGAGCTATGTCGGGATGATGACCACGAATAGCAACCTGTATATCGGAAACACGTTTAACTGGCCTTGAAAATTTTGCTGAGTGTGTTAGCTTTCATATCGCGAACTTCATGAGGCATTATTTCCCCTCTCACCTAAGGCGGGATGGCATCGAGGCGCGAGCTAATTCAAGAACTCCGCGAGGGTCTCAGGAACGAAGCAATTGAATAATTACGACCACATAGACATCATGGGGCTGAAAGAAGCTTATCTCGCGTGTATTCCGCATTTGATATTTATAATAGATATTCCCTAAATGAAATATTAAGCATTATCTACCATTTCGAGTTTTTTGAGCAACGTCAAGGCGCATTGAGCTTCCTCTTTGCTAATTATCCATCCGAGAATTTTAGCTTCTTCTAGAATTTCGTCTACATACATGGGTTTATTTTCTGATTCAAGAATATTGTCCATTTTAGCTGCTATTGAAAGCACTTTATAATTATTTGTTGCGTCTTTATCTCGCATAAATTCCAAGGTTTGTTTTATTCCCTTTGCTAGAATTGGGTCTCTTTCCTCTAATTTTTCTGCCAATTTAGCGCCAGTTTCACCAAGACTATAAATATATTTTCTTGGTTCAAACGTCACATGATAATCAATAGGTTTAAATTCCTTAATTTCCTCGCAAATTATATCACTGGCCTTTAAATTCTCTAATTCTTCGGTGATTTCTCTACTGTATGGTCCATAATAATAAGGACTAAAATCAATTCCTAAATTTAACTTCTTGTTTAAGAAGTATAATGTTTTTTGAAGCAATGTTCTACCAGCGATCATTTCATCCTTACTATAATATAATAATAAAATTATAATATCGTCTGTGGTCATTGGGCTAGCACCTCCTTTATTGTAGTATATATGGTTTCCCTTTTGCTTTGTATAAACTCTTTTCGCGTGCTCCGCGAAAGTAATGAATCGAGTGGAGCATAAATATAAATTACATTTCTTTCAGGATCTGAGTAATTGCCAAAAATGCTTGATACCTCTTTAAAACCTTTCTTGGTACCAGAAGGCGTTTTCACGATGATCTCATCAAGATTGATCTTTGCAGCTACATTCTTGAATGTTGGATTTTTGAATGTCTGTTTATCAAATATAATCATCTCATTGGGGACGCTCAAGATGTCAGAGACTTCTTCAGTTATATTTTTTATTTGGTCTCCTGAGATATCAGTCGCAATTTGCCTCAAATAAATATCCTCAAAATTTTCATTATTTATTTCTATGCTGAAAATTTGTTTAAATAATTTTCTTTGAATCAGACGCGATAAATAATTCTTAGCTAAATCAGTGCTTGAATTCAAAATTGTATTTACTAATAACATATCGTTATAAGTACTATAATTATCTATATAGGATTTATTATCTTCAAATCTATATAATTTGACAATTTCTTTGACATTCTCGTTAAAAGCCAATTCTATGCTCTTTATGATCATTGCATCGGTTATTCGTCTTATTTTGTGCCGATATACCTGCACATTCATATGGTATTTTGCTAGAATCAATTGTTCTACCGCATATACTCCTTCTTCTTTTATGCCTAATTTGTTAATTTTGCTGCTTATGGCTATTGGAGTCAGGCTATCTAGGACTTTGTCTACATCAAATGATCCATATTCTACTCCTGCAAAATAGCTGTCTCTTAAAAGGTAATCTATTTTATCTACATCGATTGGTCCAGAAATAATATCTTTTTGTATAGATCCATATTTTTGTTTCTGCAATAGGGATGTAATTTCAACTTTCTCAACTTCGGAAAGTATTTCATTGATCTCATCATTGTATTTTATTAATAATATACTTAGTAGCTCTTGGGTATTATCTGCTCTATATTTATTCAAAACGGATTTATCGAGTTTCTTGTCAATTACTTGCTCAGAAACATGCGAAAACGGTCCATGTCCGATATCGTGTAATAGACCTGCATAACGCAAAGTCTTCTTAAGTTCTGGAGATAGTTCAAGGTAATTGGCAACTTTTTTGCATAAATGCATTACACCCAATGAGTGCTCAAACCTTGAATGATGGGCACCAGGATAAACATAATAGGCTAATGCAAGTTGCTTTATGTCTCTTAATCTCTGAAATATATGTGTATTTATAATCCGCTCTTCATTTTCGTTATAACATACAAATCCGTGCACTGGGTCTCTGACTTTCATTCTAATATTCTCACATCGATTGCATTCATTAATTTGATCCCTGTCTATTCAATGGCTGTGTCCCGAATTTGCGGAATTTCACAGATGCCTTATCTTTTGTCCCCATTATTCATCCATCGATAAATACTTTTTACCGTGAACCCTCACTACATCTATATTAATTTAATATGCATATCACAATCCCTATCGCAGCGTGCTGTGGGGTATTAAATTTAAACCTTCATGATTCGGGTACAAATACATAGAAGATAAACGATACCTATAGAGACATTCCGGGGAAAACGGATGTAAATTATCTTAACATAGATAAAAGACATAATTCTAAATAATTAAATGCGCCGATCGGGAATCGAACCCGAGTTTAGGCGTTGGCAACGCCTAGTGATAACCGCTACACTATCGGCGCTATCGTGTTTCACGAAGCATCCCCTACAATCACCTTCTAGTCTAAAAACATTGCGGATAAAATGCCCCGCTTCGGGCTCTCCCCTATGGCTACATACCCTTTATCTACCTTGAAGGGGGGCTTGTCTATGGTGATATTCGCTTGCATGATGTCGTCATAATAGGAGCTGGCCCGGCTGGGCTGACCGCTGCCATGTACTGCGCGAGAGGCGGAAAGAAGACGCTGGTTTTGGGCAATATCTACAGCTCGCAGCAGTCCATGGGCGGCCTCTATGAAAACTACCCAGGATTTCCTGATGGCATCCAGGGCATAGAGCTCTCGGAGAGGATGCTGGCCCAGGCCCAGAAGTTCGGGGCGGAGAACCAGATAGATCAGGTGGAGAAGATCGTGCCTCTGCGCGACTCCTTCCGCCTCAAGACGGAGAACTGGCAGTACGAGGCCAAAGCCGTCATCCTGGCCATGGGCGCCAGCCACCGCGCCATCGGCGTGCCTGGCGAGAAGGAGCTGACGGCACGGGGCGTGTCCTACTGCGTGCACTGCGATGGGGCGCTCTTCAGGGGCAAGGCGGTGGCCGTGGTGGGCTACGGCAACGGCGCGGCCCGGGCCATTCTCTATTTAGCCAACATCGCAGACAAGGTTCATCTGCTCTCTTCGCGAGAGAAGCTGGTGGCCGAGCCGGTTTACCTGGACCGTATCAAGAAGCTGTCCAACTATTCCGCTACCTTCGGAGCGGAGATCACTGAGATTTTGGGAGACCAGTTCGTATCCAGCGTGGAGTACAAGGTAGGCAACACTCCGCGTTCCCTGAAGGCGGACGGCGTCTTCGTGGAGATGGGCATGAAGCCCAATACCGAGTTGGCAGTGGCCCTGGGCCTGGAGATGACGAGCGGCGGCTACGTAAAGGTCAACCGGCTCAATCAGGAGACGAACATGCCGGGAATCTTCGCCGTCGGAGACCTGACAGGCGGAAGGCTGCAGGTGGCCACCGCCGTAGGCAGCGGCGCATCGGCGGGCATCAGCGCCCTGCAGTATCTGGAATAAGACAATGGCCAGAGCAAGAGTGGAAAGAGAGCTGGATCTGAGAAGGCCGGTTACCGTCTGGCGTTCCCAGGACCTCCAGGATGGTCGGCCGGCGCAGTCGCTGACCATGATCCTGCGCACAGTGGGCTGTCGCTGGAACCGCTGCACCATGTGCGGCTATGCCGGCGAGGGAGCCCCCGCGTCCGCAGCGGACCTGATCGCCCAGTTCGAGTGCGCCATGGAGAGGTCCTCTGCGGACGTCTCCGTGGTCAAGATCTACACCAGCGGCAGCTTCCTGGACGGCGCCGAGATGCCGGTGGAGGCTCGCGATGAGATCTTAACGCGGCTAGTGGCACTGGGAATCAAGAAGCTGGTCATCGAGACCCGTCCTGAGTATGTGACGCCCCAGACGGTCGAGATATGTCTCTCTCATTTGCCTACCGAGTTTGCCATTGGTCTTGAGACGGCAAGCGACCTCATTCGGGAGAACGCCATCCGCAAGGGCTTCTCTTTCCAGGAATTTGCTGACGCTTCCGAGGCCGTGCACAGGCAGGGCGGGCGAGTCAAGGCCTACCTGCTGCTAAAGCCGCCCCTTCTCACCGAGGGACAGGCCATGAGAGACGCCATAGCCTCTGTCCGGGCGGCCCGCGAGCATGCAGATATCCTATCTCTCAACCTCTGCAATGTGCAGCGCAATACTGTGGTGGAGCGCATGTGGGAGCGAGGAGAGTATCGGCCCCCCTGGCTCTGGTCGGCTCTGGAGGTGCTAAAAAGTGTGCCTGGTCCCATCGTCTGCGATCCAGTTGGAGCCGGCACCAGGCGCGGCCCGCATAACTGCGGGGTGTGTGATGATGTCGTCGCCGAGGCAATTCGGACGCACGCTCTCTCCCAGGACGTGAGCCCGTTCCAAAGCCTGGACTGCCAGTGCAAGTCTACCTGGACAGAGCTGATGGAAGTGGAAGAGCAGTCCTTTGGGACCCCTCTCTTTTAATTTGTTTTTTTTCACATGAAAAACATCAGGAAATCAGGATGGGATGGTCATCCACATCCCTCCTTTAAACCTTTTTCTACCAAGTATCCTGCCCTACTTAGTGTCTTTATCATCTCGTCAAGATCCATCAT
>JBAQXX010000036.1:0-30389 GCA_049299735.1 Methanothrix sp. | reverse complement strand
ACTTGGGGATATAGGGCCAATTATAATATCCCTTGAAGAAATAACTTGCTGTTATCTGGTGAAATGCAAGTTGGTTCTTGCTACTGGATATTACTATGAAATTTACAACAAAACTGGCACGCTACCTCCGAGGGCAAGTTCCACGAAAACAAGGATTGAAACCCCATATCCTCTGACTGCAGCTTAACGAACTCTGATAGTCCGAGGGCAAGTTCCACGAAAACAAGGATTTAAACCCGGTCATTATGGCCGCAACGTGCCCCCAGACCTTGAGCCACGATATCCCATTTTCTGAAGCAAATCGATAAATAATTTTCTAAAAAGCTTTGGCGAGCATTTTAGGATCTGTTCAATGAAATCATCGGATCGATTAGCATGAAGATGATCGGAAATGTATAAGGATTAAGGAAACACTAGGATGAGATCATGCTCTATAGAAGGATGAATAAAGTGGCATCCGATCTATCTATCCTTGGCTTTGGATGCATGCGCCTGCCCGTTACAAAAGACGGCAACATTGAGGAAGAACAGGCTACAGAGATGCTCAGGTATGCTATCGATCATGGCGTGAATTACGTTGACACCGCCTATCCTTATCATAATGGAGAAAGCGAACCTTTTGTTGGTCGCGCTTTGCAGGGCGGATATCGCGAGAAGGTGTACCTTGCTACAAAACTTCCCAGCTGGCTCATCAAATCGCGTGCAGATATGGATCTTTATCTGAACGAGCAGCTAAAACGGCTGCAGACCGACCATATTGATTTTTACTTGGTTCATGGACTCCAGAGACCTTTCTGGGAGAACCTGCGGTCATTGGGGGTCACCGACTTTCTGGATGAAGCAATAGCTGACGGAAGGATCAAGTACGCAGGCTTCTCCTTTCATGATGAACTGGCTTTGTTCAAGGAGATTGTAGATGCCTGCAACTGGACATTTTGCCAAATCCAATACAACTTCATGGATGAATTGAATCAAGCAGGTACAGAAGGACTCAGGTATGCAGCAGACCGTGGGCTTGGCATTGTGGTCATGGAACCTCTGAGAGGCGGTATGCTTACCAAGGATATTCCTTCCATCAACCGCATTTGGAAAAAGGCTTCCGTTCAAAGAAGCCTTGCAGAATGGGCATTATATTGGGTTTGGAACCATCCCGAAGTTACCGTCGTTTTATCCGGCATGACAAAATTTGAACAGGTTCAGCAGAATATCGCCTATGCCGAGAATGGTCTTCCAAGATCGCTCTCGCAAGAGGAACTTGATCTATTTAAGAAAGCGGAAACCGAGTATAAGAAGCGTATCAAGGTTCCCTGCACAGGTTGCAGATACTGCATGCCGTGTCCATCCAATGTCAGCATTCCAGAGTGTTTTGAAATGTACAATCAGGGTTGCATGTTCGATGCGCCAGATGTTGCCAGATACAACTATGGCTTCCTGGGAGGCATGTTCGGAAGCCCCGGATTTGCATCCCAGTGTCAGGAATGTGGAGATTGCGAGGAGAAGTGCCCTCAAGGCATCCAGATAAGAGAACAACTCAAGAAGGTCGCTGCTTACTTCGGGAAGTGATTGAGACTTGGACGCTGTGGTCGAATGCGATCTTTCCTGCATGTCGACCTAGATGCCTTATTTCCATCAGTCGAAGTCCGAGAGCATCAAGAATTAATGGGAAAGCCTAATTGTGGTGAGAGTCGAGCCAAAAGAGAGCAACGGGCCGAATTGCGGGCGTCTGGCACGCGAGTGCGGACGGCCGTGGGATTGGGGCAGATATCTCGCGTTTCTGAGGTTTGGGATTGAAATACTGTTGGAGCTATTCCTGTCGCCTGTTATGCAGGGATGTCGCTCGCTGTGAAGCGCGCGGAGAAGCAGGGATGCCATCAACGTCGGGCGGGCTTTTTGAAACATGGCTGCGGAATCGGTCGATTGTATGGTCAGAATTTGGGGAAAATGGATTAGCATTAGCCATTTGCTTAAGCGAAGCGACCCAAGCTAGGACTTGTTCCCACTCACATTCATATGTATCATTTGAATACTTTTTGCAATCTTTTTCATCAACAATATAAATATTGTATGAGCTTTTAGATAATTGGAACTTCTCCATCACATTCTTGCTTTTGCTGGTGCTTATTAGTATTATCGGAATTTGATGAGAATTTATAATGGCAATTTCTTCCGTTATCCATGGACTGGACCTATCAGAAATTATTACTAATGCGAATAATGTTCGCTCAAGCAGGGAATCCAATGATTTGCCCAACGGTAATGTAGAATAGCTATCCTCTAGCATCGCAACCCTAATCCCATGCTTTCCCAACATATCTCTGAGGGATTGGGCAATAGATCTATCTGCTATGCTGCTTGAAATATATGCAGTATACTCTGTTATCATTTTTGATTCTTTATCTAGCTTGGGTATTGGTGGATAATCAAGTTTAAGCCAATGCCTGATATTTTCAAAACTGCCGTTTTTATATTGAACTCTTATATAAATTTCAAATTCGCCCCAACCACTGGAATTAAGTTGAAATCCAGTCCTTCTTTCGATTACTCTACGTACTGGCTTAGAAAACGTTGGGTGCAGTGTATACTCAACATACTCAATTTTATCCAGATAATCGTCGGTGGCTCCCTCAAGCCATATGGACCAAGTCCACCTGTCATTACCTTTGTATTTCGAGGATTGCTTTACTTCAATTTTCATCTGTTTGATCCTCCTTTTTTAATTCGACGTGCATCCACTGTGAGGAAGCTGGTGAAAGCCATTCTCCTGAATGGCCATTCATTATCGACAACTGGATTAAATAATCCTCCTGAACTCCATCTAAATATACAAATGTGCCACCTATTTCCGGAACAAGCGTTATATCTTTCCATTCTGAAAATCTTCCTTGGATTAAAAACCTATAACGACATCTATAATCCCCTCTGGAGAGCTTATTTGCAAGAGTGTCGGGTAAAATCCGTATTTTGAGTACTCGTCCTGCATCTAGTTTCCAATTTCCAACGGTTTCAGATAAATCAAGAAATGCTTTCAATATATTTTTTCTATTAAATTGTATATATTCATTAGTTGAATACATCCCCTCTACATCAACGCACTCTTCAATTAAAGCAATGACTCGTTTGCCTTTGGCTCGGGCATAGGAAATTTCATCTTTAACCCATTCATGAGTCGCCCATCTGTCCGTGCCAATTGCAGTACGCCGCGTCAGCAATCCTATCAGTCCGTCGCTTTGATCAATGCGGGCTTGCACTGCGGGTGTGATTTGCAGACCTCCGAGGCGTTCACCTATTGCTGCCTGAATATTGTGGCTTTTGAGCAATTGCTCAATATCCGCCGCAAGCTCGCGATCTTCATCGCGGAATGCAAAAGCGAGGAATATTCGTTTCATGGCGCTTAATTCTTAAGAGTCTCTGAATATGATCACCTGGCTGCATTCTGAAGCTAAATGATAACATAGTTCCCATCTGATTTCTTTAAAAGCTTTAGTTATTATTTAAAGATTTCTCATTCGTCTTAATGCTCTAGTGCGCTGAAAACTATACTTCGTTAGCGCTTGCAGGTTTGAGCGTGAATTGGAATGTAGAGAAAAACGCTCGTAAGCTGCAATCTATCTCAAATCCAAAAATCCTTCCATGCAAAATGTTCTTCTGGCTATCATCAAAATAAAGCCCAGACAGCCTTTAAGCGCTTTTTGACCATGCGAACAAATTAATACAATCAGATCCAATGGTACAATATTAATCGTGAATTATGCGAGGGAGCGATCATGATCAACCTATTTAAAAAGGATGCATCAAGCACGGCGACGGTGACCAAAAAGAAAGAGAAACAAGAGGCCCGAAGGCAAAAAGCGCAAGCAAGGGGACAAAAGCCGATAAAATAGTTGCCTTGAGAAAGCACAAAGACCCAATTCTTAACTGTAACAGAAATATTTAAATGAAAAGCATAATAAACGATGATGATTAATGCTATTAAGGTGATCAAAAAATGAGCAAACTCTATTGGCTCTTAGTAATGGCCGCTGTTCTAAGCTCGACAGCCATGGCAGTGGACTTGACGGGTGACTGGAAAGTTCTCCCGGATGTGGATATTTATATCCGGCAGATCGATAATTCCATTTGGTGGCTTTGCGAGTCGACCGGTGTGAATCCGGGCTGGACCAGTGTCGCCAATGGCACCGTACAGGGCAATACTGTAAGTCTGAGCTGGATTGATGTCCCCAAAAGCAATTTGAGTGCGACAGGTTCATTGGTGCTGAATATCACCTCGGATAACGAATTGGAGATACTAAACCAGACCGGCGGATGGGCAGGCGATAACTGGAAAGATACAAAGATCATGAGAGTTAGCAGCGGATTCTAAATCCATTCGTAATGCGCCAGCACTTCCGGCACAAAATCGTAGAGCAGGCTGTTCTCCACATACCCGAAGAACAGGCACCCTTCGCACCCCTGGACGATCTCCCTGCGCTTCTCTTGCGATGACTGCCAAACCTTTGCCAGTCCCTCGGAGACATTGCCCAGCGGCTCCTGGTGCACGCGGCAGCAATCCACGCTGCCGTCCGCTGCCACATGCAAAATGATGTCGCTTGCATGACAATTGAATCCGATCTCCAGGTCCCTTATCATCTTCAGGTAGGTAACTGAGTTGATGATAGGCGCACCGCTTCTCTTCATCTCTATCAGCCGATCTAATGCCATCTCATATGCAGGAATATTGCGTATCCTCAAAGAGCCCCACACCTTCTCCTCGATGCCGAAAGACTCATGCATGGGCTCAAAAGATATCCAGCACCCCAGCGACTCGGCCAGGTGCACCAGATCCTCCAGCTCACCCAAATTTTTGCCGGAGACCACGCAGTTCATCAAAATCTCGTGGCCCGCCTGCTGCGCCGCACGAATGCCTTCCAGGACATCCTGCAGATCGATGCCCCGCAGCTCTTTGTAACTCTTGATGCCGTCCACGGAGACGGAGAGAAGATCCAGGTTGGTAAGCTCGCCTGCCCTTTTGAGCAGGAGCAGGCCGTTGGTGATGAGCGAGGTTGTAAGCCCCAGCTCCTTGGCATGGCTGAGAATTTCGGGCAGATCCTCTCGCAGCAGCGGCTCCACCGTCCAGGCATTATAAACGCCTATGCCGAAATCTTGAGCCTCATCCAGCATGTGCAGAATCTGTGGCGTGCTCATCTCCCGGCCGGGATGTCTCCAGTACTCGCAAAAACGGCAGCTCAGGTTGCAACGGGCATTTATGCCGTGGGAGAGCACAAAGGGCCTCCTTCGCACCCTCATCTGCCAGAGCGCTCGTGCGGCCACGCGAGGCGAAAACGATCTCATGGTGAAGTAATCCTATCTCAATGTCCTTTTTCTTCTGCAAGCCTTGCTGGGTAATAAATCTCACTCTTAATTGCTCTTTGGGAAGATTGCCTGTTGAGCTCTCCGATCTGAAAAGAACCGAAAATTATAAAGAATCGTTACGAGAATTCCAGATTACCGGTTTAGGATTTGATAATGCTCGATCTACTTATGCAGACGCTCGACGATACCGTCTCTACCATGATAACCGTCTCTATCATGCTCTTTCTCACCGGCGTCATGGTGGAGATGAATGCCTTCCAGCGCATCTCTCATCTGGCCAGGCCCCTGGTTTGCATATCGCACCTGCCGGCCGTCTCGGCCTCAACCTTCGTCATCAGCCTGGGTTCGGCTCTGGCGGCCAATACCGTGATCGCCAGACTGAAAGAGGAAGGGCAGTTGAGCGAGCGCCAGGCATTCTTAAGTGCCATCTTGAACAGCGTTCCCGTCTACTTCAGAGAGCTTTTCACCTACCAACTGGCTTTTGTGATTCCGGTTCTGGGCATCTTCGTGGGCGGAGCTTATGCCGTTATCTCTATCGCTACCGGAATGATGAAACTGGCACTGGTCCTGGTCCTGGGCCGAGCCTATCTTCCCGCAGATTTATCCGTGTCTTCAGTCTCTTCTGCTTCTTCAGCCTCGCCACTGCAGCCGCATCCGCCCCAGACACACAAAAGCTTAAGGCAGGCTGCCGTAAAATCACTGAGAGGACAAAGCCGCATTTTTCTCAGGATCGCAGGGCTCTACTTCCTCATGACGTTTCTGGTTTTGTATTTAAGCAGGGAAGGCATTCTGCAATCGCTTGATGTCATGCCCCTGGCCCAATTTTTCAGCGTTCCCCCGGAGACGATAATCCCGCTCACCATTTATGTGGCCAGTCCCAAGGCCGGCATCGCCCTGCTGGGGCCTCTGATCCAAAACGGCGGCATATCGGAGACTAAAGCCCTCATCGTCCTCATGCTGGGCAGCCTGTTCATGCTCCCCTTCTACTCTCTCCGGTCGCTTCTGCCTAATTACACATCGGTCTTCGGCATGAGGCTGGGCCTTTCCCTGGTATTAATATCCACAGGCATCAGCGTGGCTGTAAGGCTGTCGGTGCTGCTGATGCTGCTCATGGCCACCGGATAGAATCTATTTTTTCTTCATGCAGTTAATCGAAGCTCCGGCAAAGGCCGCCCCCACCACAATGTTGGAGAAGTAGGTGACGATTCGCCAGAGTATTACCAGAGGCCCCAGTAGCGCAGGCGGCACAAACATGGAGTAGAGATAGCTCATGGACAGCTCGGCTACGCCGCTGCCCCCCGGGGTTAGGGGCAGGATGGCAATTATGGCCAGGATAATCTGGGATGTAATGGAAAGAAGGAATTTGGGATCTGCTCCCATGCCGATAAGCAGGGATGAGGGAACCAAAAAGTCACACATCCAGATGAGAGCGGTAAGACCTGCCATCACCGGGGTGCGGCGCAATGTCTCTTTGGCAAGCTGAATGCCGGCCTCGCGAAAGAGCCAGATCTCTCGCTCCAGAGAAAAGATAATGGGTCTGTTGCCGGTCTTCTTCTTCAGCCACAACATAAATCCGGCAATCCTCTCCGGCCGGCTGACAAGTTGCCAGAGAAAGGTCAAGAGCAGGACGAGAAGTACGAAGAAAAAGGCCCCTATCTTCATGCCGAAACCCGTTAAAAAATTGGAGAAAATGAGAAATAAAGCCAGGGACGTTACAAAGAAAATACTGTCCAGCAATCGCTCGCCTACAGCCACCGCCGTTGCACTGCCGTAGCTCATGCCATCGTCTGCCAGGATCTTGATTCTCAAAGGCTCGCCGCCGGCAGAAGATGGAGTTATGGCGGCAAGAAAATTTGAGGCAAGTGTTGATACAAGCGATAGGCGAAAACTTATCTCATGTCCGGCAAGTGAAGTCAGGAGCTTGAGCCTGACGGCATAAAAGATCCAGGAGAACATGTGCAGTACGAGACCAAGGATTAAAAATCGCCCCTGTACAAGAGAGAGCATCTTCCAGCTTACATTTGTTTCTGTAAATTTTAATATGATAATAATCGAGGCCAGGCTCATAAAAGTTGCCAGTAACGCAGCCTTTACCCTTTCATCTTTAAATTTAAATCTTTCTAACAAATTCCCTCATCCGCCGGTCCTGACGAATGGCGATGATTCTTCTTTCCTTTCAACCTTTCGGCGGGAAAACTTACCATGCACGGAAAAACCAAATATTCGATTAAATTCAGGCAACCTCGCGATAGACCGATTCCATACAATCGAGCACTCTCTTCCAGGAGTAATTCTCCTCCACCGCCCCCCTGCCTTTTTGCCCGAGGCACGATCTCAGCGTCTCGTTTTCATGAAGCTCTAAGATAAGCTCACTCAGTTCCTCCGTGCTGGAGTAGACCATGCCTCCGTTCTCTGCCACCTCGTTTACACCGGGCGTGTCAAAGGCAAGGACCGGTGTCTCACAGGCCATGGCTTCCAGGAGAACGATGCCGAAGGCCTCCAGTCGGTTTTGGGTGGGCAGGACCAGCATTTCAGCTCGGGAGACTGTATCTATAAACATGCTCCGCTCCAGTCTCCCTGTGAACTTTGCCCGGACATGCAGCTTTGCGGCCATCTCCTCCAACCGGCTGCGATCGAATCCGTCTCCCACCAGCAGCAGATCCAGATCCGCACTTTTTTGCACCTCGCTCATGGCAAAGAGCAATGATTCAACTCCCTTGTAGCTGATCATTCTACCCGCATAGAGCACATAATTCTCCTTCTTCTTGACTTGAGGGTAAAGGGAGACATTCACCGCATTGGGCACAATTCTAAGCTTGTGAAGGTAGTCTTTGAGGACGGGAGAGGTCAAAGCGTAGCTTTTTGTGGTGGCGATTACTATCTTTGCCTCCTCCAGAACGGGCCGGACCATCAATTCGTTAATCCTCTCTATGGCTGCGGCAAATGGACGGGGCATGGTATGCCCATTTACCATTCCCGGAACCACTACATCATTGTGGTAGGTAACAATATGAGGCGAGGCACTACGAAGCATGAACGCAAAGAGCGGGCTTGGGGTATGGCTGTGATAGACATCAGCCTCAAATTTAGGCAATTTAATGGGAATTGGTGAATAAAATAAATCGATGCTCGGTATGCGAACCAGCTCACCTGTCCATCTTCCACAAGACGAGGCGACGCTAACCTGATGACCCCTCCTGACGAGGCCGTCGGCCAGCTCTTTTACGTGATACTCCACTCCGCCTACATGGGGTGGGAAATAAGGAGATACCTGAATTATCTTCATGGATGTGTGCCGTCTCTCTTTCGCCTCAAGAAAATTAAAATAGAGTGCTCTTCGGCTCATTGACCAGAGCCACAGGCCTTCCCGAAAGCTGGGCCAGCAGCCACGGATCCACGTTTAAGCTATTCTGGGTAGAAAATTTGCTTGAATCCGTTCGATTTATGATGATAGGAGTAAAGTCCGAATAGCTATCGGGATAGTACCATTGAGGCTCAGTTCCCGGTGGGTAGAGGGTCCCGTTATGAAGCGCGAATCCCTTGGGTGCATTGCCCCAGTTCCACAGGTTGTTGGCAATTTCCAGGGTACTTACCGGCTTTGTCCCGTAATTCTCCAGCCATGAAGTCCCAAAGTCCTCGCCGACACTTTGAAATCCACATGATAGTGGTATGCATATCAAGCTCACGCATATGCAGATAATTGCGACCAATGAAGATCTCATATGATTTCCTCAAAATCCATGATTTGCTCTGAGGATCGCGACGGTCTTTTCCAGCTTAGCATCATAATTGGGAGGCAATGGCGCCTTGGGAGGCTCGGAGCCCCAATCGGAGAGATTTTTTGATGCATTTGCCAGATCCAGCAGCATCGAGTTTCCATCCTCTCCGCTAAGATTCAGTGCAGAAGCGTTCTGCGAGAGATTGATCGATGAATTAGTGGTTGTATTATTTGTCAGTCCGCTTAAGATCTGATTTCCTTCACTGCCCCCCAGATTGATTAATGGTTTGCTTTGCGCCAAAAAGACTGCAGCTATCAGCACTACTATCATCAAAATCATTCGTTTCATTCCATTCTCCGTATCAGTCATCTGTGCAGTGGCATAAATACGCTGCGCTAATGGCAATCAAAAAGTTCAGCAGACATTTTTGTCTGCAATGCCGCCTAACTCACTCTAATAAACCTCGCCAAAGACCTCAAAGTATGCCTGTTCATGTTTGCAGGCCGGGCACTCCTCCGGTGCAGCATCACCCTCATGTAGATATCCGCAATTGCGGCATCTCCAGACTACCTTGTTGTCTCTCTTGAAGACAGCGCCCTCATCGAGATTCTTTTTCAGTGTGAGGTACCTTCTTTCATGCCCTTTTTCGGCGGTGGCTATGTTGAGGAAGGTTGCAGCAATCTCAGCAAATCCCTCAGACCTGGCTATCTGTGCAAAAGAGGGATACATTTCTGCGTATTCATATCGCTCGCCTTCTGCTGCCCCCTTTAGATTTGCAATAGTGTCTGCGATAACTCCTGCGGGAAAACGTGCGGAAACTTCTGCTTCCCCACCCTCCAGCAGCTTGAAAAGCACTTTTGCATGCTCCTTTTCATTGTCGGAGGTGTCCAGAAATATCGCAGCAATCTGCTCGTAGCCCTCTTTTTTTGCCTGAGAGGCAAAGAATGAATATCTATTTCGGGCCTGTGATTCTCCGGCAAATGCGGTCATCAGATTTTTCTCGGTCTTGGTGCCTTTAAGGCTCTTCATTCTTGCATCACCTGAATTGATTCGATTTGTTCACTGTGCATGATTTTTTGATCGCATTTTATATCTCGCTTTCATTTAGATAAACCTTGGGGATAGATCTTCTGATCGATACCTTTAGCTCAAAATGGTTGCAGCGGGCCGTAATCTTTTTAACCGTTTCCGTGGCTCTGAATGCCAGGCCGAGCGCGAGGTCGAGAACTGCAGTATCAGCGGGCCTATGAGCAGGTTTTCCATGTTGGACGGATGGATTAGAAGAAGGATTGTCTGGTATCTGAAGAATAAGCAGGTTTTAGCTTGGCGGGATAAGAGGCACGGAGAGTGTGTCCGGTGCGGCAAATGCTGTGAGCTGTGCGTCGCCCACGATGCCAAAAACAAGCGCTGTAGGATATACCGTATTCGGCCCAGCATATGCAAGGCCTTCCCGCTCACGCCCGAGGATTTAAATAATATTCGCACATGCGGATTTCATTTTAAGGGATAGTTTCATTTAGATATTTTTATTCATATCCTTTCTTAAACCATTCGATCGTCTCTAGGAGAGCCTCTTCAAGATTGTATTTAGGAAGATAGCCCATCCCTTTCGCCCGGTTGATATCGGCCACCGAGTGCTTGATGTCTCCTGCCCGGGCGGATTCGTATCTGGGCCGTACCTCTTTTGCCAGGATTTTACCGATAACCGTTACCAGGGTATTCAGGCTGATGCTCTTTGCACAAGCGATGTTATAAACTCCGGGCGCACCCCGGCTGGCGAGAATATTCGCAGAGACTACATCATTCACGTAGACAAAGTCGCGAGTCTGCTCCCCGTCCCCGTAGATCACAGGCTGCTCATCATTCAAGAGGGCGGAGATGAACCTGGATATCACACCCGAATATTCGGATGAGGGATCCTGCTTGGGTCCAAATACATTGAAATAGCGCAGGGATACTGTCTTCAGGCCGTACAGCTCCTGGAAGACGCGGGCATAGTGCTCGGCAGCGAGCTTGGAGACGGCATAGGGCGACATTGGTTCGGGCAGCATATCCTCATTTTTTGGTAGCTGCAGAGAGCTGCCGTAGACTGCCGCAGAGGAGGCCTGCACCACGCGGCGCACTCCGGCGTCTTTAGCTGCAATCAGCACATTAAGAGTCCCATCGATGCCCACTGCATTGGTGCGCGCGGGATCTTCCACGCTCTTTTTAACTGAGGCTATGGCCGCCTGATGAAAGACACAAGCTGCCCCTGCAAAGTTTTCTCTTAATAGCAGCAGATCGGTTAAGCTTCCCTTCAGGAACCTCACATCCAGGCCGGCCAGGTTTTCCTTCTTGCCGGTGGAGAGATCATCGATGACAAGCACATCATTGTCTTTAGACAGGTACTCGGCCAGGTTGGAGCCTATGAAACCCGCACCACCGGTTATTACGAACTTCTCCGACATATTGATTCAATCCAATCACAAGGTGATAAGGCATTATATTTATATCAAATGAGTGCAGAAGGAAGGTAATTCAATGGCAAAGGACGCTGCTTTCATCCATCCGTTTCGACATCTCGTCGAGACCCTGCTGGCCCGCGCTAAGCGATCTCTGTCCTTGGCAATCCTGTAAGTTAAATCTGTACGCAGAGGTATTTCCCATATGGCAAAAGTCCTCGACAACATGGGCAAACTGAAGAGAAAGCCCATTGTGCCTCACGAAAACTCTCGAATAGGCGGTGATGACTTGATAGATCTGAAGCTTCACGCCGCCCAGGAGATTCTGGCTGAGGTATTTGGCATTACAGTTGTCGATGCAGAAGAGATGATAAAACAGAGAAGTAAAGAGAGAATGCTCTGGCCGGAGAGATTTCAAACCGATAGATAATAATATATCCGTGCAAGCAGTAATTCGCCCTGATGGGAATTCTGGCAAAGTTGATAAAAACCTTTATTAGCGCGGTTCTGCTCAACAAAGCGGTCAGGAGTGCCTTCATTGTCACGCTGATCAAATCGGTAAAATGGATCCTCAGGCCATCGACGATATCAAGAATAATGGCATTTTTCAGCAGCCTGGCGAAGTCAGCGCCCGGCATCCGTAGGTCCAATTTTCTTGCAAGTATTTTCAAGGGTGCCGCGGAATTAGCGCTACTTCGATTCGCGAAACGAAGCGGCTTTTCCGGACCTGCGGCACTTTCGGCCCTTGCCGCTCTACTGATGGCCATGATGAGGGGACGAGAAGAAAGTCCGGACGCGAGCAGCAAGAGGCAAAAGGACAAGATCATTGACATTGATGAGTATACCATAGTGGACGACCGGCATTGAAAGCTTTAAGAATCCTATAAATACGAACCCGTATATCCTTTTTTTATGACTCAAAAAGCCGTAGAAATGGTGGCCGAGCTTATGGCCCTCTCCGCCAAAACCGCACCTAAAGGCCGGGGACAGGACTCTATAGTGATCAGGGTAGTAGCGGGAAATGAGCTGGTAGAGCTATCTAAAGAGATGCGCCGCCTGGGTGAGGCGCGGGGCATCAAATTCTTTCTTAGAGACGCCGGCAACCTGGAGAAGAGCGATGCCTGCTTGCTATTGGGCTGCAAGGCGGCCGACAGCGCCGGCCTGGACTGCGGAGGATGCGGCTATGCCGCCTGCAAAGATATGAAGGATGCACAAAAACCGTTCTTGGAGAAAGAGCCGGAAAAATCGTTCCACGGCCCGAACTGCGCCATCAAGATGGCTGACCTCGGCATCGCTTTGGGCTCGGCAGCCAAGACGGCCAGCCTGCACAATGTCGACAACCGCATCATGTTCTCGGCAGGAGTGGCAGCGCTCTCCCTTAACTGGCTGGAGGGCTGCCGTGTGGCCTTTGCGCTACCCCTTAAAGCCTCTGGAAAGAGCATCTTTTTTGATAGACCGGTCTGAAGGTGGTGTGTATTCTTGGCCAAAATGAAGATCAGGGGTGGGGATCTGGACCTGGTGGAGTATGATTTCCAGCCTTTTTTACCAGGAGATTGCATCCATACACTGGGATTTGCCAAAGACTGCATTCTCACACCTTACTTTGGAATAGTCAAGGCGACTACTCCCGGGCGCATTCATCTAACTGTGCTGGACATGAACCGCTTTGCTCCCAACCGACCGGGCGGCGGTGGATTGGGCTTTGCCCTGCAGATCTACTGCTCAGCCGAGGTAATGTGCACCACCGCCGGCCTTGAGATCGATTACTCACGTGAGCCCATCATTCGCCATTTCGCAGAGGTCTTCAAGAAGACTGTGCATTATGAGGGCGGCTTTAAGATTGTGATCAAGGACCACGAAAAAAAGCACGTCGGCATGGGCTCGACCGGATCGGTGCTCTTGGCCCTGGGCCACGCCATGAACGCAGCTCTCGGCTCCCCGCTTAGCGCTGAGCAGATCCGTCTGCTCTTGGGTCACAACTATGTGGAGGAGACGGAGGACGGGCGGGTGACCAATGGCTTTGAGACGGGCGTGGGTCCTGCGGCTGCCACCTACGGAGGCATGGTCATTACCGGCGACGAGCTGGCGCTGGCCTACCGCCACCGCTTTGCAGAAGGCAAAAACGTCTTTGTCACAATACCACCTACATCCGTCTCCTCCGCGGGAAGAGCTGAGTTTGACCTGCTTATGAACCGGGCCAGGAACCTTGATTATCAGGACCGAGAACTAAAGGCCTATCTTATGCTCATGGACCTCATACCGGCCCTGGAGAGAGGCGACCTGAAAAAGATAGGAGATATCGTCTGGGAGATCGAGTTTCGCGGCTCGAAGAGGGCGGAGGTGGAGCACCACGGCTTTGAGATCTACCGGCACATGAGCCTGCTCCGAGAGGCGGGACTGGAATTTGTGGGCATGAGTTCGGTTGGGCCCTCCATCGCCATTGTAACCGACCGCAGCCGGGAAGCGGTAGCAAAGCTGATCGAGCCTTTGGGGTTGGAGATTGCCATTGAGACAAAGGTGGATAACGAGGGACTGAAGATAGTATATGAATAAGATTATGCCTTTTCTCAATGCCAAAACATTGTGATCCATTAATCGGAGGAGAAATATTATGGTCATATCAAAGAAATTAGCAGAATTTACAGTATCGAAAGATCGGCTGATTCAAGCGTTAGAATGTGTTTCTTGCATAGCAGACAGAGCAATAGTAAGAGCCATTGTTCATCCCAAAGATGTAATATTAGGATTTGCATTCAGCAATACACTATTGGATGAAAATTCAGGAGATGAAATATATGCAGACTATGTAATTGTTGAGGAAGAAATGATAAATCCTAATTTCATGGTGAAAAGCGATGATTGGCCGATATTCTATATTTCCTGCGCGGAACCATTCATCAATTCCATTGCGACTCTGGAGCCTAGAGACAATCAATTTCTTAAGGTAGAATTCTATAATATAACTGAAGAAGCCATGCCGAATATAACAAAGAGCGAAGCGTTCATTCTTGGAGAACACAATTCTGCGGTTGGATCCATCTTGCAGCATCCATCTTCGCAAGAAGATAATACCACAATAGAAGCGGATGAGACACAGTCTGTACTTTATGGATAAGGCATAATTGGTCTGCTCACAATGCAGTGCTGCACCAAAAGACTGATGCCATGATGCAATGGTTAGCACAAAAAACGTGCGAGGGTTCACTTCATCCACGACCTGTTGGTCGGAATATTCGTGACCCTCCGTGCTCCCGATGTAAGAACGTATGCTACCCGCCGGAGATATCTAAAGGAGAGTCGGATATCTGGAATACTCCCCCAATGGTGGCCAAGTCCATCCCAGAACCCCCCTGGAAAGCGTTCTTGAAGTAAACAGCTATCTGTACTACATTCTTTGTTCGCCCAGCATCCGACCTGTAATAGTAAGTCCGATCTTCAATGCGCTCGAACCCTGGAAATGGCTTAATGAGCTTGCTATCAACGACCTGACCATCTTTGGATAGCTCTAGGTAAACCTTGTTGCCGTCAGTATCAATGGACTTGATGGCCAGCTCGTAGCCTTCTTCCAGCGCCAGCGGTGTGCCGGAGGTGACTGTCCTCTCTTCACAATCATCGATGAGGACCTCCCTTATCTCTCCATTTTTCTGAAGATCTCGATCATTGGATTCTTGCCAAAGTAAGGGTATTGATTTTCCTCGATCTATCATCTCCTGTGTGGGATTTTCGAGATATGCTGCAAGGTACCTTTTGCCTGAAATGTCAATAAACTTGTAGTAGCCCCAGATATCGAATTCAAAGCTCTTGGTACTTGACTCTCGGTCTACGGCAGACACCATGCGGAAGGGAAAAGTCGTATAGCAGTCTATAGGGTAAGGTTCCTCTTGAGGTGATCTGACCAAGACATTATCTCCGAACGTGCCAGTCGAAGTGAGGTATCCCGGCGCAGAAGCTTGGACCGAATAATGACCTGGTGGTACACTGATGGAATAAGTCCCATCTGCATTGGTCATCACTGAATTCACGGCTCCGGTTTCAAGGTTTGTCGCAGTTACAGTTGCGTCAGGTATCGGGTCCAGCAATACGACTTCGAGCACATCACCATGTATCCCTGTGAGGGTCGCTTCGCCGCCAATAGTTTCATAAATGCTACAATCGGATATGTCCCATTCTTCTCCGTTAGATGCATGCACTTCGACACGATATATATCTCCTGGGTTTCCTGCGACCGGAATTGTAGCCTCTCCGTTCACGTCGGTCTTCATCTGTGGGAGATCTACATATTCTCCGTCAATAGACTTCTTTAGCTTTTCATCCCATACATGGAAGATGCGAATACCAAGATCTGCGCCCAGGAGCGGTTTATGATCACACACGTCTGCAACTTTCGCAATAACTGCTGATTTTTGTCCTTCATTAAGATCACAAATTAATTCATCGCATGGCGGTGCCGTAGTCTTTTTTATTACCGTAAAACGTGCGGTGGCTTGTGCTGTCCCACCTTTTCCATCGGAGACTTTTACAGTATATTCGTAATCATCCGGTTGCAGTTGTCTATGCAGTTCAGTCCCTGATTCATAGCCGATATCAATATCATCCATGAACCAACTATATGTCAATTGGTCCCCATCTGGATCTAATGCATTAGCTTTTAGCGTAATTTCATCCGCCTCAGTGGGGTTTTGGGGCAAATAATCCAAGGTAACTGTTGGAGGGTGGTTTTCCGTCTGGTTGTCTTCAGTATAGGTATAGTAATAATAGCATTTTCCTCCACTTGTCAACACCGTGAGAATCACCCCGGATTGGCGATATGATTCATCTGGGACGACAATCTCTGCATCCCAGGTTGCAAAAGAGGGAGCATTTGGATCGTCTCGGGTGGATTGGACCGCTGCTATATCTTTAAAAGAAATTCTGGAAATTTCGTCATAATATCCTAATCCATAAGAAAATTGTGCATTTAGTTGATCCCATCCAGCACATTCCGGATTTTCAGAATCTCTAGTTATCTGACCTTTCATCCTGATCGTTTCACCGGGGACAAGACTATGTGGTGGGAGCTCCCAGGTTCCTGTTGCTTTCCAGTAACCGCCACCCGTATTATAATGAAATATTGTGGTGTGTGTGAATGACGTTTCCATCATTGTAAAAGTTTCCTTGGTCGTATCCGTATAGTCGAAATCCTTCAGTTTTTCTACTTTCGTGTCGTTAAGCGTCCATTTTCCGACAGCAGATGCCGGGATAACCAGGCAGAAGAGCAAAATGGCGATAACCAGGTACGAACAGATATGCATATTGTCTGTCACATAGATCCCGCCGTTCTATGTCGTCAGAACGGATAAATCTATTCTCTGTCGATAATCTCAAAAGGGGAGATCAAGTTCCCCTAGCATGTACTGATGCATCCTGTGGTGGTAGGACATTTCCAAGAAGCATCTCCTGAGTAAATGTATTTGCCTCTTCTATGCTCGCGCCTTCTACAGGCGTGATGGAGCCGAAGGCGTCCATGAGCATCACTTTTCCATCTTTTCTTTTAGCGACAACAATGTTCTTGGCCACTAGCTGCTTTCCCACTCCATCTGTTACGAGATATACTGAGAATTCGCACATATTCATGTCTCCAGAACGCATTCCTTAATTTTCAATAATTCCTGCAGCGCAGCCGATTTGGGGCAATGGTCCAGCAGCCCGGCACCTCTCTTATCCGACTCCTGAACATCGCGGCAAAAGCGCATAGACAGTATGCGATCTACGCTTCCGTTCAGCTCCTGCATGGCTACTCTGATGTCGTCGTCGCTTTCCACCTTGTTAATAACCGCTATTTGCCTCTTCACTCCTAAATCCCTAGAGAGCTTCGTTCCATGCTTTGCTACCTCCAGAGACTTTGGCGTCGGCTCGGTGATCACAAAGCAGGCATCGAACTCTGAGACCAGGCCCCGCCCGAAGATCTCAACTCCTGCCTGGGAGTCGATGAGGATAAAATCATACTCCCCAGGCCCGTCTGATAGGTAAGCCACAAGCAATTTTACCAGAGAAATATGCGAGCAAAGGCAACCGGACCCGCCGAATGGAATCGTTCCCATCACTATCAGCTTCACGCCATCGGCGGCATCCATGATGAACTCATGAATATGATGGTCGCACTGCTCGCTGCTTGTGTGGTGATGGTCTTCCAGGCTCGCACCCAGCTTCTCTTGCAGATTGGCTTTATCATCGGCAAGAGATACGATGTGATTCATAGGAATGCCGAGAGACATGGCCAGGTTCATGCTCGGATCGCAGTCTATGGCCAGAACCTTGTAGCCGTCCCTGACCAGCAGCCGGGCCAGATTGGAAAGGATAGTGGTCTTGCCCACTCCGCCTTTGCCAGTGAAGATGATGCGTTTCATCTTGCCTCCATGACCAGTGTATTTACAAAGACCGACTCATCAAAGGCATCGCTGACCTTTTTTGTTGGATCCCGGTGACGAGCGAGAAACATCCATTGACCGGCTCTGGTTACAGGTATGCGGGCGATTCCCTGCTCGTCGGTCTTGATGAACGCCATCTCCTTTCCCTCATTCTTCGCTACGACCTTGATCTCGGCTGTAGCCAGCGGTTTGCCTTCATAAAAGACCTGCAGCTCTATCTCTTGGCCCAACTGGCACCAAGGCATCTTCGGCACGATTTCAAGAATGCCGTGTTCGACTTTTCCGTGGAACGTCCCATAGTTGCCGACGGCACAGACGAATTTCGCCATCTGGTGAAAGGCACCGGCATAAATGACATCCTTGAACTGCGATCGTTTGCCTTGCTCGTATCCGTTCTTGGTCTGAGAGAAGATGATCGATCCCATATCCACTATAATCGTATAGTAGCCGTCCTTCTCAGGCTTCATGCGGATAAGATATCGATTCTCATCGGGAATTAGATCTAGATCGAATCTTTTTCCGTCAGGGTGATAAACAAAGGCCTTGAGCCTCTTTGCGTCTGCCAGTCCGTCCAGACGCATATTATGGCCATAGGCCAAGGCTAATTCGAGCATTTCATCTTGTGAATTCGTCTTTTCCAGCCATATCTCATGGCCTTGAATCATCATGGCTAGCTTGCTTTCCTGCATTTTCGTCCCTTCATATGCGTTATTGAACTTAATATTGAGGGCTACGAGTGCAATGTTAATAAATTTTATGGCTTGAGTATTACTAAATATAAATCATCTAATGCTAAGTCAACTAAAAAGTACTTACTTTAGCAGAATTACATATTTTGTGATACTTGCATATATAGTTGTATTAGGTGATCCACAAGCAGACAATTGTAGAAAAATCATTCCAAAAATCCCGAAGTAGACTGATGGACAGAGGAGATAAGCGATTTAGGTTCCATCTGCAAAAATGGGAAGGATGGGGTTTATCCCCCTCACCCCATCGCTTCTATCCGGCAGGCTGCCATCTTGTACTCCGGGATCTTGGCCACAGGATCGAGGGCATCGGAGGTGATGATGTTCGTCCCCTGCCAGTGGAAGGGCATGAAGGCCATTCCTTGCTTTACCTTCTCCGTCACGCGGGCCCGGGCCTGGGTCTCTCCACGAAGCGTTTTCACCTTAACCATATCTCCCTGGCGCACCTTCAGCTCTGCAGCATCCTCGGGATTAATGTCAACGTACAGCTCAAAGTCTCTCTCCAGGAGCGAAGGACAGCGGCGCGTCATGGAGCCGCTGTTGTAGTGAACCACGATCCTGCCGGTGCTGAGCAGCATGGGATACTCCGGGCAGGTCTGCTCGCCGGCCGGCCTGTTCTCCACGCTGGCGATCCTTGCCTTTCCATTGGGGGTGGAGAACCTCTCCCTGTGCAAAATGTCCGTTCCGGGATGGCCCTCATCTGGGCAGGGCCAGCGCAGGCCTCCCACCTTGGCGATCCTCTCCCGGGTCATGCCCCCGTACTGCGGCACAGTCCGGTTGATCTCCTCCAGCACATCTGCGGCGCTGCCGCCCTTGAGATCAAGTCCCATCCCTTTTCCGATCTCATTGATGATCCAAAGACCTTCCTTAGCTTCGCCCACAGTAGGCACAGCCCGGTCGATCCACTGCACCCTCCTCTCCATGGATGTGTAGCTGCCGTCTTTCTCCGCCCAGGCGGCAGCGGGCAGGACGAGATCTGCCATCCTGGCCGTGGCTGTCATGAAGATCTCCTGCACCACCAGAAAGTCCAGGCTCTCAAGCGCAGCTTTTGTCTTATTGATATTGGCATCGCAGACGATGGGATCTTCCCCAATGATGTAAATGGCTTTTATGCTGCCTTGCAGCGCGGCATCAGTCATCTCCGTGGATGTCAGCCCAGGCCCCAGCGGCAGATCTTCTGCATTCCAGGCCGCCTTGAAAAATTCCACCGACTTGGGGTCCGAGGCTCTCCTGTAGCCGGGATAAAATTCTGCCATGCCGCCCATATCGCAATTTCCCTGGACGTTGTTCTGTCCGCGCATGGGCCACACTCCTGCGCCAGGTCTGCCTATCTGGCCGCTGATCAGCGCTAAGGTGGCACAGGCCTTCACATTGTCTGTGCCGCAGACATGTTGAGTAATGCCCATGGAGTAAAGCAGAGATGATGCACAGGAGCGTGCATAGGCGCGCGCCGCCTGGACGATCTGCCCAGCCGGCACTCCAGTCAGCTCTGCTGCCTTCTCCAGGGAATAGTCTCTGAGGTTGGCCTGGAGCTCTGCAAAGCCCTCCGTTCTCTCTTCGATGAACTTTTTGTCTGCCAGGCCTTCATCTACTATCACCTTCATCATGCCTCTTAACAGATCTATGTCGCTGCCGGGATTGATGCGCAGGTGCAGATCAGCCATCCAGGAAGTGGAGGTTATGCGGGGATCGGCTACGATCACCATTGCCCCGTTGTCTTTTGCCTTTTGCGCCCAGCGGGAGACTATGGGGTGAGCCTCGGTGAAGTTTGTGCCTATGGCAAAGATGCACTTGGAGTTTTGCAGGTCGGTGAGATTGTTGGTCATAGCCCCAGTTCCCAGGACAGCACCGAGACCCACTACGGTCGGCGAATGGCAGAGGCGGGCGCAGTTGTCCACATGGGGCGAGCCCAGGAGGCGAGAGAGCTTTTGCATGAGATAGTTCTCTTCATTATTGCAGCGGGATGAGGCCAAAAAGCCCAGGGATTTAGGGCCGTGCTTCTTGATATTGCGGGCAAGGCCGTAGGCTGCCAGATCCAGGGCCTCCTCCCAGGAGATCCTCACAAATTCTTCGCCCACCTTTTTCAATGGATATTTGAGCCTTTCCTCGTGATTCAAGACCTCAAGGACGGCATTGCCCTTGGGGCAGAGGGCACCCTCACAGGCAGGGTGATCGGTCATATACTCAATGCCGATGGCTTTGTCCTTCTCCACTATCAGGTACATACCGCAACCTACCGCACAGTAGGGGCAAAGAGACGGCACTAATTTTGTGGACATTTTAAATCCTCCGAAAGTAAGCGGAATGTATTCGAGCAGAGAGAAAGATGATCAAGCCTTTGTAGCTGACGGTTTGCGCCAAATGTTATCCGAACCTCATCCTCTCCAATGCTCAGAATATTCAGGTATTGCCTTTCGATCAAATGAATTGCACCCAGCATATCATCCCTGCCAGCATATCAATTCCGCCGGATCTTTAAAAACGTTTGCATTCTAGAAGATTGCCTGCCAAACCACTTGCTGCGGGCGAGATTGATCTGAAGGCGCTGCAAGCCTGCCATCGTGGCACGTGCTGCGATTGAAGGGCTTTGAGGTATGCAATCGACCCTATACGTCCAGGCTGAACCGTCACGGTGGGCGCCTGCGCTCGCTCGTGCGGGCTTTTGCATGGACGCGCGCGCACGCGTGGGCCTGCTGCCAGAGAGGCCGGTCGGATCGGAGGGCAGGAGCGCTTGCATTCGAGGTGGGCAGCTTTTCGGATGGCTGCTTTTTTGGAAGCGATGGCATTTGGCTCTTATTATAGATTTAAGCTCCCGCCATCACCATATCCAGATCGCCTTCCCATGAAGCTCCCCTCATATCTTTTCACAATCCCTCGGCACATTTCCGATATTCTCCGCCGGCTTCTCAAATAATTCCTTATATCCCCGCCCTCACCGTTATCTTGGAGGTGAGGCCAAGACCTGCAGACACGAGCAAGCACTCCATCCAAGAGCTTATTCCTCAAAGTTGGGGGCCTCCTCCCCAACCCTCCAACACTGCGGCGGGCCGGTTTTAGAGCAACCAGCTCATAAGAAATAAATATAAAAATATGAAGCAAATAGCCATCTGCGGCAGAGGCGGCTTTGGCGGCATAAGATTCGTTGAGTCCGGCTCGGACCCGAGCCGAACTTAGGTCTGCGCTGGCTGCGACATCACCATCTCCATCGGGCTTCTGGAGAACAGAAGAGATCAGAAGGTGGATAGGGAATTGCGACTTCAAGCAAGCGCAATGTTTAATAGGTTTTACATAAGTGATTGCATATAGGATAAAAGTAAGCACCTATGCATATCCAGTCCCGGATATAACCTACAATATGATAACCGATAATCGCGGAGGGAGAATATCAATGATCGATAAACATGTGTTTGTAGCCTTGATTGCAGTCCTGGTTTTGGCCTCGTCTGCAGGATTGGCTGAAGAGCCAAAAGAGCTCACCGTCTTTGCAGCAGCTTCGCTGACAGGCGCTTTTGGCGAGATTGGACAGATGTTTGAGAATGAAACCGGCATCGATTTAGTCATCAACTTCGACGGATCGCAGGCGCTTCGCACCCAGATCGAGAACGGAGCTTACGCAGATGTCTTCGCCTCTGCCAATAAAAAGCAGATGAATGCCGTAAAGAGCAGCGAGCTGATGAACAACAGCAGCATTGTCATCTTCACAAAAAACAAGCTCTCGCTCATCATTCCCAGGGATAACCCTGCTAAGATCGGCAATCTTTCGGACCTCGCCAAGCCCGGCCTCAAGATCGTCATGGGAACGAAGGATGTTCCGGTGGGCGACTATGCCCTGCAGATCATAAGCAAACTGGGCAACGATTCCTCATATGGTCCGGACTATAAGACAAAGGTGCTGGCCAATGTCATATCTCAAGAAACCAACGTCAATTATGTGGTGACCAAGGTGGCTCTGGGAGAGGCAGATGTCGGATTTGCATATGTCTCTGATGTCACGGAGGAGATGGCCGGCAAGGTGGATAAGATAGACATCCCTGATGAATACAATATCATCGCCGAGTACCCCGTGGGAATATTGCTGGCATCCAAGTATCCGGCTGAAAGCCAGGAGTTCATTAATCTGGTAATGTCGGATGAGGGAAAAGCCATCCTGGAAAAATACGGCTTTGCTCCAGTGGAAAGCGATACTGTCAAATCAGAAGGAACAGCTGCAGCTCCAGCAGCAAAAGCTGCAGCTTAACCGCAAGGTACTTCTTTTAGGCCGGGGAGAATAAACCCCGGCGCCAACTATTTGCCGGAAGAATTGCAGACAATGGAGTGATTGATGGCTTCCAATCGGGCTGATATTAGCAGTCTTGGCGAACGAAGTCTTGCTGATATGGTGAATAAAGAGCACGAAACCATCGGTATTCCCTCCAGGACCAGAGAAGCGGCTCTGAAAACGGGTCTGGCCCTTTTGCTGACACTGACCATGGCCTTCATAGCTCTGCCTGTAATCGCTCTTTTCCTCAAGAGCCCACCTGAGACTATCCTCAGATCTCTGCACGATCCCGTGGTGATGGATGCACTCCGTCTCAGTCTCACTACATCGACCATAACCACAATCACGATTGTAATCATGGGAACGCCCATTGCCTACGTCAGCGCTCGCTTTAATTATTTCGGAAAAGAGCTGGCCGACTCTCTGATCGACCTGCCTGTTATCATGCCTCCTGCCGTGGCCGGCATTGCCTTGCTGGTGGCTTTTGGTAGAATGGGCATTGTAGGCCATTATCTGAACGCCTTTGGAATCAGCATCGCCTTCACAACCCTGGCAGTGATCATCGCTCAGGTCTTCGTCTCCTCGCCATTTTACATTCGCCAGGCCAGGACGAGCTTTGAGGATGTGGATCTGGCCTTAGAGAATGCAGCCAGAACTTTAGGTGCCTCTCGTGTCTACACCTTCTTTCATGTTATCCTGCCCATAGCCATGAACGGCCTCATCTCCGGTGCCATCATGGCTTTTGCCCGCTCCCTCGGCGAGTTCGGAGCTACCATCATGTTTGCGGGAAACTTCCAGGGCAGAACCCAGACCATGCCCCTGGCCATTTATACCGCCATGCAGGGAGATCTGGATGTATCACTATGCCTGGCCATAATCCTGGTGGCCATCTCCTTTGTGGTCATATTTCTGGTGAAGACCCTGACCAGGCGGGTGTATAAAAATGTTAACAATTGATATCAGAAAGAGGCTTCGAGACTATGATCTGGAGGTGAAGATGGATGTGGCCAGGGGTGAGATCCTAATGCTGGTTGGAGATAACGGCTGCGGAAAGACAACACTGCTCAATCTCGTGGCCGGTCTGCAAAATCCTGATACAGGGAGGATCACTCTGGACGGCAGAGTGCTCTATGATTCAGCCTTGAAGACGAACATCCCACCCGAGTCAAGGAATATCGGATATGTCTTTCAGAGCTACGCTCTCTTTCCTCATATGAGCGTCTATGATAATGTGGCCTTCGGCCTGCACACCCGCGGGCTCTCAAAGAGCGATATCCGGCCCATGGTGAAGGATCATCTTGAAGCTGCCGGCCTCTGGGAGATCAGGAAAGCAAAAGCCGTTGATGTCTCAGGCGGCCAGAAGCAGCGGATAGCGCTGGCCCGAGCGCTCATCATCAGCCCGGTGCTGCTGCTGCTGGACGAGCCGCTTTCTGCATTGGATGTCCGCAGGCAAGCGAACATGAGAAAGGAGCTGAGGGAGATGATTCATTCCTGCGATGTTCCCTGCATCATCGTAACCCATGACCTGAGAGATGTGGACTGCATCGGAGACCGGGCCTGTCTTCTGGAGAAAGGGAAGATTGCGCTCACCGGCGGGGCGCAGGAGGTCATGAGATGGGAACAATGCATGCATGATTGACCAGGGGAAGGAAGTTATCAGGGGCATAGCTGGGACGAGAAAATATTATTACCTATTGCCGCATATTCTTCCCTGTGAAAAACCGCGAGGTTGCCGGCCTTCTTTACGAGATGGCAGAGCTGCTGGAGCTGCATGCCGAGAACCGCTTCAAGATCATAGCCTTCAGCAAAGCCGCCCGAGCCATTGAATCTTTGCCGGAGGACATATCTTTAGTCTGCCGGGAGAGGAGACTGCAGTCCATTCCGGGAGTGGGAAAAGCCATCGCCCAGAAGGTGGAAGAGTACCTCAAAACCGGCCAGATTCAGGCTCATCAGGAGCTTTTGGCAAAAACGCCTCCCGGCCTGGTAAAGCTTCTTCAGATCTCCGGCCTGGGCCCCAAGACCGTTTTTATGCTGCACGAAAAGCTGAACATAACCAACCTGGAGGAGCTGGAGAATGCGGCCAAAGAGCATCGCATCAGAAGGCTTCCCAGAATGGGGCCGACGCGCGAGACCAACATTCTGAAGGCCTTAGAAAGGTACAAAAAACGCAGCACTCGCATTCTCTTCAGCACGGCCGAGCCCATTGTAAACGATATTCTGGCCTATCTGCGAGGCATGGAAGGCCTGGAGCACATCACCGTCGCAGGCAGCTTTCGCCGGGCGAAAGAGACTGTGGGCGACATCGATATCCTGGCTACCGCTAGCAGGCCTGATGAGATCGTTGCCGCTTTCGTGCGCATGCCTCTGGTAGAGGAGGTACTGGCCCAAGGTCCAACCAAGGCCAGCGTCATAGTTCAGGAAACGATTCAGGTGGATCTGAGAATCGTAGAGCACAAATCCTTCGGCACGGTGCTGCAATATTTTACCGGCTCCAAGGAGCATAACGTCCGGCTGCGACAGCTGGCTCTGAGTCGCGGCTACTCGCTGAGCGAGTACTCACTCACGCGCCAGGCGGACAGCCGGGACCTGTTCTTCGATCGGGAGGAAGAGGTCTACGCCGCTTTGGGGCTGCCCTACATTCCTCCCGAGATGAGAGAAGACCGGGGTGAGATCGAGGCGGCTTTGCGGGGGACTCTGCCCAGGCTCTTGGAGCAGAAGGACATGCACGGCGATTTGCATGTTCACAGCAACTGGTCGGACGGAAGGGCTTCTATCCTGGAGATGGCTCATGCCGCTTGCGCTTTGGGCTACGAGTACATTGCTCTTTGTGACCATTCCCCCTCGATTGGCATAGCAGGAGGGCTACCGCCTGAGAAGCTGGAGCAGAAGATCGAGGCCATAGCTGCTGCCAATGACGAGCTGGTGGGCACGGGCATCACCGTTCTGGCGGGAACCGAGGTAGACATCAAGGCCGATGGAAGACTGGACTATCCTGATGATCTTCTGGCCAAATGCGATGTGGTGGTCGCTTCCATGCACATGGGAACACAGCAAAATGAGCGGGCCATAACTGGAAGGCTTATCTCGGCCATAGAAAACGAGAATGTGGACATAATCGGTCACCCAACAGGAAGGATCATCGATCAGCGCGAGCCCTATGAAGTGGATATGCAGGCGATCTTGAAAGCGGCATCCAGGACGAATACTGCCCTGGAAATAAATTCCTATCCCAGTCGCCTGGATCTGAATGATATCAATGCCAAAGCCGCCAAAGAGATGGGCGTAAAGATAAGCATCAACTCCGATGCTCATGATGCGGAGCAACTTCTTACAATGAAGTACGGCGTGAATGTAGCCAGGCGGGCCTGGATCGAAAAGAAGGACGTACTCAACGCTCTATCCCTAAAAGGGCTCTTATCTGTGCTGAAGCGCTAAATGAAGGGTCATGAAAGGCTTATTAATGGGGAAAGGAGAAGCTGGTCTTCATGAGAATTAACAACCAAGCCAAAGTCGGGCTGGTAACTATTGTCTGTCTCCTTTGCCAGGGTTATATCTTCTCTTTCATCTTGAAAGTGGAGCCACATCCTTTGATAGCCTTCTTGCCGCTTCTCCCCTATATCGCCTACATTTATGCTCGCGGGAGCAGAACCTGGTATTTCAATCGGCCTCTTTACTGGATGGCAGCAATAATCGCTCTGACTGCGCTGGATATATTGCCCTTTGCCTTGGGTGTAGTGTGATTGCTTCTGGTTTAGGAATGAAAACCTGGCAAATACCCGGCCTAAACAATTTTATGAAGTTCCAAGGACTTGACTATCCTTAATAATCTGCCTAAAAAAGAAGAAGCTTCAGCGATCTCAGGCATGCCCGAATTCGCTGAAAGTGTTGTCCTTTAGCTCATTATCTCGTAGCTATCCTTGTGCGGATTGATGAGCAGCTTTTCTGCAATCTCCCTGGCTGCCATCTGCGCTTCCGGCTTGAGCGTATCGAAGTACAGCTTCCAAACAGTGGATTTCTTCACATCCACCACATTCTCGAAGCCCAGGCGGCTGCGCAGCCGCTCCCGGATGGAGATGGCCTCGCCGTCCTCGATATGCAGGGCGACCTTGACAGGCACGTAGTCCTCCTCAAACTGAAGCTCGTCGATGAGAACTATGTGGCTCTCCTTGTTCTCGTTGACCAGCTCCTTGGCAAAGCTCTTGGCCAGCTCAGCCGGGTCCCCGGAATCCACCTCGATGGAAAACAAGCGCTCCTTCTTAACATCGGCCAGAACATTTCCGTAGCCCATGCGCCGGATAAGAGTGTTCTTAACTGTGGCAGCCTCGGCATCGGGTATCTTCAGCCAGACGCGCAGATTTATCTTTTGGTTCGTGCTCATGCGTTCACCTCGATGTAGCGCTTCATGGATTCGAATACTCTTCTGCCAGGTCCTGGCTCATCGGTCCGCTGTTTTCTCGGATCGAAGGCAGGAAGCTGCCAGGCAAAAAAGGCCCTTTCCGGATGAGGCATCATGCCCAGGACATTTCCCTGCTCATTGCAGATGGCGGCAATGCTTTCTGTGCTGCCGTTCACATTAAATGGAAACTCGTTTATGATCCGTCCGTTCCTGTCGCAGTAGCGGAATATCACCTGACCCTCGTCATTAAGCTTTTTCATCAGGCCTGGCGTGGTAGTGACCAGATTTCCCTCGCCATGGGCGATGGGGATTTTGAGCAGCGCTCCTCTCTCGATGGCAAAAGAGCCGCTGCACCTTTTGGAAGGCGCTTCATGCCGAAGGTTGACCCAGTCGCAGTAGTAGCCCCGCCTCACAATTTTTCCCTGGGAGACCATCACATTTTGGGCCAGAGCCATGTCCACATTTCCGCAGCCCTTTCCACTTAACATCCTGCTCTTCTCTCCGCTGCCATTAATGCTTCCGGGAAGAAGGCCCGTCTCCACCAGGATCTGAAATCCATTGCAGATGCCGATGATGGGCTTATCCTTACCAGCCTCTTCCTTCAATGCGCTCATGACCGGCTCTTTGGAGGCTATGACTCCGGCACGAAGCCGGTCCTGATAGGAGAAGCCTCCCGGTATGACAAATCCGTCAAAATCGGATAATTCCCCAGCGGGCCGGTTCCAGCGAAAGATCTCGCCGTCCATGCCGACTGCTTTCACGGCCACCAGCGTCTCAAACTCGCAGTTCGTACCCGGAAACTGCAAAACTGCTATCTTCATCTCATCGCCTCCACGAGGCCAGTAGTCCAAGCATTCCTCGCCCCGTCCAGATCCAGATCGGCCACGACCACAGATTCGCCTGCTTTTGACATCACAATCCGTCTCTTGCTTGTAACTATGCCTATCTGCATCGGCTCCAGATTATAGCCCCTCAGGAGCTCCACCAGCCGCGCTTCTCTGCCGGCTTTTGCCTCCAGGACAAAGCCGGAGGACTCGGAGAACAGCAACTTATCCGTTCTCATGCCGATGTCGCCGCACTGGACCATGTCCAAGTTCAGCTCCACCCCGAACCGGGCCGGCCGGGTGAGTGCCATCTCGGTTACGCTTGCCGCCAGGCCGCCGTTGGATATATCGTGGGCTGCAGCCAGCAGGCCCTCCTCAATGGCGTCGATTACGGCGTAGATCATGCTCCTCTCCAGATCGAAGCGAACGATGGGCACATTAGCGCCCGTGACCCCCAAAATGGTTCGGTAGTACTCGGATCCGCCCAGCTCGTCAAACCTGGGACCGATCAAAAAGAGTCTGTCGCCCGCTTTCTTCAGATCCATGGTGATGGCTTTGGAAAAGTCCTTCATGATGCCCACGCAGGCCACCACAGGCGATGGGTCCACAGATCCCTGTGGCGATTCATTGTAAAAGCTGACGTTCCCTGAGACAATGGGCACAGGCTGCTGCTGGTCCTCGTAGCCCTTGAGGTACAGTTTCTTGCAGGACTCGGCCAGGCCTTTCACGCCTTCCCGGAACTCCCAGAATGCCTCCGGCTTTTCAGGGTTGCCGTAATTCAGGCAGTCGGTGAGAGTCGAGGGAACGGCGCCTATGGCCGCCACATTTCGCATGGCCTCGGCAACAGCAGTGGCCCCACCCCAGTAGGGGCTGATGCGTCCGTAGAAGGGATTGGAGTCCACAGCCATAGCCACCCCGAACTTTTCGCCCCGCACAGGTGCAATCAGGCCGGCATCCGCCTCGCCCGGCCGGATAACCGCATTTCCCATGACCTCGGTATCGTAGTAGCGGTAGACGTGCTCTCGGGAGGCGATGTTGGGCGACCGCAGAATCTTGAGCAGCACCTCATTGTAGTCCGCAGGCTCTGTTGCATCCGGCTCGGCCAGGCTGATCATGCGCGGCGTTTCCTCACGCTGGTAGCGGATGCCTTTTGTGAGGTGCTGGATGGGCACATCGCATACCATTTCGCCTTTATGCGTGACTGTGAAGCGATCGCCGGTATTGATCTTTCCGACAACGCTGGCCCGAGCGCCCTCGTAGACGTTAGGCAGGTCCCAGTCCTCGTTGTAGATCTTGAGGATTCTCTCCCGCAGTTCCGGCGGCGAGACGATGAGGAAGCGCTCCTGGGTCTCGGCGATGCTCAAAACCTCGGCTGGGAAGTCTGCGGCCTTGTGCATGTCATCCAGGTTGATCTCCATGCCAAAGCCTCCCGCTGAGCCCATCTCAGATGTGGCGCAGGTAAATCCGCCGCCGCCCAGGTCCTTGAAGCCGATCTCGATCCCCTCTTCCCGGACGAGCCGGAAGAGGTCGTCGTTGGCCTTGAAGAGCACGTTCTTGAGAAAGGGATCGGGAATCTGCACAGCGCCGCGGTTTGTCTCTTCGTCCTCTTCTCGCAGAGCCTCCGAAGCGAATGTGACGCCGCCCAGGCCCGATGAATCGGTGGGCTTGCCGATCAAAATCACGTCGTAGCCCTTCTCTCCAGCCAGCGGCGGCGCACGCGAGCGGATGATCTGGTCGCGCCGCACGATGCCCAGGGAGACGACGTTGACCAGGCAGTTGTCGTCGAAGCTGTCATTGAAGACGATGTCTCCGCCCATGTTGGGAACGCCCAGAGCGTTGCCGTACTGCCAGATTCCGTCCACCACGCCTTCTGCCACCCATCGCACCTTGTTGGCCTTGGGGCCATAGGGATTGCCGAAGCGCAGGGGATCGGCGGTAGCGACCACAGTTGCGCCCATGCAGTTGACATCGCGAACGATGCCGCCGATGCCGGTGGCTGCGCCCTCGTTGGGCAGGATTTGGCTGGGGTGATTGTGGCTCTCGTGAGAGATGACGACGCACCATTTGTCATCGATGGCCACGATTCCTGAGTCTTCAACCGGGCCCATGACCACATTTGGGCCATCGGTGGGAAGGAATTCTTTGAGTGTGGCGCGAGAGCTCTTGTAGGAGCAGTGCTCGGACCACATAGCATCATAGCAGAATAGTTCGGTGAGGGTGGGATCGCGGCCCAGCACCTCGGCAAT
>JBAQXX010000035.1:0-13380 GCA_049299735.1 Methanothrix sp. | reverse complement strand
CAAGTGTCTTTCGCTCGTCTTCAGAAAGCGTCACGGTGTACTTCTTCATATTCAATTCGCCTTGATTGATTATGAGGATAATATATTATATATACTTTACGACGTTACAATCCTGACGAGACACTAGCCATCTCTTCCAAAGCTGCGCTAGAATCCTCCGGCTCTAAGTTCACGCCGGCGACGGCATCGGTCAATATGAAGACATCCAGGCCGCCATCAAGCGCATCCAACGCGGAATATTTAACGCAATAATCCGTGGCCAGCCCGCCGATATAAATCTCAGTAACTCCAATAATTTTCAATAAATTCGCTAATACCATTCCGCTTAAATCAGTGGCATGAAAAGCCGAATAGCTGTCTTTTTCCGGATCCATGCCCTTGGACATCACCAAGGCATCTTTAGGAAACCTAAGGTCGGGATGAAACATCGCTCCAGGGCTTCCCTCGACACAATGCGTGGGCCATACCCCACCAAATTGCTTGAAATGTTTAGTGACTTGGGGGTGCCAATCCCTCGTCACAAGAATCGGCAAATTTTCCTTCTCAAAAAACTCAATGTACTTGTTAAGAATAGGGACGATCTTGTGACCCCCGTGGATGCCCAAAGCGCCACCGGGACAAAAATCATTTTGGACGTCAACCACCAAAAGAGCCTTCATATGCACAACATCCCCGTGCCATTAGATTCTTGAGTTGTTTCCGTTTGAACAAACTCACCGCTTGCAGCTCGGCGCGATGGGCAGTCGCTCTTGAAACATCTGGGATCGAATCGTTTCCCGCTTTTCATGGAATTCGGCCTGATCCTGAGGCTGGATCCGAGGAGCTTAAAGCTTTCGTTCCGCCAATAGGTTTTTCAGCCATTGTGTATGATCCCTGCCTGAGGATCATGGCAGTTTTTTGGGGTTAAAATACAGGATCACATTTATATTTCAATGCGCCATTGCCTACCTGCAAGTGGGTGAGGCGCAAAGATGAGATGGATGCTTTTCGCGATGCTGTTGGTTTTTGCCTGCATCGCTGCCAATATAGCTGCCGTAAACGCAGATGATGCTGCCAAGGTCACATCGACAAAGGATAGATTAGCTCAGAACTTCACTGAGCATTCCTGGATATTCGTCAACGGCTACCTGGAAGAGTCGAGAATACTGCAGACCCAAGCCGGCTTTAAAGGCCAGAAGATGGCACTTACTACAAGTGGAAGCGGAATGGCCACCAGAACCATCGACTCAGAAGTCTACCGGGACTCGAATATGGATGAGGCATCCCTCACCATCTCTGCCAATTATGACTATGCGCCCTACACTCCCCCACTCACACAAAGCGACCTCAGAAATGCCCTGTGCGCCAAGAATTACGAGGTGGGCTCGGTCTTTTCTGAGTCCTACAACATCGACAAAGACCTCATAAAAGATACGAAGATTTACCAGAACGACAGCTTCTCTGTTTATGAGATCAGCTCCGAGATACAGGGGACCGCCAGGATCGGCCAACGGGTGCAGAAAAATGCCAAGACTGTGCCATCCTTTATAATGGGCGGAACATACATGGGCTACGCGCAGATAAGATCGGAAACGATTGTGGGAAATACCTCAGTCTTGACCTTACCCTGCCCATGAAGAGCGCATTTGGATCATGGCCGTACAGTACAGTGAGCCGCTTCTACTGCAGCTCGCATCTCGCTAAGGTCTCGGGAATAGTGCAGGTGGCTTATGCAGCAGCAATCCGTGCAGCCGAAGCCCGGCACGGCAGCGAGCCGCTTTTCCATAATTTTCGCGATGCAACACTCCAGATCCAGTGAGGTTTTAGTGATGAATACCTCCAGGAAGCTGGTATGGGGCAAAAGATAGTCAATGTGCCAGCGTCGAGTTCTATTGATGCCTTCAGATACCCGGATGTGGCGGTCTACCCGCTTGAGGCCGCCCGGGCCCCTCGCCGATCCGGTGTAAGAATAATACCCTCCAGCAAAGTCAATGGCACCCATTGACCCAACCACGATCTTCTGTGCCCCCGGCAAAGAAAGTATAAGTGTATAAATTCCCGGCTCATTTCTCTGCGGCTGCATGCCATTGAGCTATGGATAACGTTTATTTGAGCCTGGTGCTTTGTAGATACTCTGTGGAGGGACCATACGAGAGGCATATTAAAGCAAGACTTTTCTAGTATGAAGGAGTATAAGGGCCTGGAGTGAAAATTAAATGAAGTTATTATTAGCAGCAACGTTAGTGCTGATGCTGTCAGCCATGGCCAGTGCTGCGTCGGATAGCCAGCAGCTTGGCCCTTACGCAGTATCGTTTGATCTAAATGCCAATTATCAGGTCCAGAATGCACAGCCGATTGAATCGGAGACTGCCAACGCCTATCAGATGCGTTTATTCGTCGACAATTCCACATTTGCCGTAATTGGAATAACTGAGTATGCCGAGCCGACAGATGCTACTCTGCAGGTCCACGAAAGCCTGATGCCGATGAATATGATTATCCGAGAGGGGCTCAACGCCACAAATGTCGAAGAAATGACAATTGATGGAATGGAAGGCTTCATGGTTACAAGTGAGCCTTTCGAGGCGATAGCTGGAGCTCCCAGCACTGTCTATAGAGCCATGTACTGGCTGGACAGCGAGAATTGCGAATGCGGACCGGTATCTATAGGCCAGACAAGTGTCATTATTACCTCCACATTCCCGCAGGATGTAACGGCGAGCTTGCTTTCCAGCCTGAAGGTAGTGAAGGGAGAAGCGGCGGCCTCGACTCAGGCAGCCTCTTCGACTCAGAGCGGCCAAATCCTGCCACCGGCTTAAGCGATACGCCGTAAATTGAAAATCAGAAAAAGCAACAGCGGAAAAAGAGGCCGGCAATAAGGCATATTCCCTCTTTATCTTTTTCCGGATTTTTTGCCAGGCAGGCCAACGGGTTGGGACTGCGGCATGCGTTTCATCTTCTATTAAGAAAATATATATCTATTGCGCGTCTTAGAAGCTTGCATCTTTTCAGTTTGGCTGCTGAAGGGAATCGAGGTGGATTTGAATATGATCAGACCCAGGAAGATGTTTACGATATTATTATTTTTTATCCTGGCCGCATCTATCATGACCCAGGCAGGTCTCGGCCAGTGCTACGGCCTTCCCTCTCCGGGCGAGGGGGAAGAGCGCATATTTGCTCAAAGCGCATGCGCAGGTGTGAGCAATGACCCGCCTAACCCTACCGTATTTACCATTGACGAGGAAAGGACCATTACCAAAATGGGCACATATCACTGGAACGATGCCTCCGGCGAATCGCCGGGAACAATTGGACTGAGAGACGAGCAGGGCAAGACCTACGGCCCCTGGCAGGCCGAGGGGGAATCGGGCCAGGGCGGCGTTCCCAATGCTTACTGGATTGTCTATTTATCTCCTGCCGTGGATTTGCCCGCCGGGACATATACTATTATCGACTCAAGCCCATCGACCTGGTCCTACACATATGAGAGCGAGGACTGCGGACTTGCCGCAGTTATCGGTCTTAAGGGCGGCAGTGAAAACGCAAAGTCGGCACCATGTGCAGGAGATGGAGTGGACTATTCACCTCGCAGTCCGACAGACCTTTATGATGCCGGACCGGGACTGGTTCCGGGCCAGTACAATATCTGGTACGGAAAAAGAACAGGCACGCAGATAGGAACGCCTGATAAATGGAGCAAATTGGGGCCGAAGGAACTGGTGGGCGGCAAATTCTACGTCTTTGATGTGACTGCAGTCAGTCTTGACCGGGCCACGCCCCAGATGATCAACCCGATGCTCTCAAATCCCACACCAGACGAGTCTGTGGTCTGGCTGAAGCTCAGCTCTGAGGATGCTTATGTGGTCTGCTTTGAGGGACCGCTGGATGGTGGCATGCAACTGGCCGGTGCCTGGAAGATGTCCGGTCATCAGGAAGGCTTCAACGATTGGAAGGCGGACCTGAATTTAAAGAAGGACGGCACCCTGGAGTGGACTGAGACTGATGGGGCCAATGTGGGAGCCAACCGGCTAGGGACCTGGCAGTTCGACGGAACGGCCCTTACCCTCAGTTGGGTGTCGCCGGGCGGGGGACAGACCTCCTGGGTATCGCGATCTGTGGCGAAAAATTCCATATCTTCCGGCACTTACACAGTTGAGCGGGCCCCGGGAGGGACCTGGTCCGCGATAAGGTGAGGGAAGGATTCTGGCAAAAAAGCAAGAACCTCAATTAAGGGAGGGCTTATCTTGATCTTCAAGAGAGGCCTCAGTATCATTTTTTGCTCTTTGGTGGAATCATGGATTTACAATTCAGGATGCTCTAGATAAAGATAAAACTGCATAGATGAAAATAATGCCATATTGAAATATAAAGCTTTATATCTTTGGGATGTATCCATCTCCCTACAAAGGTACGAATAAAGAATGCATAAAATTCTTCTTACTCGCATAAGGTGAAAGATATGAATAAAGTATTGATATCGATAATCCTCATTATATCTTTAATGGGGTGCGCAGTTGCAGTGGGTGGAAGCGGCGTAGAGCTGCTTCCAGGGGAAGCGAGAGCTGAGAAGCTGTTTGAGCTGGGCATCGGTCAGCCATGGGTAGGCGGCAATCCGCCATCTTCCAGCACATCAGACTCCTTCTATTCACAGTACTTCTGGTCCTATAAAGGATCCACACCCAAGAAGCATATTGATAGCCCAAAGAAGCATGTGATTGTGAATAGTCTGCCCACCACGGTTTATTTCAGCTATCAGATGCAAGCGGTGCCTTACACACAGTATCAGAGCAATTCCGCCTACACAGGAGAAAACTCCTTATGGATACAGGGCTCTTCCAGCTGGTCCCAGTATGCCAAAGCTCCCCAGTGGTCCGGCCTCTCTCTACTGGCGACCTCATCCAAAGGAGGCAGCGGATATCTGTATGAGATAACCCCTGATGGAAAGCTATCCAAGGAAAGCTTCTACTTCTTCCCGGGCAGCAGCCAGATAGACTTCTATGCAGATACAACAGGCCAGCATGTACTGCTCTTCATAATCGGCGGCCAGGTAAGCAATGCCATAGTCATCGATGTTACCAGTTCCTATCTGCCGACATATCCGACGACTTCCAGCTATCCGCCCGCGACCGGAGACACACCAATGACGATTGTCTCCCAGGGGATGAGAGGATATCAGGTATTCCTGGATAACAATTACATAGGTACGGAGGGGACCGGCGGAGACGCACTGGATGGGAGGTTCAGCTTCAGCGTGATTGGTGGTCGGAATCACGATGTCCGGGTCTACGATGGCCAGTTCAACTACCCAAAGACAATGTTCTTCCAAAAAGGAGTTCAGAAGATAATCTACGTGGAGCCGGGGACAGCAGTCTATATTTAAGCTGCCATCTTATTTTTTATAATAGGATATGCAAATAATGGGCGCAAAAAAGGTTTGTTGCATCGGGAAAGTACTTATTCCAGAAGTATACATGCCAATTGTTCAAGTAGTTAAGTGATTTGATAAAGAAACGATATGGAGAGCACAAATAGATAAGATGAGCGCGGGGTTAGCCAAGCTGGCCAAAGGCGCAGGACTTAAGATCCTGTCTCGCAGGAGTTCGCGGGTTCGAATCCCGTATCCCGCATTTCGCATATTGATTTTAGCCAATTAACTCTCGTTGAATGTTTCTATGGGTGACAGGATTCATTTTCAGTGCCGCTTCAAGGATGACGCAAGATGTCGTAGAAGCGGTTGGAAGTGAACAGGGATCAATATGCTAGATGCAGAGTCCCGAATTTTTTTGTGCACTACACTTTGGTATGTTCGACCCAAAGGCTTTTCATCAAATACGCTAACAGCAGCAGATATGAAAAACATGAATGTGCTCGTGGTGGTAATCTTGCTGTTCAGTGCAACGGTTTTCGTCACTCAATCGGCCCTGGCAGAAGATAAATCCATAGGAATGACAAATGCATCACTAACCGCCTCACCCAACGAAACAGAACTCGTCTCATTTGTTGAATCTGCTGTAGCCTATGCCCAAGAGAATGGCAAAGATGCGGCAGTGAGGGAGTTCAGCAATAAGACCGGGTCATTTGTAAGCGGAGACCTCTACATCTATGCTTACGACTTCAATGGAACTTGCCTTGCACATCCATTCAAACCCGATTGGATTGGTAAAAACAAGCTGGATGTAACAGATTCCAATGGCGTCCCATCTCTCAAAAACACGCTCAATGTTGCCAAGGAAGGGAAGGGATTTGCCTACTTCATCTTCCCGAATCCCGCTCACGATAACAGAGATGAGTTCAAGATCGCTTATGCAATGAAAGTGGATGAGAATTGGTTTATAGGCTCCGGAATCTACCTATCGTGTCCGCAATAGGCAATCATTTCCGATTCTTGGCGGTTCCAAGTGGCTAACCTCAGGATATCATGAAATGAGAACCGAGCGAGATCAAGAAATCGGCATGCATGACGGTTATATACTCGATCCAGATGAATGGATCGAATTAATCGATCTGCTTCGAGGCAATCGAAGATTTCCAGGCAACTGGGATTTGCCAAGCTGGCCAAAGGCACAGGACTTAAGATCCTGTCTCACAGAAGTTCGCGGGTTCGGCTACAATAATATTGCTTTTAGTGGGTTTATGGAAATGCCCCTCCTGCGGCCCGCATTTTTCTCTATCAATAATATCCGTCCATGGTTAACTTTGAGCCATCCCTAAAGACGAGCGGAATGAATCATTCAATTGAGTACTTTTGATTTGTTTCTCTTTGAGCGGTTTTCAATAATCAATATGTGCTCATAGTCTGAAGAATTAAAAAACGATATGCATATCAGTTATTTCATAGGAATATCAAGTATGTTTGGAGGAAACGAGAGGCACGATTATATATGGGGATATGCCATTAATCGTTGTAGATGAACCGCAAATGACCCAACTATTTCAAAGCATTATCAGGAATGCCCTGAAATTTTATGTAGAAGAAGCACCCAGAGAGGTAATATCAGCCATTTAGGAAGGAAAAAATTCGAGAAAATTCGCATTGACAGAGACGGAATGAAAGCGCGGGCCTTTTTGCACAAAGAGGGAATTTATGCCCAGGCCAGGCGCCCAGACCCAATATTACTCGACCTTAATCTGCCCAAACGGATGGATGTGAAAGAGATTTTGATTCGAGACGGCCATATTGCCCCAGAGAGATGAGATATGTGAGCAAGAATACCATTAGAATCCTTCTAATTGAAGATAATGAGGTAGATGCAAGGCTGATCCAGGAGTATTTACGGGACACTCCCTGCCCGGAGGACGAGGTTTCTTCTGCAATGTTTGATTTGACATGGAAAAAGAATCTTTCTTCGGGGCTAGAATTCCTAACCACAACAGATGTGGACGCCGTGCTTCTGGATTTGAATCTGCCCGACAGCTTTGGTTTGGAGACGTTCTCCAGAGTTCATAAAGAGAAGCCAAAGATTACCATACTTATATTGACCGGCCTTAGCGATAGAGAGCTGGCCGTGAAAGCAGTTAGGGAAGGCGCAGGCGACTATCTGGTGAAAGGAGAAGTGGATGACAGACTGCTTCGCCGTTCCATCAGCTACGCCATCGAGCGCAAAAAATCTGAGGAAGAGCTTATCTTAGCCCAGAACAATCTGGAGAAAAAGGTTCACGAGAGGACCATAGAATTGAAGGAAAGGTATGACGAGATTGAACAACTGGTCTATGCCATTTCTCATGACCTCATTTTGCCGCTGGTGACCATCAAGGGGTTTCTTGGTTATCTCAAGAAAGATATTGCGTCCGGAGGCAGGCAGAGGATTGAGATAGATCTGGGTCTGATAGGGGATGCCGTTGAGAGAATGGAGACCCTTTTGGTCAGGGCCCTGGATGTATCGAGCATTGGCAAGCTATCGAATAACAGAGAGAGGGTTCCCTATGGCGAGATTGTCCAGGAAGCCTTGCGTCTGGCGACCGATAAGATCTGCTCCAGCAAAGCCGGGATCACGATAGCAAATGATTTTCCCGTAGTGAACGTGGATCGGTCGAGGATGGTGGATGTCCTGGTGAATCTGATAGAGAATAGTATCAGGTATGCTGATAATACCGAGCCGCTTCGGATCGAGATAGGACATCAAGCCAAAGATGGCGAGACCGTTTTTTTTGTCAAAGATGACGGCCCTGGCATAGACACGCTATTGCAAAAAGATATATTCCGGCTATTTTATGGAAGCTGCGATGTGGAAAATTCCCATGCGGGACTGGCTCTATCCAGGAGGATTATCGAGGTTCATGGGGGAAGGATGTGGATCGAATCGGTTGCGAACGAAGGCTGCGCGGTTTACTTCACAATTCCCTAGATTGAGATCATAAAAATATTTGAATTTCACTGCTTGCTTTCAAACTCTATGGTTTTCTCGGGCTCCTTTTCCATTCCCTCTCGCGCCTTTTGCAGATTCATCTGGAAATTCTTGTTGGCTGGCTGCAGAGCTGTTGCCTTCTCGAAGCAGCTTTGCGCCATCTCTGCAGAATTCTGCTCCATTAATACCAATCCTTTGGTGTTCCAGGCATCAGCGTTCTTGGAATTGAGCGTTATCGCCTTATCCAGGAGAGGAAGAGACTCATTGTAGCTGCCCTGCGATGCCAAGATCCAACCTTGCCTGTACCAGGCATTATCAAGAGACGGATTTAGGGCGGCAGCCTGACTGTAGGCCTCCAATGCCTCTGCATATCTTTGCATTTCCTCCAATACAATGCCTTTATTAAACAGGTAATTGGCATTATTGGGGCTGATCTGCAAGGCAGTCTCCAGAGATTTTAAGGCCTCCTCATGCTGCCTCATGCCACCGGAAAGAATCAGGGCCCGGTCGTTGTAGGCCTGAGCATTGGTGCCGTCCAGTAGGATGAGCTGGTCAAAGCTATCTACGGATTCACTGTATCTTTTCATGACCCGGAGAAGATTGGCTTTGAAGCTCCATGCCCAGGTATCACTGGAGTTTATATCCAGGTATTCATCAATGTCCTGCAAGGCCAGTGAATAGGATCCGTTGTTGTAATCGCTTTGGGTCTGAGCAAGCCAATAATTGGCATCCTGGCTCACGGCGGGCGCAATGGCTACCAGGAAAAAGGCCAGGAGAAGGAAAGCTATGGACTTCATGCTTCCTAATGTATTCGAGGAAGTGGATATAGCTTGCGGTCGATTGCTTACGGCAAGTATCACGTCAAGCATTATTTAAAATCTTAATTAAAATAAGTGCAAAGATCGCCCTAGAGGACGACCTTCTCCGCCTCTTCTGCAGTATAGCCTTTATGAACCACGGTGCATAGCCTCTTGACCAGAAGCGTTGGATTTTTCGCCTGGAAGACGTTTCTGCCGAAGGCGACACCGGATCCGCCGACCTTTATAGCATCATAGACCATCTGCAAGAGGTCCATCTCAGTGTCCATCTTGGGTCCTCCGGCTATAACTACCGGCACGCTGCAGCCCTCTACAACCTCTTTGAAGGTATCAGGAGAGCCAGTGTAGTTGGTCTTGACAATATCCGCCCCCAGCTCGGAACCGATTCGAGCGGCAAGCTTGACATACTCCACATCGTGCTCGGATTTGACCTTAGGTCCGCGGGGATACATCATGGCAATGAGTGGCATGCCCCATAGATCGCAGGTGCGAGCTACCCGGCCCAGGTCACGCAGCATTTCCGCTTCATCATCCGCGCCCACATTGACGTGAATGCTCACCGCATCAGCGCCCACTCTTATGGCATCCTCCACCTCAGTCACAAGAACCTTGTGATTGGGATCAGGACCAAGAGAACTGGATGCGGAGAGATGAATGATCAATCCGATATCGCGTCCATATCCCCGGTGCCCGTGCAGCGGCAATCCCATGTGTCCTAAAACAGCATTGGCGCCGCCTTCAGCTACCTTGTCCACCGTGGCGGGCATATTCGTGAGGCCGGCGATTGGGCCTACAGAGATGCCGTGATCCATGGGTACAATGACCGTCCTGCGTGTTTTGCGATCCAAAATGCGCTCCAGTCTTATCGCCTTTCCGATCTTGCTCATGACTGATAGCTCATGTGAATACTAAAATTAAAGATGATGGTCAAAGGATGACAGATAGAGCAATGTGGCCAGGCCGTAGATGTAGGGCAGAGAGAGAAGGCTCGCCAGGGCGCCGATGAATGGAATGGTAGGAAGCACTGCGCCTATGGCCATGGAGACGAGGACTACTATCAGAGCATCGGATAAGTTGGCCTCGACAAAACGATAGCTTGTTTTCAGCGCCTCTATGCCGGACTTGCCGTCAATCATAACCGCCTGGGCGACAAAGTAGAAGGCAAAGCTCAAGATCAATCCGGGTATAAAGAAAAGCACATATCCAAAAGCTATAATTATGCCGGCCAGCAGGGAGGAAAGCACGAGCGGCTCCATCTTTTCTCTAGTGACCTGCCAGGCATGAGATAGATCCGCCTTGTTGCCTGAGGATGCCACCCTGATCATCTCTATTGTCACTCCTTCAGCCAAAAGGAAGAGTACTATGATCAATATTAAGAACAGGAAAAGTCCTGCCAGGACAGATAGAGCGATGAACCCCCCTTCTCCAAAGACTGCGATCAGCCCGACATAGCCCGCGAAGATCACCATACCCAAGACAAGCGCAGCTATGGGAATGAGAGAGGGCACAATCATAACTGGATTGTCCCTGTAGATCTCGAAGGCACGGGAAAATAAATCGCCAAGCGCTCTTTTTTTCGGCTTTTCGGCTTTTGCCTCGTCCATGATTGGGGCAAGAACATTGGGCTTTGGATCTGATTGAGGATCTGGCTGGTCGGAATTGGAATTCACAGAGGGCACCTTTTAATAATTTTCATGCACCATATTCTTGATTCAAATCTATATAACATTTTGCCGAAATCAAAGGCAAAAGACCCCATCACCAAAAAACCGTCCATTGATATCGGCATTTTTGAGACACGCGTTTGCCAAGCGAACTTTTAATATCTTTGGGCGGCATCTCTACTTAGGGGATTATATGAAGTGGTTAGTGATAATATTCGGCATTATGATCGCTGCGCTCCTCCCCGCCATGGCAATGGGCACGAATCCCACTCTGACCATTGTGGGTGAGGGAACAGTGACAGTTCCTGCGGATACTGCGACCATCTCCGTCTCTGTGAAGAGCGAAATTAATAATATGACCGCAGCCCAGGCGGCGGTTCAGGAGAAGATGGGCAAAGTAATCGATGCGCTGAAGGCAGCGGGCGTCAAAGACGAGGAGATTTTGCAGGGCCAGTCCAGCGGAGTTTCCAGCTTTCAGTCCACCAGCAAGGTCTGCAAGAGAGTGAACAATAGCACGGTATGTGAGAATAACACGGCTTCGGCCTCTTCCTTAGAGCGATCGACTGTTGTCCGTCTCAAGGGCACCGATGATTCCAGGATAAACCGTGTGCTTGATGCGGCCCGCTCAGCCGGAGCAAAGGCTTATGTGGCTGGATACGGCCTGAGCGATTCCAGCAAGGCTGCTGCAGAGGCTCGCCAGAAAGCAGTGGCCAATGCCAAAGAGAATGGGGCCGAAATGGCAGCTTCTGAAGGGATGCGTCTGGGAAAGGTGCTGGATATTTCAGATTACGGCTATCCGGTTGCCCTTAACGATTACTATGGCAGCTCGGCACAAATCGGCACGGTGGATGTCACGTCCTACGTAATAGTAACATTTGAGTTTGAAATATGAGGGGATTATTGTGAAAAATATACGCATAGTGTTTATGGGGATAATGCTCTTGGTTCTTGTCAGCTTATCAGCTACTGCCATAGAGAACAATATGTCCAAGCTGATAGTGCAGGGCGAGGGCAAAACGAGTGCTGCTCCGGACAGGGCGACTGTTGTGCTGGGCGTGCAGACGCGAGACGCCAGCGCGGCCAGTGCTGCTGCGGAAAATGCCCGGCTGATGAATGAGACCATAACCGCATTGCTGGCGGCAGGAATTGCCGAGAGCGAAATTCAGACCAGCGGATACAGCCTGGGCACAGAGCCTCAGGATGAAACTGTCACGGCAGAGAAGACGCAAAAAGCCCCCGAGTTTGTAGCCTCGAACACGGTAACTGCAATCCTGAACAATACCACAGAAGTGGGAAGGATACTGGACACGGCTGTCGCAGCAGGATCAAACAGCATCCAGGAGGTTTCCTTCGATCTGCAAAATCCCGGGCCGCAAAAAGACCAGGCCCTGACTTTGGCCATAGAGGACGCCCGCAGGAAAGCGGAGATTGCCGCCAAGGCAGCAGGCGTGAAGCTGGGACGGGTGCTGGAAATCTCAGAGGGCTACGGATATGTTGGTGAGGCATCCCGGAGCGCTGCATTTGACGTTGCTTCGCCCATTCTGCCGGGCAAGATGGAGATCGCAGCCAGCGTGACCATGACCTACGAGATATCCTGAAGCTTGTACCTGCTTCAATCTTTTTTGCCAGGCTTCTGTCAACTACTCTCAGATCCTTCCCGCATTTAGTTCCTTTGCGCCACATGGTCTCCGGCAGGCTGCAGATGCGATTGGCCTGCATCTCCCCAATGTATTCCCTCAGATTGTTCTATGCGTTTCCAATTAAGCTACTCGACCAGATCCTCATCCGGCGAGAGTTCGATGGTTATGCCCTCGTCGGGCGAGGTCATGTTCCAGTTGGGGGCCTGCCAGCCCCCGTATCTGGTTGTCTTCGGCGCGACTCCCGTGCTTGCTATATCTATGCGTGCCGACGCATCTTTTGTTGCATAACCGGTTCCGTCCACTGCCGTGGCATCAACATGCACGGCATTAACGTAAGAGCCATCCATTGCCGCCTTTACATCATATTCTATGGTCTTTATCTCTCCCGGCCCCAGGTCGGCAATGACCCATTGCATGAGCAGACCACCATCCACATTCGGCTCCGGAGATGCCTCCAGCAGGCCCATTCCCGCTGGAAGCTTATCGGTCACGGTTGCAGCCATGGTGTTGCCGGCGTTGTTCTTGACGGCAATGCTGTAGTGTACCCGCGTCGGATCAAGGGCGTCTAATTTCGCAGTCTTGTCCACAAACACCTCGGGCGGGCAGCAGGTCATAGATCCGGATTCCAGGGACGAGTAAGCCGCTGCGGATATGCAGCTATCTCCGTTCATTCCGCAAACCATGACCTGGTTGACAATGTTATAGGGCGCATAATCGGTTATGTTCAGCGTCAGCTGTATTGTCACCGAGTTTCCTATGCCGAGGCTAAGCAGCGTCCAGTTGGCATCGCTCCGGGAAAGGCTTGATGGCCGGATGGATGAGCCTATGTACTCTGTTCCGGGCGGGAAGATGTCGCGGACATTTATGGGGGCCAGAGAGCTGGTGCCGTCGTTGGTTATGGTTATGACGTATTCGGCCACGTTCGCACTGGTCT
>JBAQXX010000034.1:0-32896 GCA_049299735.1 Methanothrix sp. | reverse complement strand
GATCCGGATAGAACCACTTGGCCTGATAGGCTATCTGGAAGCATTCCAGGTTATTGCAATGAGGAAGGTACGTCAGCAAATAAGAGGTAATGACATAGACTCGGCCGTTCTTAACTGCAGTGACATTTTCAAGTTCTGGCCGGCTCAAGATCTCATCACGCAGCGTCATAAGGTCCGAGTTGTTTTCGGGGTCCTTTTGGTAGCCTCCGCCAGGATAAGCCACCTTGAGAATGATATCTGGATCGGCATTCACCACAGCCTCCGGATCAACCTCTCCCCCCGGCCTTCCTGCAAATATATCTATGCCGCCGGACTCATTGATGTATCCGTATTGAGGATAGCTGGTATACGGTTTATAGGACTCGAAGTATACCTTGACCTTTTCCTTGTCGGGAATGCTCTTGACAGTTTCCTTAACATCATTGATTACGTTCTCATACCAGTCGAGATATTTTTCTGCCTCGTTTCTCTTATTGAATATGTACCCCAGCTTGGTTACCTCTTCTCGGTGAATTTGCGGAGTCTGTAGCTTGAAGCAGAGAACGGTCATTCCCGATGACTCAAGAGACTGCAATGTTGGCTTAGTATCGTAGGTAAATCCGGGAGGATAAAGGAACACAGCATCTGGATTGAGCTTGAGGATCGTTTCAATATCCGGGGACCATCCAGATCCTACATCGAGAAGATCATCGGAAAGCTCAGGGAAGGCCTGCACATCGACCTGGTTGTATCTTCCAATAACTATCTTCTTAATGTCCAGCCCCATTGATTTCATAACAGCAATATTTGAGCCAACCAGGGTCTTTAGAGGCTTTCTAACGGTGACCACTCGGTCTGCCGTATCCACCAAGGTAAGCTCCTTTTCTTCGCCCTTTATGATAGATCTTATCTGCTCGAGGTCCTTATCGTCCACCAGACCGTCGTGATTTGCATCGGCGAAATCGGTCGAATTATTTTTTCCGGCCAGTATTCCTTCAACATAGCTAACATCTGCTTCATCAATGGTATCGTCCAAATTGGCGTTTCCAAAGATACCCAGGGTCCAGCTAGATGCATTAGAAACGGGAATCAGAGCCAATATGATCACTGAAATTAAAATAATATTTTTCATTTGATGCAACTCCCCATATTATTTCCCAACACCGTACTGCATTTTCGTCGTTCTTGCTGTGAAGACTTTGGCTGCATGCATATTGCCATCCGCATGAATTACACAACATGCATGAACATCGTCATTAGTATTAAATCTTTCTATTGTATTAGCAATAATTGTTACTTAATGTAAAACAAGCCGTATTAAAAAAATAGATAAAAAGATGAATTTTGCCGCCGGATCTATCTGCTGCAAAGCTTCAATCGCCAACCTTCCTGGCCACTATGATCTTGCTGGGACTCACAGGGCTGCTGATATCTTCCACCATAGCGATTGAGAATCCTGCCGACTCCAGGAGGCGGCTGAAATCAGCAGACGAATAGACGACACCACCTGTCCCGGATATGGAGAACATCAGATCGAAGAGAACAGCAGAGGAGTCGCTCACGAGGTCGTCGATATGAAAGTGCTTGCTTATCAGCAGCCCATCATGTTTCAGGCTTTCCCGGATCCTGGTCAGCAGAGGACGGAGCGATTTCTCCTCCCTGTAGAGCACATCAGAGGCAAAGACAAAATCGTAATCCTTGCCCAGATCGTCACTATTGAAATCTCCTGCCATTGTGACGATCCTCTCCGAGTCAGACACCACTTTTTTAGCAGCGTCCTCTATTACTTTAGGAAGATCGAAGAGTACTACCTCAAGTTCCGGATTTGACTTGGCAAATGCCAGTGAGTAGAGCCCATGACTGCCTCCCAGGTCGAGACATCTCCTAGCCCTATAAAACTCTGGCATTCTCTTCAATGCTTTTATCGTCCTTTGCAGCGATCCGCCAACTGCACCCTCGGCCATCGCCAGGGCGAAGAACTCATCGAAGACATGGGGTCCTGACGGAGCGGCGATCGGGCCTTCTTTGAGAGCTCTTGCCAGGCAGCTCCATCGCTGCGCGCGCGTTCTCTGCATTAATTTTATGAGACTGCCTTGGTAGAATGGAGAGGATTCTGTGAGAAAGGTCCTGGCCAGATCGGAGAGGGTATAATTGCCGCTCTCTCTGGACAGATATCCTCTCGATGCAAGAGCCTTGCAGAGTTTCTCGGTGATTTCTTTATGAAGACCAAGGGTCTCGGCCAGCTCTGAGGAGCTCTTGGGCTGCATCAAACCCTGAAATATGCCCACCTCAAGGGCGGAAGAAAGGGCATAGAAAGTGTCCAGAGATATGGAGAGACTGCGCAGATCGCTGGAGTCCTTATCCGATTCCAGAACCTGCTCGAAGTTTTGCTTAATATTTTCCAGCATGTGTAATTTTCCTCATTCACTTGAAATCATTCATCTTCAGAAATCATTCTCTACAGTCCAATCGAGCCACTGAGCAGTCCTAAGAGTCTGAGCGGTCTCCTCGTCCACTCCATATAGTCCGGCATAAAAGTCAAGTACCCAATCGTGAACCGCAATGTCTGAGAACTTTTCCGGATAAGCAGCCTTTGCTGCAATCATCAGATCGATTGGAAACTCGGGACGGGTTGCACACCTGCTCGGAGTCCAGGGCAATGAGTACACCCGATGGCTCTTAACTGCAGACAGCTCTGAGAGACTCTGGAATGGCACGCACTCATAGAGCTCCTTCGGAGGATGGTATCCATTGGAAGTGGGAAGCAGGATCACATCAGGATCTAGTGCCAGGACCTGCTCTGCGGAGACCGTTGGACTTCCCGAATAAGAGTACGCATTGTTTGCGTGAATAATCTCATGAAGGAAGAAGTCCTCAGGAGTGTCCTTACCCTTTACATTCCCTACACCGCCCTTCTTAATATCTGTCGAAGAGAGTCCGAAGAAAAGAACGGAAGGCTGATCCTTAGCAGGTACACCTTTGGTTCTATCCTCAATGAAGGCGACCTGCTCTCGCAAGAAGGATACGACCTGATTTGCCTTGTCCTCCTTTCCGAATATCTCCCCCAGAATAGATATCTCTTTGTAGAGGTTTTCCAGGTCAGGGTTGGCGCTACACTCAGGCGCTTCTATCACAACGACCGAAATTCCCATCTTCTCGATCATCTCGATGGCCTTTTCCGATTTTTCGTCTTTTTTCCAATCTGGGAAGCTGCATGATCCCGAATTGAGGATAACAAGATCGGGCGATAGTGAGGCAAGAGTCTCGTAGTTTGGTGCATTTCGGCCTACAACGGTCGCCTTGACAAGATCTGGGAAAAGCACGAGAGAGACGCCTCTACCCCCTCGATACCAATAGGTCTCGTTCGTTTTCACGCTGGTAAAATTGTAGGTATAGTTCTTCGGCGTTCTGGGAAGGCCGACAATCCTATCTGCCACGCCGAAGATCACCATCATGCTTTCGACCGTTCCATCATCCATCACAACAATCTTCTGAGGGTCCTGAGGGACTGAGACCTCGGCCCCACGCATATCAGTGATTATCTTGCTGGTGCCGTCTCCAGATTGAGCGGCTGCCGCAGCACTGCAGCATCCAATTATGCACACAATGGAAAAAAACATCAGGCATGTTCTAACGATAGATTTCCAATTCATGGAACCTCCAAATAGGGATAAATGAAATTGGCGCTATTCTCAGTTACATTGAAGTTGATCTTCAAAAAGCGGTCTACGTACTCCTGATGCATCTTTATCGGATCCAAGCTCACGAATAAATCAGGATGGAGCAGTTTTGCCAGATAAGCTGTAGCAATAGCTCTGGATGGTCCTTTTGTGAAGTGTGAATACTGTATGACATAAACCCTCTTGTTCTTTACGGCATCGACCTGAGCGAGCTGCGGCATCTTCAGGATCTCTCCAACCTGTTCTTTTGCGATAGATATGGGATAATCAGAATCGTAGGGAGATTTCTTATTGCCAGCCGCCCATATTTGTATAAAGATATACTCCGGATTTTGCTTGATTATCCATTCTATATCCACCTGTCTGCCGTCGCCAGGCAATTCAGACGCAATGTTATCTCCCCCGGCCAAATCTACAGGTTCAAACATGGGATAGGCACGAGGCTGTGTCGTAACCTTGCCACCTGTGGAGAATAGAGACGTAATCCAAACGCGTGGCTTTTCATTTTCAGAAAGGCTTTTTGTCCCCTCTATGATGGGAGCCATGCAATCCGTATAGAAATCGACGAACTCATTGGCTTTCTCCTGTCTGTCTAATACCTCCCCTAACATCCTTGTTTCGTTCAGGAAATTTTCCCATCCTAGATATTCGTTGTTATCTATGCATAGAATGGATACTCCGAGAAGCTGTTCTTCGAGAAATCTCTTTCTCTGGATTCCATAAAGTGATGCACCGGTCGTATTAATGGACAGTCGGGACGGTATCTGAGTCCAGGGAATATATAGATCAGATTTAAGACTCAAGATCGTCTCAAAATCTGGTTCTACCCATGAACCGCAATCTGGGAGATCCTTGAATTCCGGAAATAAATCAGTACATACACCTGTCATGCCGGAATCCACGGCCACTATTTTATCGGATGCCCCAATTACTTTCAATAGCTCGTTATTGGTACACCAAGGGCTCACAATACGCTCTATTGGCATGCATAGGGAAACATTCTCTCCAAAGCCGTCTTTGACAGTCTTTAGATCGCCATCACAAATCGAAAAGTTTTCCAGTATATTCTTTTTGGCCTGATCATTGCCATGCTCTTCAGATGCTGCAACTCCTGCAAACACAAGAACCAATGCCAAGGAGAATAAATAAAAGCTCGCCATGATAATTGCCGTCTTTTTTCTATTGGATTTGATCCGATTATTTCTTGACATGGAGGAAATGACGTGTAGACCTGATTATAAATCTTGCTAAACAAGTAATAATATATGTTAAAAAATATGAAAAAGATAGTAACTCAATGGCCGCAGGCATCATCTCACAGGATTGCATAGGCGCAATAAAAGATCCGGAGGACGCCTTGTGGACAGCGCGAAATCTCTCATCGACAACGGTCTACACTCCACCAGAGCCTTACCTGATTCGTCATCATCGAATCCACCAGGCCCTCGCTGGTTTTCGAGAGGCTCTCTCGGAGATGCCCTCGCAGGATCTCCTCTTTGGCAGGGGATGATATCATGTACTGCTCCCGAAACTCATTTACCGCGGCATCGATATCAGGGAACTTGCGGGTGTAATCCATCTGCACCGTTTCTACATTAGGATAGATTCCCATCGAGTAGAGGACGTTGTAGAGCACGTCAGCCTTTGGACCTGACCGGTATTCTCTGTCATGCAGTTTGGGCCACAGATCGATCATTACCTTCTCCCATCCAGTGCTTCCTGCAAACCAGAAGAGATAGACCCATTCTGACGATGCCTCGCACATCGCTTTTACCGCATCCCTGATATTCGGCATTCCGAGCGAATGCCGGGCGATGACGATATCATAGGGACCATCGAGGTCTTTCCTGTAATCGACATCCTCCCAGCGTTTGCGAACAATGGAAAGGTTCGTTACGCCTTTTTCACGGGCATGCTCGCTCATCACCTCCGCCATGCCTGCTGCTGGCTCAACGGCTGTAACTGAAGCGACGCGGGAAGCCAAAGGGACGGCAAGAGTGCCGGGACCTGCGCCGATGTCCAGCACATTAGAGTCAGCCTTGAGGGGAAGAACATCGATGTCATGAAGAATACGATCCGGTCTCTCCCGTGCCTGTGCCAAAAACGCACGGGCACGATCTCGAGAGGCCCAGATCGAGGCGCATTCTCCTTTGCCTCGACACTCTGCGTTCTTTTCGTAGAGGTCCTTCCAGACAGAATTCCAGTCAATATCATTTGAAGCGAAGTTCATTCTTTCACACACCAGTCCATCCACTGCGTCGATATTAACGCTCTCGCTGTATCGTCATCCACATCATATACGTTCTTGAAAAATTCAATGAGCCAATCCCCAAGATCTATATCGTCAAAACGATCTGGATATGCGGCCTTGGCGATAACCATTACCTCAATGGGATATTCGAGACGTTTGGTGCTGCAGCACGTCCAGGGAAGAGCATAGACACGGTGGTTCTTTACAGCCAGAAGCTCGCCGACATTCTGATAGTAGGGAGCTGAGTACAGCTCTTCCGGCGGATGATATCCATTGGCTGTATCGAGCACTATCGCATCAGGATTGAAAGAGAGGAGCTGTTCCGCAGAGATCGTTGGTCTGCCTGTTTCCCGGAAGGCGTTCTTCGCATGGACGATCTCCTCGATGAAGTAAGACTCAATTGTGTCGGTTCCCCTCACCATACCTGCTCCGCCAGCTTTCCTGGAGTTTGGAGACGCTCCAAATATCAGAACGGACTGCTTCTCTGAGTCCGGGATATCCTTCGTTCTCTCAAAGACAACCTCTGTCTGGGATTCGAGATAATCGGCCAGCTTTTCTGCTCTTTCCTCCTTTCCGAAGACTCTCCCCAGAATCCTTATTTCATCGGACATCGTTGAGAGATTAGGCTTATCGAAGCACGTGGGACCCTTGAGCACAACGACCGGAATCCCAAGTCCTTCAATAGTTCTTATCGTCTTCTGCGTGCTCTCATCTTCCATCGAAGCGACATTGCAGCCGCAGGCACGGATGATAACCAAGTCAGGATCAAGCCCGGCAAGCTTCTCGAAGTTCATATCTGTGCCGCTTCCGAGCACCGGCAGATTTTGCAGCTGAGGACTGAGGTAGGCCACCGGATTCATGCCACCCTCGCCTTCGAGGGTCTCACTCCCAGTCGTGATTGTGTAGTTGGAGACCTTCTGGGAGCAGACCGACCCGACTGCTACGATTTTGTCCGCCTCGCCCAAAACATACATCGTGCCCTCGATGATACCGGCGGAGACCGTAACCACACGATCGATCTCTGCCGGGATGGTCACAGCCACGCCGCGACTGTCTACAACGGTTCTTGTTTCCTCGGCTGCCCAGCCTGTGCTCAAAAAAAGAAAAAGGCAGGACAGCGCCAGCAACAGCTTCGTGATATATCTCATTATTACACCTACTTAGCAGTCCAGTCCATCCACTGTGCTGATCTCAAGGCTTTCGCAGTCTCGTCATCAACGCCGTAGACGTTCTTGTAGTAATCAAGGAGCCATTCACCGAGATCGACGTCTTCAAATCGCTCGGGATAGGCGATCTTTGCGATCACCATCACATCTATCGGGTACTCGAGGCGTTTGGCGCAGTTACACGGCTCCCAGGGAAACGAGGAGACTTGGTGGTTTTTCACGGCTGAGAGTTCGGCAACATTCTGGTAGTAGGGAGCCGAGTATAGCTCTTCGGGCGGATGATAGCCATTGGCCGTGGCAAGAACTATTGCATTGGGATCAAGGGCAAGAAGTTGCTCGGATGAGATGGTTGGGCTCCCGGCTTCATGGAAGGCGTTCTTAGCATGGACTATATTCTCTATGAAATATGACTCGATCGTATCAGTTCCTTTAACGCTGCCTGCACCACCGGATTGTCGAGAGGTTGGCGATGCGCCGAATATGAGAACCGTGGGCTGCTCGGATTCCGGAATATCCTTAGTTCTCTCTAATATCACCTGTGTATGGGACTCGAGGTAATCAGCAAGCTCTTGTGCCCTCTCCTCTTTGTCAAAGACCTTTCCTATGATCCTGATCTCGTCAGATATGGTTGAGAGGTCCGGTTCATCAAAACACGGTGGTCCCTTGAGTACGACGACCGGAATCCCGAGGGCTTCAATTGTGCTGATAGTCTTCTGCACTCCTTCGTCCTTCATCGATTGAAGTGTGCAGGAGCCTACACGGAGGATCACAAGATCCGGATCGAGCCCGGACAGCATCTCGTAGTTTATGGCTGCACCCGACTTGCCAACCAGTGGAAGATCCCGTATCTGAGGATACAGATAGGTCACCGGGTTCATGCCATCCTTGTACTCGTAATCTTCTCCATCCGCGGTCGGATAGGTGTAATTAAAAACTCTTTGAATGCAAGATGACCCCACTCCAACGATCTTTTCCTCCACTCCGAGGACGAACATCACACTCTCGATTAGACCATCGCTGATGGTCACCACACGATCGATCTGCACCGGAACCTGCACTTCCACGCCGCGGCTGTCAACAACAGTCCTCGTCTCTTCCGCTGCCCAGCCCATTCCAAGCAAAAGGCAAAAGCAGCATAATGCCAAAAAGAAATTTTTATTGCTCTTCCACATTAAATTCACCATCAAAATCCCGTATCGTCAAGCCATTCCAGACACAGGCCTCTCTTTATCTCCTGGGCGGTCTCCTTGTTAATTCCATAGAGCTTCATGTGGTAATCATTCAGCCATTCACCAACATTAACATCCTTGAACCTCTCAGGATATGTGAATTTGGCTTCGATCATCAGGCTGATGGGGAAATCGAGCCGCTCGGTCCTATAGCTGATTAGGGGAAGCCCAGTAACTCTTTTTTCCTTGATGGCCTTAAGCTCCATTAAATCCTTGTAGCTATCATTATAATATATCTGATCAGGCGTATGGACACCCTGTGCAGTCGGCAGATAAATGATATCGGGATCAAGAGTCAATAGCTGCTCTGCAGACATGAGCTGTCGGCCCTCTCCTTGGAAAACATTCTTCGCATTTACAATGCTTTCAATGAGAATTGACTCGAGGGTATTCTTTCCATCGACGTAGGCTACACCTCCCTTCCCAGCGCAGTAGCTCGATAGCTCAAGATAAAGGAATCTCTTCTTTTCGTCTTCAGGGATATCTGCGGTTCTGCTCTTGATGAAATCGACCTGCTCTTTGAGCTGGTTTACTATTTCTTCTGCCTTTTCTTCTTTCTCAAATATTATTCCAAGAAGTGTTATCTCCGTATAGACAGCTTCAGTCTCATCCCCATCGTATTTTGCGACCTGATTGAGGACAACAACCGGGACACCGAGCTTTCTCATTGTGTCTATGCTCTTGAGATACGTCTCTCCACTATCCCTTCCCCACTGCCTGGTGCTCATAATAATGATATCTGGATCTGTCTTGGCAATGGTCTCATAATTCTCTTTGCCGATAGAACCACAATACGGTATGACCTTATCATCCAGCAATTTTGGATATAGAATGGCATCCACATATGAGGGTGTGGCATGGCTGTAGGCCTTACCATTATATGTATAGCTTGTTGTGGAATTGCCGCCTTTGGTGCTGCCACCTTTCCCAACGATCTTATCTGCATCTCCAAAGGCGTACATGGTAGTGGCAATAAGGCCGGTGCTTATTTCAAATACCCTCCCGGGCGGCTTATAAAGCGTGACCTCTGCACCAGTGGCGTCGACTATGATCCTGGGATAATTCTCCTTGATATGGCGGATACTGTCCAGATCCTCTGAGGAAATATCTCCCTTCTTTTGTGATTCTTCGGCGGCCTTCAGCTCATCATTCGAAATAACATTGTCTCCATTAGTGTCTCCTGGGACATTTAGCTGGCCTGATGCCGTGTCTTCCGATGCGCATGCAGCTCCCAGCAATAAGATAAAACATGCCGCCCCCAGTAAAAAGATCTCTGGTAGTTTTAACATATCCAATTGTTTTAACATACTCGCCTCAAACATGCTGTTTTCCTATGCGTCCATGCAAGCTCTCCCATCCGGCAAAGCCATCACACTCATTGCGAAGCGTCACATCCCTGGGCAGAACCATCTTTATGCCTCCAACGTTCCTCACAGAGCACACATCCTGGTAGATCTCATCCATCGTATCCTCGGTGATGACGCTTTGAGACGATCCCTCCTTGAGGATGCGATTGTCCTTCATGACCACCACCTTATCGCAAAACCAGCTTACGTGGTTGGGATCGTGGCTGCAGGCGAGAATGGTCACCCCACTCTCGGCAACCAAGCGCATTATCCTCCAGATGCGGATCTGATTGCTGAAGTCCAGAGCTGATGTGGGCTCATCAAGAAACATCAACTTGGTCTCCTGAGCGATGGCGCGGGCCATCAGTATCATCTGACGCTGGCCTCCTGAGAGCTGGTTATAGGGATAGTCAGCCAGCTCTGTTAGCCCCAGGAGATCCAGGGCCTCGGACGCCTTCATCTTATCCTCCCGACTGATACCGAAGAATCCATTCAGCCGTGGCGTCCGACCCATCAAAACCACCTCCCTGGCCAGATAAGGGAACGGAGGCTTGTGCTCCTGAGGCACATAAGCCACAATTTTTGCCATGTCCTCGACCCTGAGTTTTTTGACATCTTTTCCGTCCATGCTTATCGATCCACGATGGGATTTAAGGAAGTTCAGGCAGCACTTGAAGAGCGTCGTCTTCCCGCAGCCGTTGGGGCCGAATAGGCCGCAAAGCTCGCCCTCGTTCACCTCAAAAGATATGCCCTTGAGTATTTGGGCAGTTCCATAGTTGAAGTGAAGGTCTTTGACCTCGAGCATTGGCGTCATCCCAGCATCGCCTTCCCTCTGGTCCTGAGAAGATAGAACAGGTATGGTGCACCGAGGATTGAGGTGATGATTCCTACTGGGATTTCCGCACTCGTTAGCGTTCGTGCCATGGTATCGCATACCAGGAGATAAGCTCCACCCAGCATTGCCGATGCCGGAATCACATAGCGGTGATCGGGCCCCAGCATCATGCGCGTGGCATGAGGCATCATGAGGCCCACCCAGGCGATTATCCCTACAGTCGACACAGCCAGTGATGTTACCAGCGTGGCCAGGGTGATCAGGACAAACTTGTACTTCTCAGGGTTGACTCCAAGGGCTCTGGCTTCGTCGTCGCCCATGGAGAGGATGTTCAGCTTCCAGCCCAAAGCCCACATGATAAGAAAACTTGAGATTATTATGGGCGCAAGCAGATGGACGTCATTCCATGTGGCATAGTAGAAGCCGCCCATCAGCCAGAAGACGATCTCCCTCAAGGCTGCATCTGTGGCTATGTACTTGAGGATAGAGACCATCGCAGAGAAGATGGAGCCGATGATCACCCCTGCCAGGATCAGAGTCACTATGGGCGTCTCCTTTCGAACCCTGGCCAGGAAGTAGGCCATGGCCACTGCGATGGACCCAAAGATAAATGCTGAGAGCTGTATCGACAGGAGAAAGTCCGAGAAGACTATTCCCATAGCAGCTCCAAAGGCAGCTCCCGATGAGATGCCCAGGATGTACGGCTCCACAAGAGGATTTCGAAAGCATCCCTGGAAGACTGCGCCGGCGGTGGCAAGAGCTGTCCCTACAGTCACTGCGAGCAGAACACGGGGAATTCTCAGCTCCCAGACGATGGTGTTATGCAGCTTGGTGACGGATGAGATGTCCCCGAATGGCGTCACATGAGCCATCACGATCCTGTAGACATCAGAGACGGAGATGTTGTAAGCTCCGAAGGTTATGGCCACGCCCACGGCGATAACAAGCAGCGCAAACAGGGCGAGGAGGATCAGCATCTTGTGAATTTCTGAAAAATCGTATTCCTGATTGAGGCCTATACGTTCTGCAATTCGCATCCTTTTTGTCAACCCTGCCATGAGAGTTCACCATCGGACCTTTTCTTGTTCTGTCATATTTCCTCATTTCCAAAACATTTAGCAATTAGTATTACTACTATATGAATCATTAGCAAAAATGGAGCGTTAGACATATAAATTTATCGCCCACACAAGCTACTCAAAACCGTTGGAGGTATACAAGGAATGATACGCTGTTGCAGCATGATTGCCATGTTGCTCCTGAGTGCATCTCTCATGACTATGCCGATCCAGGCATCAGATCTCGAGATGGCAGATATGAACGGCAGGGAGGTCACCATACACGAGCCGGTAGAAAATGTGATCACTGCAGGCTATTGCCTGTTGCCTTGCATCATTTCCGCTCTGGATGAAGAGGAGAAGATCATTGCCACGAGTGGCGCCATATTAGGCGGCGCCAATGACACCATCGCTACAATCATCAACCCAAAACTCAAAGAACTTCCAAATCTTGGATCAGCAACATTTCCGGTTACGCTTAATGTGGAGGCGACTGCGGCATTAAGTCCAGATTTGATCCTTCTTGAAAAGGACTGTGCCGGCCAGGGCGATAGCAGCGTTGCATACGAAAAACTGATTGACACTCTCAGTCTCCTCAATGATGAATTTCCCACAGTCTCTCTCTATAATCAGGCCTGCAGCAGTTCTCCAGACATAACCTTGCTATATAAAGAGATCGAACTTGTAGGAAAGATTTTCGATAAACAGGAGAGGGCTGCAGAGATCATTGCTACACTCGATGAGGAAGTCAATCTGGTACGGAATAGAACCAGGAATATCTCCCAAGAGGAGAAGCCTAGGATATTATTCATGGCACTGCAGGGAGGCCTGGACAGCTCAAAGGGTGCAGTTGGATCTATTTTGCCGGATTACGACTGTGGGACGCTCTATCCAAATATCACCCAGATCAATAATGCATATACAGGAAAATCCAGATCTCTAATGTCTGCGGAGCAGCTGTTAGCCATCGATACCGACGTCATCATCATAGTATGCTCACGTGCCGGCTTTGAGTCAAGTAAAATATACAGCGAAGAGTATTATAACGGAATTCAGGATATAAAAGCCATCCGGGAGAATAAGGTGTACTCCACTGGCATGTTTGAGTTCTGGAGGAATCTTGCAGGCCTGGAAATTCCAATCGAACTTCTAATTGAGGCCAAAGCCGCTTACCCGGATCGATTTGCCGATGTAAGCGTTGACGAAACACTGACTGCTCATTGCCGGAATCTCTACGGCCTGAACGATAGCCAAATTCAAGAACTCAAGGAGATGATGGGATTGGATTGGATGGATAAATCCGGATTCTGAGCCAGAGTGCAATATATAGCAAACGAAGCCTGCTCAGTCTGCGGATTTCTCTCTTTTTTCCCATTCTCAAAAGAATCGTTTCATCAATCATCGCGGTTCCGTCATCTCCTCAATCCTTCCCTCCATCTCCATCGATGCTTCTCGCATCCTTTCCATCTCCTCCTCTGTTGCCTGCCAGTAACCCCGCCTTTGCGCCTCCAGCAGCCTTTGAGCCACCTCAGCCGCAGCATAGCGATTGTTTCGGGCAAGCTTCTCTTGCATCTCCTGGTCGAAGATGTACAGGCTGGCTATCTCAGACCAGATCCAGTTCTCAACCGCATGAGTTGTGGCCGCAAGCCCAAGCATATTCTCAACCCTGTCCGCCACCTGCTGAGCGCCGTGAAAGTCATGCTCCAGCATCGCATCGGCCCATTTGGGATTGAGAAGCCTTGTCCTGGCTCCCCGCGCCACCACATCCTGCACGTCCTCGGTCAGAACTATCTCCCCAGTCGTGTCGGAGATGAGCATCTCAGGAGCCCTTCCTCGTTCCTTTTGAACCGCTCTGGATAGCCCGCCGAAGAACTCGTAATAGTGATCGAGGTCGATGATCTCCCTGTCGTGAGAATCCCTTACCTGGGAGACCAGATCGATCCTGGCCAAATTGCTGCGATAAATGTCATCGCTCTTTACGCCATGTTGGTTCTCGGCATAGAGGTGATCCATCGATTGGATGAAGACCTCGGATAGCTCCTCCTCAGTCCTCCAGACTGAATCCTCCACCAGGGGCAGCATCCTCGTCCCGTACTCGCCTGCTTTGGGACCAAAGATCCGGCCGTTTGCCATCTTGCGGACTGTCCTATCATCCAGGCCCATGCAGTTCATTCTCTCTTGGTTTTGCAGCGAATGCTTGCGCACGAAGTTCATCTCCAGTGGCTCATCCTGGCCGGCTGCGAGGTTGAAGGCCTGATCCAGCAAGAGGACGACGTTGGGAAACATATCCCTGAAGAAGCCGCAGATGTTCACCAGAGCATCGATCCTCGGCCTTCCCAGCTCCTCCAGGGGCACGAGATCAAGCCTAGGAGCCCAGGCACCGACATCCTTTACCAGGCGGACCCCAATATAGCTGAGGATCTGGCCGACGGTCTCTCCCCCGGTCTTGGTGGTCTCGAAGCCCCAGAGTATCACGCCCGTGCTCTCCGGAAACCTTCCTTCCTTTTTCAGGTATGCTGAGATCGTATTCTCGGCGATCTCAGAGCCACGCTCCACAGCTGTCTGGGTTGGCACGCGAGTAGGATCAAATTGTGTCAGGTTGCGGCCTGTCGGCAGGATCTGCGGCGTTCTGATAACGTCGCCCCCAGATGCTGCCGGGATGAACGACATCTTCAGGCCCTGCAGGAAGCTCTCTATCTCGCCATCGTTTGCGGAGTACATCTCCAGGAAATGCAGCCCGTAGTCCAGGGTCTTCCTGAGCTGATACGCTTGGGCTCGAGCAAGGCCGCTTGCCTGAACAGCTGCATCAGCTGAGTCATCCAGGCAAATTGTCGCGAGGTGCGATGCCTGTCGGTCGATCTCCTCCAGATCGCCCACAAAGCAAATCTTGTCCCTCAAGACTTCATCGTAATCAAGCCCGCGCGCCTCCGCCATTATCCGGTTAAGTGACTTGCATTCTTCCCGGTCGTATCTCAGGATAAACTCCAGGAAGCTCTTCATATCAGAGGCCTGATACCTCTCTCCTATGATGTGCAGGCCTTTTGGTATGATCCTGCGTTTCATCTCGTAAAGCTCCGCATGGATGCTATCGAGATCTTCTGATCTCAGGTGAAGCTCGGAGGCCTTCTGCAAAATCTTCTCCTCAACCCTGCTCATTCTCAAAGTATCATGCAGCCGGGCCTGGCCGTGCTCGTCTATTAGATCCTCCAGCTCGGCATAATCTCTGTAGAGGTCTGAGGTCATGTAGGGGGGAGAGTTGTAGCCTATAGTAGTCCCATACAGCCGGCGCTTGGCGATCACAACCTCAGAGGTGTTCACCACGTGATAGAAGTAGAGGTGAGGAAGGCTGCCTATGAGCAGATCGGGAAAGCACTCGTCAGATAGGCCAATCTCCTTTCCTTTTGTAAACTCCGCCAGGCCGTGAGTTCCAACGTGCACCACTGCGTCTGCTCTCCAGACCTTCTCCAGCCAGTGGTAAAACGCAATGTACTGATGATGGGGCGGCTTGGTCTTATCGTGAGAGGCCTTTGCCACATCCTCTTCACCCAGGGGAGGACGGGCAGGCTGAACGCCTATGAAGATGCTGCCAAGCTGTACGCCCGGAATCAGCAACCGCCCGCGGGCGACCATCACTCTGCCCGGCGGCTCACCCCAGGCTTGGACAACGTCACGGCGCATCGACTGCGGCAGGGAGGAGAAGAACTGCATGTAACTCCCCTCGTCAAGGCAAAAGCCGCTCTTGAGAAGCTTCTCAGGCTGCTGCCAGAATGCAGAGTTGAAGAGCCCGAGGTTCTGAAAGATCTCGTGCAGAGGTTTCTGCGGCAGATCCACATTGTAGCCCTCATCCTTCAGCCTCTGCAAAAGGCGGGAGACGCTGGCAAACACATCCAGGTAGGAGGCCACCCCCAGATTCTCCTCGCCAGGAGGATAATTGTAGATGATGATGGCCAGGCGCTTATCCTTGTTGTTCTTTCTCTTGAGCCGGATCCAGCTATTGATGCGTGAGGCGATCCGGCAGACGCGCTCCTCAAGAGCCGCTACCTCGCTGGCCTGCCATTCCCCGCGATCCACGCTTTGCACGGCGCAGCAGGGTATCGGCTCTATGCACCCGTCCAGCTCCGGCCAGATCACGGCCATTATGGACTCCAGAGGAGACAGGCCAGCCTCCGAGCTCTTCCACTCATCGATCTCCCGACTGTACATGCAGGCGGGAGTGAAGACAGGAACATTCAGATCAGACAAGAGCCGACGGGTCAGTTCCGGATCGCCGCCCATGGGTCCACCGTTTATGCGAAACCAGGTCAGATTGACCAGAGCATCCAGTATGGGCTTGCCATCTATGAAGAAGAACTCCCTCATGGCCCTAAGGTTGTGGATTCCGTCGCAAAAGACCGGGAGCAGATTGCTGCCATCCAGCTCCCTTTGCAGAGATCTCAACACCGGCTGGCACTGCTCAAAGTGCATATTGCCGTAGAAGAGAACGCCCACCGTCGGACTGGCCCGGTCGTAACCCGAGGCAGATAAGAATTCCTTGCAGTCATGGAAGAATCCCATCTGCGGATGATAGATGCCGTACTCGGGAAAAGCCGTCGGCTCCTTTGCCTGTGGCAGATCGCAGTTCAGGTAATCTCTGAGCAGCAGCATCAACAGGTTGCGGTAGTTTTCCTTTCCGCCGTACCTCCAGTATCTGGTCAAACGCACGTAGTTGCCTGCGTCCTTCACCGGCCCCAGAGGAATCAGCTTTCCAGCCGTCTGCACGAGGCTCTCAGCCCGGGAGATCTTCTTCCAGACATCTTCAGGCTCCCGAGCCTCATCGCGCCCGATCTTTCCTGCCAGACTGCGACCTGCGAAGGAGCCGAGCCGGGTGATCTCCATCATCTTCCCAACAGGGGCCATCAGATTGATCACGATATTGCACTCATCCTTCAGAGACTGGTAGACCAGATCGATGCTGCGCCCCGATCCCCGGATATCCAGGAAGACGGCATCCGAGGTGCGCAGATCCTTTTCGACCGACCCATCGTCTACCTTCTCTTCATCGATTTGCCTGGGATAGTAAACCTTCAGCTTCAAAGGCAGATCGAACTGCTCTTTAAGCTCCAGGGCTGCTTCGACCAGGACCGAGGACGGGACCGTGGAAACAAAAGTAACCAACATTTTCGTTTTTCCGCTCCTCAGGACCGGGGATAGACGAGCACTCCTCGCTTATTCAGGTCATAGTCGAGGCCTTGAAACTCAGTCAGATACCTCTGGTGAATGGCCTTTGGATCGAAGTCGGAAAACAGATCAGGATGAAGCCATTTGGCGAGGTAGGCCACGCCGATGAAGTGCCTGCAGCCGCTGAAAGGCATATAGGTCCAGAGAGGCGAGGCGATGAGATGGACATTGCCCTGTTTTACGGCAGTTGTATTCTGCAGCTCCGGCCGGTTCATGATCTCCTTTCTGACCTCTTCCATCTTGCCGGTATCATCTGCGTTCCTGCGGTCGTAATCCTCCTCGCCCATGATACGGATGATCACATCGGGATTGAATGCCACTACATCCTCGGGATTTACCTCCTGTACCTCGCCCTTGCCATCATAGATGCTTCTGCCGCCAGCAGTCTGGATGGGAAGTATGTCTAGATTGGATGCTCGATAGGGACGGTTCTCGCTGTAGACGAGGGGCCTCTCTGCCTCAGGCAGGTCTTTGACCTTTTCTTCGACGAAGCTCAGGACGCCGTTATAATAGGAGATGAACCTGCCGGCATCTTCCTGGTGCTCGAGGAGCCTTCCCAGCTTTTCCACCTCATCCGTATAGATCTCGGGGCGGCTGCAGGCAAAGCAGGCCACCGTCAATCCTGCGCCCTCCAGTTGATCCATGAGCGGGCCGAGAAATGCCCCAAAGGTTCCGCTGCCCGTTCCGGGATGAACCAGAATGAGATCGGGATGCAGCTGTATCATCATCTCAACATTTGGCTCGTAGAAGCTTCCAACTGGAGTCAGGTTCTTGTGTTCGGGAAAGATGGAATAGATGTCGATATTCTCCGGACCGCCTATAATCGTGCTCGCCGGAACCCCCAATGTGCGAAGCGTCTCCAGATGATGGGAGATATCACAGACCACCGTCTTGATGGGCTTGTAGATGGTAACATTCCGTCCCCGGGTGTCGATTACCGTTATGGGGTAAGCATCATGGATATGCCTGATCTCAGTCAGGTTCTGCTCCGTGATGCTCCCCTTGGCGAAATCATCCTGCGCTCTGGCAATCTCATCATCAGATACGATCATGTTACCGTCAAGGTCTCCGGGCACATTCTGCAGTGCTGTGGCCGAAGAGAGGAGAAGGATGAATGCCAGCAGAGTCTTACTGCATCTTGATAGCAATGACATATCAGGTCAACCTTCCCTATTTCGCAGCCGTGATCTTCACCAGTGTATCCTCGTAGGGTATCTCTTTGGGCTCTGCTCCAGGTCGGTTGGCTCCCAGAACCAGTCCCGTAATGCTATGATTTCCAGGTGTCAGATTGACAGAGGCATTCTGGAAAGCGGCAAATTGAGCATCATCCGCCCGTGATACCTTAATAGTCGCATTGCTCTCATTTCCAGCAACGGTGATGCTGACCTCACCCATGTAATGCATGGCGCCGAGTATCAGTCTGTGAGCAGTCAGATTATAGACGCCAGGAGAAAGATTGCTGAAACAGAAGGTGCCATTGGCGTCGGTCTTTGTGATATTTGATGGAGTTTTCGCATTTTCAGCACTCATCTGAGCCATAGCACAGAAAGACGACACAAAAGCAAATAGAATCAGTAACGATAAAGCGTAGCATATGCGTATTTCCTTTGTAGACATATTGACATCACCATATGAAACGATCAATTAATGCTGAATATGTATTATTTATATCTTATGGCTTGTTACTAAATTTGTTAATAATATACGATTATTCTTATGTTTAATAATAAAGTATGCAGGCCTGAATTGTCACCCTCTCTCGGCAACCAGATGCATTATCCTCCTGAATCCTTGGGTCCCTGAAATCTCCGGAAGTGCTGCAAATCATGCTGAGCTATTGGTGTTCCCATGGCGATTCCTCGCTTGGTATAATACATATCTATCATTTAAACCCGGCCTGATCGAGCTGCTGCTTGATAATCTATACTGCCTGCTCATCCATCGACGTGATATGCATACAGAAAAGTTAATAACTATTAAGACAAGTATTCGATAATATTAGTATTTCATCATACGATACATATGATAATAAATGAATTCTGGTTACTAAACTGTTGTAAAATATGAAGAATAAGTGAGAGGAAATGATTAGATGCATACGAGAAGTTCGCCATTAGGAAGCAAAATTGCAATTGGAATGGCTCTGGCCATTTCATGCATAGCATTGATCTGTGCGGGATGTCTGGCCCAGTCGCAGGGGGCACAGTCATCATCCCCGCAGGTCGTGGACACCATTCATTTAAGCGGCGGAGATTCGGGTTACCCTACGCCTTTCATGCACTATCCGAGGGGCCCTGGTATCTACAAGATGAACCTGATCTTCGATAGCTTGATTGAGAAGGATGATCAGGGCCTCGTGCCCTGGCTGGCCGAAAGCTGGGAGATCAGCCCTGATGCCAAAGAATACACCTTCCATCTGAGAAGTGATGTAAAATGGCAGGATGGGGAGGATTTCACCGCAAACGACGTTAAGTTCACAATAGAATATGAAAAAGAACACTCTCCTGCCTCCGCTTACGATCTGTCCTCCGCCTCGGAGATCGACGTGATTGATGATCATACCATCAAGTTCACACTTACTCAACCAATCGCGCCCTTCCTCGACGAGATATCATCTGTCCGGATAATTCCAGAGCACATCTGGAAGGATGTATCCGATCCCAATAAGTTCGACTCTCCAGAAGCTGTCGTCGGCACCGGACCCTATAAGCTTGCCGAGTACAGCAAGGAGCACGGGACTTACAAGTTTGTGGCCAATGAAGACTTCTGGGGACCAAAACAGAGGGTTAAGACCATAGAGTTCATTCCGGTCAGCGATGCTACAGTTGCCTTCCAGCAGGGTGAAATCGATTTTGTGGGCCTTTCCGCCGACCTCCTTGATATGTTCAAGAGCGACAACGATGTCTACATCTTCCAGCAGCCCGCCATATGGGGCTATGAGCTGTCCTTCAACATGAACAAGAGCCCGATCCTCAAGGACAAAGCAGTCAGGCAGGCCTTCGCATATGCAATAGATCGGGAAGAGCTGGTCGAGAAGATAGGAAGAGGAGCCGGTAATCCGGGCAGCATGGGCATCCTGCCGCAAGATCATATCTGGTACAACGATAACCTTCCCAAATACGAGCACGACGCAAAAAAGGCAAAGCAGGTGCTATACGATGCCGGATGGACCGACTCTGACGGCGACGGCATCATGGACAAGGACGGCCGGAAGCTCTCCTTCAACGTAATACTCTCAAGCGACCAGGCAAGGATCGGAGAGCTAATTAAAGAGCGCCTCAAGGAGGCCGGCATTGATGTTTCCATCCAGGCGATCGAGAGCAAGTCCAGGGACTCCAAATTATCCACCGGCGATTTCGAGATAGGGATTAACGGCTACGGCGGATGGGGCTCAGATGCTGACTACCTGCGCACCAAGTTCTGCGGCGCATCGTTTGGCATAGAAGGCGCAAGCCACGGAAGGCCGCTTATCGGATATCAAAACGACAGGGTGGATGAGCTTTGCCTGGCCCAGCTGTGCGAAACGGACGAGAAGAAACGCAAGGAAATCGTCTACGAGCTTCAGGAGGTGCTTGCCGAGGAGGTCCCGAGCATCCCTCTCTACTACACTGCAAGCTACAATGCCTACCGGCCTGCGGCCTACGACGGGTGGATGAACATGTACGACCACCATGAGATGACTCACAGCAAGCTATCCTATCTCGACCGAAGCGATTTGAGGAAATGATAGGATATGCAAAACGACGATACGGCATGCTTGGCCGAGCACTGGAGGAGCCTCTCTCAAAAAAGGAGAGACGGGCCCCAATCCGCCCTTTTCTGGGACAAAAGGGCGGAAGGATTCTCTCGCAACGCAAAGAGCGATCGAAGGGAGAAGAAGAGGACAGAGGTCTTCGAGCTGATTAAAAAGACCGGCCTGGAGCTGAACGGTGCGAAAGTCCTGGATATCGGCTGCGGTCCCGGGACACTGGCTGTTCCATTAGCCGAAATGGGCGCTCGTGTCACTGCATTGGATATCTCTGCGGAAATGCTGAAGAGGCTTGAGGATAGGGCTGCTGGGATGGGGATCACCTCTATCAAGACCATCTTATCTCCCTGGAGCGACATCGACATCGATGCCTTGGGCTTCAAGAACCGCTTCGATCTGGTCATAGCCTCGATGACCCCGGGAATAAACGGCCCTGAGAGCTTCGAGAAGATGATGCAGGCATCCAGGAACGTTTGTTACTACAGCAACTTCGTTAGCAGGAAATGGGATGTATCGTACTACGAGCTTTATCAGATGCTTTTTGGCGAAAAGTATGGAGACGGAGGATACGGATTTCCCATACCGTTCATGTATCTTTACAGCATGGGATACCGTCCTGTCATAAAGCTCTCCAAAAATAGCTGGAAAAGCGATGAGACCGTTGAAGGCATGGTGGACAACGTCTCCGGGTTTTTCAGCGGCAGCAAGGACATAGATGGCGAGATGAAGGCCCGAATGAGAAAGTATTTTGAGGAGCGGGCAAAGGAAGGAAAATATCACTCCACAACTGAGAGCATCACTGGCATGATGGTCTGGGAGAAGAACGGAAGATGAAGTGCAAAGGCCGAAAGGGTGTCGCCCTGCAATATGCGACCGCCCTTTTCCTCATCCTTGTCTTAAACTTCTTTCTTCCAAGGATGATGCCCGGAGATCCTTTTTTGATTCTATCCGCAGACGCGGAAAACGAGGTCATATCGGTTCTAACCGAAGAGCAGCGGCAGTACTTCATCAGCTATTACGGGCTGGACCGGCCCGTTTATGAGCAGTTCGTAAATTATATTTTATCCATGGCCAGGGGCGACCTGGGAGTGAGCATTTACTACAAAGTGCCCGTCGTTGAGGCGATATGGACCCGATTGCCGTGGACAGCGCTGATTGTTGTGGGGGCGACGCTCATGAGCACGGCCGCAGGAATATTGCTCGGGCTTCTCTCCGCAAGGCGACGGGAAAAAGCATCCGACAAGCTCATGATGATGGGGCTGATCAGCTTTGCCGAAATACCCTCTTTTTTGCTCGGTCTCATCATCCTGCTCGCATTCTCAGTTAAGCTGAAGGTGTTTCCTCTGGCAGGAGCCATAACGCCGTTCGCCCATTATTCCAATCCCCTGGAGTCTGCAATGGATATCGTATACCATGCAGTTCTTCCAATGGTGACGCTGGCACTCACTCAATTGACCGGCATTTACCTGCTGACAAGGAACACCCTGGTAACCGTCATGACAAAGGATTACATCAGAACAGCACGAGCCAAAGGTATTGGCGATGAGCTGGTGTGGAACAGGCATGCCCTTAGAAACGCACTTCTGCCGGTTGTAACCCGGGTTGGTTTCATGATCGGCATGCTCATGGGCGGAGCGGTGCTTGTGGAAAACGTCTTTTCCTATCCGGGGGTTGGGAGTCTTCTTCGCTCCTCTGTGATCGCCAGGGATTATCCACTCATCCAGGGGATCATGCTCGTCATGGCCGTCAGCATCCTGACTGCCAACTATCTGGTAGAGATCATCTACGAGCGCCTGGATCCGAGGACGGCATCTTGCGAGGCAGCATGATTATCGATACAGTCTGCAGGCAGGAAAAGGAGTATTCACTGAAGGCTGTTTTAGAGAGCAGAAATGGATGGATGGATTATGCAGCCTCGATCTCTAACTCGATTCATGATACGATTAGCAAGTTTACAGCAGCGGGGAAGGTAGGGATCGCAGGTCTTCTTCTAATAGTTTTTATAGCAATCTTTGCGCCGTTTGTCACATTTTATGAGCCTTCCGCCATATCCGGGAGGTCCCTTGAACCTCCGGGGCCGGCACATATCCTCGGCACTGACGAGCTTGGGATGGATATCTGGTCCCAGATCTGCTACGGAGCCAGGATGAGCCTTGTCATCGGCCTGGCAGTTGCACTGATCTCCGGCGTCGGAGGCGGCTTTTTGGGTCTGATGGCCGGATACCTCGGCGGAAACTGGGATAAAGCGTTGCTCAGGACGATTGACATCACAATGGCCCTGCCGAGCTTTCCCCTTCTGATAGTTATTGCCGCATTTCTCAATCCGAGCATTGTAAACGTAATACTGGTTCTTGTCTTCCTCAGCTGGGCTAAGCCCGCCAGGGTTGTCAGGTCCCAGGCGTTGGCCATGAAAAAGCAGCAGTATATCATATCGGCGAGGCTTCACGGAGCCGGTCCCACCTACATCATAAGAAAGCACATCATGCCCGAGGCCATGCCCCTGATCTTCGTCAGCATCCTCAATATTTCCTCATATGCGATTGTTGCCGAATCAGGGCTTGCCTTCCTGGGATTGGGGGACCCGACGTCGAAAAGCTGGGGAATGATGCTTCATTATGCAACGAGCTTCCGTTCGATTTATTTCACGCCATACTGGCAGTGGTGGCTGATGCCTCCGCTGATAGCGCTCATACTCCTGCTGCTCTCTCTGGCCTTCATAGGCAGAGACATGGAGCGAATCGTCGATCCGAGATTAAGGTTAAAGGGAGATTCTTGATGCCGCTACTGGAGATTAAAGGGCTTTCAATCGATTATGTATCTGATAAAACCGCAGCCAGGGCGGTTGACGGCCTGAGCTTATCCCTTGAGATGGGCGAATTCCTGGGCCTGGCCGGTGAGTCAGGAAGCGGCAAGACGACCATAGCTTTGGGCATCATGGGACTTCTGCCTGAGAATGTTAAGACTACAGGTTCCATATTATTTAACGGAAAAGATATCGTCGCCATGCAGGATAGGCAGAGAGATGCGATAAGGTGGAAAAATATCGCCATGGTCTTTCAAAACAGCCTTGAGGTGCTAAACCCGGTTATCAGGGTAGGCAATCAGGTAATCGAGCCAATGACAAAGCATCTGGGACTATCAAAAAATCAAGCCAGGACCAGATGCGACGGGCTGTTTCGACAGGTGGGACTCGATCCGATCTGGCTGGATGCGTACCCTCACCAGCTTTCCGGAGGCATGAGGCAGAGGGCGTTACTTGCCATGGCGCTGTCATGCGATCCGGATATCTTGATCCTGGACGAAGTTACCTCGGCCCTGGATGCCTTCACCAAGAAGGAGATCTCGGATCTGCTTTTGAGGCTTCAGAAGGAGACCGAATGCAGCATGATACTGATATCTCACGACATAACCTTTCTCTCAATTGCTTCGGCTCGCCTGGCTGTTTTGTATGCTGGCAGGATCATGGAGCGAGGAGCGACTGGCGAGGTGATCGATAATCCATTGCATCCGTACACCAGGGGCCTGATAAATTCCACGCCCGGTATATTCCTCTATAGAGATCTGTGGGGAATTCCGGGAGAATCGCCGACAGGGCAGATGAGTGGCTGCCCGTTTTCCGCCAGGTGCACCCAGAGAGTCGACCTTTGCAGCATCCGCCCTCCTGATTTAATTCCGGTATCCGCCACCACCTCCGGCAACGTCAGTGCCGAGCGGGAGGTGGCATGTCACCTGGGTGGAGTCGTCACACTTTTGAAGGCTTCAGGCTTAAATTGCAGCTATCGTTTGCCGGACGGCAAAATGCTGAATGCCGTGAAGGATGCATCGCTGGATATCAGAGAAAGCGAGGTTCTTGCCGTTGTCGGGCAGACCGGCTCTGGGAAGTCGACACTCGCCCATATGCTGGCAGGGGTCATGGGGTCTGATGTGGGCGAAATATTCTTCAAGGGCAATCGGATGAACGGCGACAAATACGGCTCTGGTTACGGAGGAATACAGATAGTATTTCAGGACCCGACCAACTCCACCAGCTCCAGGTTCACAGTACGGGAGGCAGTAGCGGAGCCTCTGGACATCAACGGACTGCAGCAGCCAGAAGAGAGAATCGAGCTGGTGCGCAGCACTCTTTCATCAGTAGGACTTCCTTCATCCGATGAATTTCTCTGCAGGCATTGCGGGAGCCTGAGTGGTGGCCAGAGGCAGAGGGTGGCAATAGCAAGAGCCCTCATAATGAGGCCAAAGCTCCTGATCGCAGACGAGATAACCTCCGCCCTGGATGTCTCGACCGCAGCCAATGTGCTCCGGCTGCTAAAAGGCATGCAAAACTCCAGGGGTTTTGCCATGATCTACATCACTCACGACCTGATGATTGCCCTGAAGGTGGCGGACAGAATAGCGGTCATGGATGGAGGAAAGATCATCGAGACTGGAAACTCGCAAGAAGTGATGTTGCAGCCAAAAGAGGAGGCTACGAAAAGGCTGGTGGGGGCGAGGATGCTCAAATAATATCGTGCGTGTCCGTGTTGCCGGAATTGTTATTTCTGAAGGGCGCCTCCGAGCTTTGATCTTCCTGGCCCCGTTCTCCCAGCCATGCAGCGAGCATCCGCTCCAGTTCATTCATTCTGACCGGCTTGGCAATGAAATCATTCATCCCGGCCTGAAGACACCTCTCTTTGTCGCCCTTCATGGCGGACGCGGTCATGGCAATTATCGGAATATTGCAATTGAGAACCCTCGATTCCGCCCTGCGAATAAGACTGGTGGCCTCGAATCCGTCCATTTCAGGCATCTGACAGTCCATGAGCACCAAGTCGTATGGTATCAAACGGAGCGCCTCGATCGTCTCCTGGCCGTTTGCTACAATGTCCACTTGATAGCCCAGTCTTCTAATCATCGCCCGAGCTACACTTTGATTTACATGATTGTCCTCTGCCACAAGAATGCGGACAAAATGACCGGTCTTTTCCTGAGCTTCAGTTGCTTTGCAGTTCCCGCAGGCGCTCTTGCCCATGCCTATATGATCGGCTTTTGCGCAATTATCCCCGGCAGACGATCTTTTGATCTGCCTGCTGAAATGGGCAGTAAACCAGAAGGTAGATCCACTACCATCAATGCTTTCCACGCCGATTTTGCCTCCCATCAGCTCCGCCAGCTGCTTGGAGATGGCAAGTCCCAGGCCGGTTCCGCCATACTTGCGGGTTGTAGAGCTGTCCACCTGGGTAAATGGCGAAAAGAGAACATGCAATCGGTCCGGGGGAATGCCAATGCCCGTATCTCTGACCGAAAACTGAAGAGCCACATCGCTCTTGTGGTCACGGTCCTGCTGCTTAATTGAGACGTGGATCTCTATCCTGCCTTCAAAGGTGAATTTCACAGCATTGGAGAGAAGGTTGACCAGAATTTGCCGCAGTTTTCCCTGGTCTCCGGAAAGATGCAGGGGGACATCTGGGTCCACGAAAGAAGAAATCTCCAGCCCCTTCTCAGAAGCCGCAGCCGTAAGCAAACCCTTGGTCTCTTCAAGAGTTGAAGAAAGGTCGAAATCCAAAATTTCCAAATCCATCTTTCGAGCTTCAAGCTTTGAGAAATCCAGGATTTCATTGATGAGGGAAAGCAGAGATTCGCCGCTGATGCGGACGATTCTTGCATATTCAAGCTGCTCGGCATCAAGTCTCGTATCTTCGAGGAGCCCGGTCATGCCGATTATGCCGTTCAAAGGAGTCCGAATCTCATGGCTCACGTTGGCCAGAAACTCAGACTTTGCCTGTGCCGCATCTTCCGCGGCTTCCTTAGCCCGTATTAAGGCCTCCTCAGCCCTCTTTTGCTCCGTGATATCGTCAAAGATCATGCAGAATCGCTCGGAAGTCTTCCAGGGACGGTAGACGTGACAGTGACAGTACTTATCGGTCTCTTTAAGGTAAACATCAAATGCAACCGGTTCGCCCGTCACTGCTGCATGAGCATAGTTTTCAATCCATGAGGCATCAGTATCCGGCCAGACCTCATGTACAGTCTTTCCGAGCACCGCCTCCGATTTCACTCCGGTCAATCCCTCGTAGGCGTCGTTGATGTATTCGAAACGGTAGCTCGAAAATTTGCCGTTTTCATCGAATACCGACTGGCAAACGACAAAGGCATTCATCATGCTGCGAAGCATCCAGGCCAGCTCCTCGGATCTCGCCCAAATCATCTCACGTGCACGTTTACGCTCGGTGATGTCCGACTGAGTGCTGATGAAGCGAAGCGGTCTGCCATCCTCTGTTCGCGCTATCACTTTGCCGCGATCGAGAACCCATTTGTAGGTCCCACCCTTGCAGAGTACGCGGTGCTGGTTGTGATAGATGAGCGTCTCACCGAGAAGGTGCATCTTTAATTCATGCCGACATTTCTCCCGGTCATCCGGGTGCAGGCGCAAGCACCATTCATTCAGAGAGTCTCCGATCTCATGCTGCTTATATCCAAGCATGGAGACCCACATCGGAGAGTAGAAGACCTTGTTTGTCTGCAAATCCCAGTCCCATATGCCGTTGCCTGTTCCTTCCAGGGCGAATTGCCAGCGCACTTCGCCCACCTGTGTTTCAATCTCCCTATTTTTTTGCTCTGTAATGTCACTGGTAATTCCGAAGATCAAGATCCCGCCATAGGCCTGATGAAATGCCCGACTTCGAGTAGAAACCCAAAAGACGTTGCCATCTGCCTTTCGCAGGCGGTATTCCACTGAGCTCACCTTCCCTGGCACTTGAGACGCGCAGGAGAAGAACTGCTCCAAAGCAGGCAGGTCAAGGGGATGAACATAACTAAAATATCTCTGAAGGCTATTTCGAATGCTGCCCTTCGGCAAACCCAACATAGTTTCTGCAGCAGGAGATATATAAAACTCAATATATTTCCCTAGAGAGTCTATGCTAAGCCGCCACAGCGCATCTGGAACTTTCGAGATAATCTGCAAAAGGCCATCTTCTTGATCATTTGCCGCTGTGGACTCTTTGCATCGAGATGCTTTGGGACCTATATGTCCATCATTATTGTTATTCATCGGCTAAATCGCTTTATTGAAGTTAATTAGTAATAAATCTTTCTATTTTATTAACACGAAGATCGAGCGGATCTATAACTGATGACGAAATCCCCAAGAGGCAGGAGGACTACGATTGTCTTTACGAAAGAAAGGCTATGGCATCTGAATGCGATGTTAGAAAAAAGACCAAAAACTCATTCGATCTTGTGCCCCGCCGCATCCACCGCTTGCTCAAAGTCCTGTACCGTGAGCTTTGCCGGATCGTAGTCTATGCTGGCGGTCTTTTGGCCCAGGTAGACCTTTGCGCTGCTGACGCCATCAGGCTGGTTCCAAGTACTCCATGAGCCACATGTCCTCGATTTTCTTGGATGCCCAGGAAGGAGCGCTGAAGCCTACCGATCCGTCCAGCTCATGATCCCCACCTAGTAGGGCCAAATTACATATTGTAACTCCTTATTTACTAATTTTTCATAGATTGGTAATAATAAGTAACTATATTTAATGATAATTTGGAGTATAGTATTATAAATAAACGCAAGCCACAAATTCTTTATACGAAATCGAATGAGTCGTAGCCAAAAAGGTAGGAGCTTTATGGGACGCAGTCTGTATAAGTATACCGTAGTGCTGCTTCTTTCCATACTGATTTTAGGCATATCATGCCAGGGTGTGGAAGATTCCAGCGGGACGGTTCTAAAGATCGGCACCCCCAATGTGGTCAAATCGGCCAGCATTCTGGGAGATAGCAACATGGGCGTCTTGGCCCACCTTTCCAATCCCACTTTAATGAAGATGGCAGAAGATGGAAAGGTAGTAGGCCTGACGGCTAAAAGCTATGAGGTCTCGGAAGACGGAAAGACCTGGAAGTTTTTCATCAACGACGACCTGTACTGGAGCGACGGCCAAAAGCTGACGCCTGATGATGTGCAGTTCACCTTCAATTATCTGGCGGAAAATTATCCGGCAGCAGGCTGGATAAAGAATACGGTGGACAATATTTCTGTGGAAGGCAACGCCGTGGTCTTCAAGCTGAACAAGCCCTACTCCCGGCTGAACCTGGAGTTTGCCACCTATCCCATCCTGGCCCAGCATATCTGGAAGACGGTGGAAAAGCCCACGGAATATACCAATGAAGGGGAGAATGTTGGATTTGGTCCCTTCTTCATCGCCAAGACAGATCTTGGTGCCGGAGTGATTTACTTCCAGAAGAATCCCTATTGGAAAGGAGATTCTCCCAAATTCGATTCCCTGGAGATTCACACCTTTAGCAATATGGATGTGCTTTCCCTGGCCCTGGAGAAGGGCGACGTTGATGCCTATTACAAGTATGCTGGGACCTATCCTTATGCCAGCATGCAAAAGCTCAAAGACACCGGCAACTTCGATTTTGTAGAGAAGGACAATATCGGACTTATGTTCCTGGGCATGAACCTGCAAAAGGAGCCCATGTCCGATAAGAGCTTCCGAGAGGCCGCCTCCTACGCCATCAACTACAGCGAAATTCTAAAGCTTGATGCACTAGGATACGGCCAGATTCCCAATGCAGGCTTTGTGCCGCCCAGCATGATGGCGTTCAAGGAGACGGCCAAGCTAGAGTACAATCTATCCAAGGCGAAGAGCATTCTTGAAAGCGCCGGATACAAGGACTCCAATGGAAACGGCATCATGGAAGGCAAGGACGGCAAAGACATAAAACTTACAATCCTCACAAGGACCGACTACCAGCGTGCGACAGAACTCATACAGGAGTACCTGAAGCTTCTTGGAATCGACAGCGAACTGAAGAATGTGGATTCGAGCACCTGGATCAAGCAGAAGGATGCCGGCGAGTACGATCTGACCGTTACCAGGTCCACACCATGGGGAATGCTCATGCACGCCAACTGGGGCACGGGCTACTTCGATTCCCGCAGAACGGGCGAAGGCGTATTGCATGTGCTTGACGATCCCGTCTTCCTCAAGCTGTGCGACGATATTCTCGCTGCCACCAGCGATGACCAGCTGCAAAATTATGCCTACGAGCTGCAGGACTACTATGCAGAGAATCTGCCGGCCATTGCCCTTTACTGGAATAAAGTGGAGACGCCCACTAACAGAGCCTGGCAGGACTGGTACTCCGATCCGCTCTACGGCATATTCAATGTGGACAATTTCCTCTCTGTGGAGAAGAAGCAATGAGCCGGTGGACGGATCAATGGAAGAAGTTCGTCAGAGAGACCAGCTATGTGCATGACCTCAAGGAAGAGAAGATATCCAACGACCAGTTCTGGAGGAGCTACGGGATCTATGACAAGATTCTCATGCATTCGGGATATCCGGGGGAGATCCTTTCCAAAATCTCCTCCTTTATTTCTCCAAAAGCAACATTTCTAGACATCGGTGCAGGAACCGGGGCCTTTGCCATCCCTCTTTCTAGGAAAACCACCCAGACAATTGCCGTCGATTCATCGGCATATCAATTGCAGATCTTATCGGAGAAAGCCCGCCAAGAGGGTTTGAAGAATATTTTCACTATTGAAAAAGAGTGGAAAGATGTGCAGCCCTCTGAGATTTCTTGTATGAATGTCTCGGGAGCCGGTATTTCCGGAGTTGAGAATTCAGGAGTCGATTATTCCCTGGCGGCCTACAGTCTCTTTGATGAGGATATCGAAAAATTCCTTACCAAGATGATTGATGTCACCAAAAATGGGATATTTATAGTCTTTCGAGGAGAAGGCGTTGACTCGTTGAACGAATTTGCTTACGGGCCAAGGCCGTACGCAGATTACCTCTGCCTGCATCACATCCTGAAAGATATAGGCTACCAGTTTGATGTAATTTTATTTCAGAGAGATTATTCACTTCCCATCGACCTGTTGTTCAAGGTGTACCGGTCCTCCAAAAAAGGCCGCGATGAGCTGCTCGGCCACTTGAGCAGGGAAGGCAGACTGCAAGAGAGAGCAGACGGAAAATGGGCGGCATTCTCGGCAAAAGATGCACTCCTCTACCGGATTCGCTGAAGGGAGTTTACGACATGTCCCTAACGGCAAAGAGGTGGAGCAGATACATTATCGCCATAGTTATCATCTTCTCTTTAAACTTCGTCATTCCCCGAGCCATGCCCGGCGATCCTCTCACCAACCTTCTGGGAGAGGATGTCGTATTGACGGACAGCTCCGTGACCAAGCTCCGGAGCGAGATGGGCCTGGACAGACCCTTGTCCCTGCAATATCTGGATTACTGGCGGGGCATCCTGCACCTGAACCTGGGGTATTCCTTTCACCTGCATTCGCCCGTCTCTGAGATCATATACTCACGTATGAAATGGACGCTGCTCTTGGCCTTGCCTTCACTTCTCATGGGCGGCGTGTTAGGCACTTATTTGGGAGCGCTCGCCGGCTGGAGGAGCCGCAGCAATAGCCAGAAGATGCAGACTGCATTTTTCCTGACGCTCTATTGCACTCCACCCTACTTTCTCTGCTTGCTGGCCCTCTATCTGCTCTCCTTCAAGCTTGCCCTTTTTCCTTTGAAGGGATTCTATGCCACGGGATCGGCAGCGGACATTGCCCACCATCTTTTTCTGCCCATCATGGTGATGACGCTCTTTTCCCTGTCTCGCAACTACATGATCATGAGAGGAAGCGTACTATCGGAAAAGAGCAGCCTCTATGCGGCCTATGCCCGGGCCAAGGGGCTCTATGATGATGAGATTTTATTTAGACATGTCTTCAAGAACTCCCTTCTTCCTATTATCACTCTCCTGGCCATGGATTTCGGCTTTATCCTGAGCGGGGCGCTGTTCGTCGAGATCGTCTTCTCCATGAACGGCATGGGCAACCTCATCTACGATGCTCTTCTCTCTCGGGACTATCCGGTTCTGCAGGGATCTTTTCTCATTATCACACTGATGGTGGTTTCAGCTAATCTGCTGGCCGATCTTCTCTACAGCCGTCTGGACCCGCGGGTGAGGTGGCAGTAATGCCCGATGTGACGAAGTCTCCCCGTGGGGGAATGTTTCTGTTTTTGTCTTTTCTGCTAATGGCCGTATTCTCTCCGGCACTGGCTCCCTACGACCCCTGGCTGAGGTTTGAGCCCTACTCTCCACCGGACCATGAGCATCTTCTGGGGACAAACGACATGGGACACGATATACTCTCCGAGCTCATCTACGGATCGAGAGTATCGCTGATAGTGGGCTTTGGGGCGGCCCTCATGGCTACGCTTATAGGCACGATCGTGGGTCTTCTTGCCGGTTACTTCAAGGGCACAACTGATGAGATCCTCATGGGGATAACGGATATTTTTCTCATGATCCCCCAGATCCCATTGATAATCGTATTGGCCGCATTCCTCCGGCCCAGCTTCTGGCTGGTCGCCCTCCTCATGGGCTCTTTGTGGTGGACCTCCACTGCCAGAGTGGTTCGCAGCAAAGCCTTGCAGGTCAGGGAGATGGGCTTTGTCCAATCCTCAAGAGCATTGGGCTTCTCAGATCGGCACACCATATTCACCGATGTTCTGCCCAATGTATTCCATGTGATTATGCCCAAATTTCTGCTTTCCATTGCCTCAGCCATGATAGCTGAAGCCTCCATATCCTTCCTGGGTCTCGGCGATCCCACGATGAAGAGCTGGGGGATGATGATCAACTTCGCATTCACTCGCGGCGGCTTCATAAACGGTTACTGGTGGTGGTACATGACTCCAGGGCTATGCATTACCCTTTTCGTGCTATCCATAGTCCTCATGGGCTTTGCCATGGAAGAGCAAGAGCAAGCAACACTGAGGTTAGAATGAATTCCTCCCGGACCACCACCGAACCACTTCTTCTAATTGAGGGACTGTCTGTAAGCTTCGATACACCGCTGGGCCGGGTTAAGGCAGCTGAGGACGTATGCCTTGAAATGCAAGACAGAGAGACACTGGCGCTTGTGGGTGAAACCGGCTGCGGCAAGTCCGTGGTGGCGGGCGCCATAATGCAGCTCCTGCCCCATAATGCCTGTGTGCAGGGCCGGGCCGCCTTTGCGGGCAGGGATCTTCTCGGCCTGAACGAGAGGGAGATGGCGCGCATAAGGGGTAGCGAGATTTCTATTGTATTTCAAAATCCATCTTTAGCCCTTAACCCCATCATGCGAGTGGGTGAACAGATTGCTGAGATGCTGCAGGTCCATAAAGGCATCTCACGCAATCGGTCTTTGCAGATGGCTGAAGATATGCTCGGCCGCCTGGGCCTGGCGGAGAGGGAGAAGGCGAGGATGTACCCGTTCCAGTTTTCGGGAGGCATGAATCAGAGGGTGATGATCGGCACGTCCATGATTCTCTCGCCCCGGATCATAATAGCAGACGAGCCCAGCAAAGGCCTGGACGGCACTTTAGCGGGGGAGGTAATGGCGGAGATG
>JBAQXX010000033.1:0-45569 GCA_049299735.1 Methanothrix sp. | reverse complement strand
TTTTTTGAGCCCTGTTTTGGCATAACCTCGTCAATCACTTCACCGATCTTCAGAGTATCAAAAATGCCGGCTACTATGCCAAGATGACCTAAGCTGTATGACTCAACATCCAAATCCATGCTACGTCACTTCAGAAAATAGGTAGGAGCTATTTATTTAAAAATATTTCGGATATTTAACGGCGGAAAATTAAGAACCGCGAGTCAAAAGTGCGGAATGTGGGGTAGATTACTTGAACCGAAGTCATTCTTTTGCCTCACTTAGCTCAATGAATTTTATTATAAGTTTACAAGTATAGCATAACTATGAATGCAGGAAACTCAGGCGACTTTTTTGATGTTCTTTCCAATCGTTTTGCCAATCTCATGAAGTTCTGCACCGAAGAACTCTCCATTGAGATGGTACTTTCTGCATTGCGTTCTGATTCGATCAGCATACGCTTCACTTGCTCTTGCATAATAGGCTTGAGCAAAAGGTCCACCTAGCCTTCCACGCAAGGAGTCTAGCTTGCTGAGCTGCTGCGATTGCTGAACATTGGATTTGCATTCAATGAGAACTAATTTGCCATTGCTGACAGCTGCGACATCTATTTCTCCTTCCCATCCATTCAATTTCACATTAAGCCTTACATCATCAAAGCAACCACTCTGCTGCATTAGCATGCCTACATACGCCTCGACCCAAGGTCCATTTAAAAACGATGCGGATATGTTGTCGGTGATTGTAATCTCGTCAGTCTCCTGACGATATAGCCAGAGGCCCGACTGGGCTAATTGAGTTATAACTTCTCGTTGTTTCCGAGTTGAACCCACCTTTAATGCAATAGGAAATGATTGCCCATTTTTTTGTGCATCTTTAACTACTGTTATAACCCGCACAATGATTTTTTGATAAATGATCGAATGCTGATCTCCGATTATTTTTGCCCATTCTCTATGGATCTCTTTCAGATCCTTAACTTGCTTTGATTCGGTGATTTTCTCGCCGTATGCTCTGAAATATAAATCAACATTCAAATTTGGGACTTGCACTGGCTCCCTCACGATAGACCCGTCTGGAGGCAACTTTAATATCTCTTCATTTTCGGTATTAGTATAGAGACAAATACCTCCAAGTCTGTGAGTTGCTTGGAGGGCGCCAATGGCCATGGGCTTTGTGCCACCCGAAATGTTGACCACAACTTCGTGCCTGCTATTGTATTTGTTTACATGCGAAGTTATAGCCATTGCAACAGCTTCAATGTTGTATGGCTCCACATAATCCCTGCTAAAACTAACCTTAACTAGTGGACTTAATACAGCGGACAAATCATTCGCAGCTTTTTCAAATTTAGCAAGTGGCTTTCCTGAGCTACGTTCTTTTGAAAATACAAGAACTAGCTCTTCATATTTCGCACCTTTCTGAAAAATAGGAATAATATTTTGCATGCGCTGGTCACTAACTAATGCGAACATGATTCGAGCCTTGGGGCTATCATCTATTGTCATCTTCGTCCTCTCTTGTCCCTGGCCTGGTGGGCAGGTTCTCTCTTTGCGCCAATGGCGGCAAAATTGTATAAGCCCTCTTTTTCCATGACCCCGTTTATTTCCAGGCGGGTCTTCTGACCAATCTCAACAGAAGGCGCCGTTCCCAGGACAACGAGCCCACCGATGCCGTCATCTGCCACAAAGTATGAAGCACCTCGCTTCTCTTTGGGGTCGGGAATCTTGGTGACCTCTACAGTATCGCCCTTTTTGTACTTCCGTTTCCTGGCGGCAGGCTGAGCCTGCTTAGGTGGTCTCTGCACATCTGGACCTGAAGACGGAATCTTTAAATCAGTTGTATTTACCGATGACTGGCCATCCATTTCACCTAAATTCTCCAAGACGAGCCTCCCGTAGCCAGCATTGGTCTTGCCACCGATGCCCCATTCCTTCAGGGCCTCAGTCAACATCTTGAAGACTAATTTGGCCCACTTCTCGCCGACTTCATTTTGCACATCGCATGAAACGGTAACATAAAAGCCGCCTACGATCGAGAGGAAAGTTATAGGTATTGGGTCATCAAAGTCCGTCGGAGCTGCATCTTCCTTATTCGAATAGTAAACGCTATGATGGGGTGTCATCACATCCGGCTTCATGGAGTCCCCCAGGCTCTCGGGTGTTATCCAAGCATCATGGAAGATGATGTGGCCAGAGTCCTCAGTGGTCCCGAAGATGGTTTCATGATACTCTTCGCCAAGCTTGAACTTCGTGTCAATTGCGCCCCAGACCTGATCGCAATAGTGAGCTGTAAGGCCCTTGAGTGCAGAACCAGGAATAAATGGTGTTCCGTAAGTATGCTGAAGAGAGATTCCAGTCTCAAGTACGTTCTCGCCTCCAAGGCCGATAATCATCCTGCTTGAGGTTTTAAAAGAATCTCCTGCTGAAGGCTGTGGCAGATTATCCTTGTTTCTGCTAAAAGCGGCCCCATAAATTCCTTCCAATCGTGTAATCGCCAACCGCATTGCTTCCAGAAGTTCCCCACGAGCTGTCGTTCGGTCAGCGTCATTTGCTGAGAGCCGGAGATATTTATCCCTGATGAGACCTGCATTTGTGCCGAGAAGGCTGTAATTATCTCCTCTTCGATCGTAATACTTGCAGATCGCATTTCTGCATGATTGAGACATAGGTCACCTCATCTCAGGATCGGCATTCTTAGTGCATTTATCTAGAATAGCCTCTGAATAGCGTTTTATCCATGTAGCTGATTCGATTGCCTCTCTTGTCAAATGCTGGTATTCTAGTAGGTCAACAGTTCTGGAGAGATCTCCAATTTCTTCGTTGTCTTTCTTGCCCATCACTTTGGCGAGATCATCCAGGTAGGCGGTTCCTTCCTTGGATTGAAAAAATGCCACTGCTTGAGCAAGCCCACAGTTGTGCACTAGGGCAGGAAATTTCTTAGCAAATTGGCAATAATTATCAGTATCTTTTTCCACCGATGAGATGCAATCAAAGGCTTTCTGGGCTCTATCCTGCAGCTTTGTCGTTCGGACCATTGTCACTCCCCCTCTCCCCTTGTGAAAATGCATCTGACCCTGCCTTTGCCAACGGTCGCCTTTCCGCCGACCTGCAAATTTATGGTTTTATCAGGACAAAACTCTTTGAAGATCATTTCCTGAGTTACGGCTTTGCCACTGTAATCCTGATCGCACCAGGCCAAGCCAGCCAGAATAGTCTCAGAGGGCAAGGACTCCTCGTACCACAATGCTCCATCTTGGACGATCTTCTTTTCTTGGTCTATCTTGATCCTCGCATTGATCTCTGTTCCGGTCTCAGAAAGGAAGCTGAAGCAATTATCGGATAGAATGACGAAGCGTTCTTTGAAGATTCCTTGCCATGTGGCATCGTTCGGAAACAGGAGCCTAGCCAAAAGCTCGGCCCATGCATTTGTTTCTCCATTATCAGTGATAATCGCAAAGTCTAGATCCTCAAAGAGGACGTTTCCGTTTCTTTCAACCTTGGATCCTGAAGTGACGATAACTTTATCGTCCTTAAAAGACAGCTCAGCAGGTCCGCTCTTATGTCCCGCAGAGTCGAGATCTCTCTTCAATCTCTCAAGAACCAGAGGACAGGCTGCAAAGGCAAATGTTCCGTAAAGGCTGCGGACAGGCAAGCACACAATCCGAGCATCGGATAGAACAAGAGATCCGGCATTGCCCATGTCATCGCCACCTTTTCCGAAGGCGGCATTTATCAGCTTATCATCGATGTTCTTCCTGACGAAATGCTCCCTCATGACGCCCTTTACCGCCGACCCTGGAACAAGCGGCCAGCTTGTTACCTTTTCCCTCATGATGGGCAAATCAATGAATCCAACCCCTCGACCTGAGCCAACGTGAAGTGGCGTAATAGCATGAACCCAGTACATTCTTGTATTAACCATAATCTAGCACCCCCTTATCTCTTGTCCTTCATCTCTTCATTTTTCGCATCTTCCCATATACCCCAGACAGCAAGGCCAAATCCATCTTTGCGATTTCTATCCTTATCACCATGGACATCGTCGCAGACTGACCTGAGCCAGAGACTCGTGGCTAGTTCGCTTGCACTGCCGTGATGAACCTCGAAGAAGTAGACCGAGCCCGCCGGAACCAATCGGCGAATTGCTTTTGGCCCGCGACTCTTGGCCTCTGCGCTCCATCCGGAGATCGGCTTCCATCGATCGACGCAAGCTGAGATTAGCCTTAGCTTCAGATCGTCTGATGCTCCCGGCGGGGTGCCTTCTAGATACCCGTTAACATCTTTCAGCCATCCAGGTAGCCAGCCTTTCGAGAATATCGCAGGTGTTGAGAGAACCATCCGGATTTTCTGCGATTTTGAAAGCAGTGATTTTAGCCCATCATCGCAAGTCCAGCCGTTCACCTGTCCACTTCTGGCCCATCGAGCAAGCCTCCTCTCCCCACCAAATGGATGAATCTTATCAAGCTTGTTTATCGTCTCCTCGAAGATGCCATCCACCTCAATCCTTGCAGCCATACGAATGCTGCTGCCCTTCTCCGTCGAGGATAGATCAAGGCCCACGCTCATGAAGAGAAGCCCTTCCTCAACTGCTGCAACTCCGGTCTTTGCATTGATTCCTGTATGAACGCGTTCATCTTTTTCTGGAGCTTCAAGGAAATCTGGATCGTCCTTCCAACATTCCTCTTTCCTTCCATCTTCATAGCCAGTCTCTTTAATATCTTCCTTATTTATTTTTGAATATTTGCAAAGGGCAAAATTTGAGCCACAGGGATTGGTGAGCCATGCGATCATCTTGCTCATCGACCAGAAGGCAGGCAACTTTTTCGGCTTGAAATCCTCATCAATGGCTTCCGGAAGCATGGTTGGAAGAAGACCACCTTTTGGGAGATCGCATCCCTCTCCAGCCCCCAACTTAGCGGGCCGCAAAGGAATAGCGATTAGTTTCTCGTCCGTTTCTTTTGCTAGAATGTCCTTTGGTATTGGAAGATACAACTGCTTGCCTTTCATCGGTAGAGGACCTGCAGTATTGATCTCCAATAACTCCTTAACTACTTCATCGGAGAAGCCACCGTTCATCTTTCCCAGCATCGTCCGCAGCGATCCTGCCAGGACCGATGGATACGGCCAGTCAAGCGATCTCATTCGGATGCCCTGATCTTTTCCGAACGGTCTGCCGTCTCGTGCAATGATGGTGTCATGAGGTGTGACGGCGAGATATACTGTGCTCATATTTCAGCCTCCGGTTTCTTTGCAATCCTGTCCGCCATCTTCATCACATCGGACAGTTTTCTAGCCAAGATCAGCTCATCTGCAAGATGTCGAACCTTTTGATATGAATCAAGTCCCTTGAGCATGGAATCGATCTCCGTGGTAAGGATTTTTTGATCTTCTCCGCCTACTGGCCTCTTGCGTTTCAGCATTCTCTTTACATCTGCTTTGATGAGGTTCTCAAGATCCGCTTTTGGGGTTTCTTTCCAGTTCCTGTAAACTTCTGCAAGCTCGCGCATCTCGTAAGCGGCCTTGTCAGGAAGCTTATTCTCGTTATGCATCTTGGCCCATTTATCGAGCCTCTTGTCAAGGCTGCTACTATCATCTATCCATTGCTCACGAAGACGAATCGGTTCCCCGCCACCTCTTTTATGCAGATGGACGGCAAGACCGTTCCGATCTCCTTGTCCGTTCTTGTTAGGCTCTTTTGCAGCCTTCTCTGCATTCTTTCCGTACTCGATCAGATCCTCCAGAGGCTCAAAGGCATGCGCAATGGCTATGCCGACTGAGAGCGTGAGCCTGTCTTTGGCTTTACCATGATCTTCTTTTAGGAGCTTTAGCTCTCCAAATTTATCATGCAGGTCTCTTGCCGCCAACAGGCATTTGTCAACAGGAAGGAAAGCGACGACGTCGTCTCCACCTGAATAGACAAGGACACCATTGTTATCAGACTCAACAATTTTTCTTGCAATCTTTGCAAATTCTGAAAGATTTTTAGAGAAATCACGATGGTCCGCTGACGTCTTGATCTCAGAGATAGCCTTTCCAATGCGGTCTCCGTCAGCGATTAGTATGGCTAGATAAGGATCAGGCTCTTTAAGTCCGAAGCAACCGTTGTCGCTCCTTTGAAGCTGATCCACCTTTTCCTTGATCCGTTTTAAACTAACAAGATCATCCTCAGAAAGATTATCCTCGCATGAGTCTGAATCAGGATTTGGCTTTAAAAATTTTGATAGCCTTGAAGGATAGAGAATCTGACCGTCATAACCGAAATCTTCTTTGTATTTTTTCTGAATTCTTCCGGTTCCAGATGAGAATCCGTTCTCTCCTGAACAGAGATTGCCTATCTGAGCAAGAACATCCTTTGCCTCCTGGCCATAGCTAATAGCGCCTCGAATCCAAGGATCAGCGGCAACTCGAACCACAGATGGGAATGGAACTTTTCCTCCGCCAAGACGTTTTGTTAGGGCAACTGCGCAGAGCTGTTCGCCATTTCCAAGCCTAAGCCGGAGAGCCATTTTTTTTCGAATATTCTTATTTTTCGTTAGCACGCTTTCTCTTGCTCCATCGAGAGAAGATTTTGGTATGATTGGATGCCTTTCTGTGGGAGGATTAAAATCACGAATCGATTTTCTTCCGGAAAGAAGGCGCATCAGACGTTTACGGTCTTTCTGATAATTGGGGCTAAGTGGTATCCATGCTGCGTAAATGGGTATGACGTCAAATGTCTGTTCATCCACATCAGTGATCTGTTCCTGCCAGATATCCGGGTTAATAGCATTTCTATCCAGTTTCTCCGCCTCTTTTTTAGTCTCATTTGCATAGCGCAACCAAGCGCTCTTTGCCGCGAAGCGGGCCTTCTCGTTGACCTTTGATGGATCGATGATACTTTCAGGAAGCTCAGCCACGATAATATTTGCTACATTAAAAGCATCAACTTCATCGGACGGTTCAAGGTCCAGATGTCCTCTTTCAAGTGCAGGGAAGATCAGCTCGCCTCCTTCCTCCGCAATAGCTTTTGCAGCGGCTTTGCTGATCTCTGAAAGAAGATGAGAACCGAACCACAGGTCTCGAGTTCTTCGAGCTGCAGCAATGAAGTCCTGAACAGAGCCAATCGAGATGACAAAGAGATGCCTGCTCATAGGCCTACCTCTATAAAAGCTTTGAATGAATATTTCTCCGCCAAAGAATCGCTTTTTGCAAAAGAGATAAAAGCCTCAAGAGCCGATCCTTTATTGGTTAGACCGGACATTGGAGAGTTGCGATATTCTGCCAACCTCATATTGCGGATATCTTCCTCACCACTCGATGCGATCAAAGCTCCATCCCTCTTTAATTCCACACTCATCAAAGGTCCTACCGATAACCGGACGATCATTGGAACTGCTTTTTTGCCATCTCCAACTGCTAAAGGTCTGAGAATAATAGGGCTTGACATTCTTTTTTTCCCCATAGGCGTAAGCTCGCTATCAGCTGGATCTCCGTGTTGATCGTCCTTGAAATGAAATATTATCGGCAATCCTAGCTCAGATCTAGGAAAGGCATCATCTGGGATATGATCCATGCGCTTGTGTTTCCCTCTTGGCAATTCGGACACATTCCGAATTGTCTCAGGCTCAGGCCAACGTGACCGGCCCGGAACACTCTGATTTTGACTGTTTCCAGGGTTTCGCCCAAAACCTGCACCTTGCCTAAAGTTTTTCATGATTTCAATCAAATTTTCCCAAATCTCCATAGGCTTTCCATTACTTGGATTGATGAGGATTTTTTGAGGAATTTTAGGTAACTCAATTATGTTATTATTATCAACCCAAAAGTCGTTCAAATGAAAGCTATACCAAGCTTTTATGCCACGGGAGTCACCGCTACGAGGAGCCAATTCCTCACAATATAAGGCGCCGCATCCTCTTCGAGTACGAGAACCTACCCCGCCAAAGTTCACCCAAGCCCAGACTGCTGCATCTACATCTTGGTAATCGGCTTGTGAATAAATCAACTTGAGATTAAAAATGATACCCGAAATGCAATTTGCTGGCATTTCATTCTTACGCGTGTTACCCTGAAATGGAAAGATAGCATATTGCGGGAGCTCTCTCTTTACTCGAAAGTATCTGCCTTTAGTATCTAATTCTGCACAAGCATAGCTTTTTCCTTTTGAAATAATTGAGACTTCTGTAATGACCTTGCTAGGATTATCTGTTGTTCCCCAGATCTCGCCCTCCCTTTGGCGTAGCTCTGCCACACTCTTGCATCTTGCTCCACGTGTCGCCCTCCACCAGAATCTTAGATGCCCTCTAATGCTTGACGGCCTGATCGGTGTCACAGGATCGTTCTCGCTCGCTTTGACACCACCTCCGAATATCGGCGTAATTATCTGGATATTGTAGATCTTCGAAATCATATCAGGATGAGGATCTACATTAGATGGCTTCTCCGGACAATCTATTATGCTGCGTGACGTTTTACCACACTCCTGAAGTTCTCAATTTGTCATTATTCATCATCACCCACAAATCCCCCCATCCCAAAGTGGCTCGCATACCCCACCGCCACCGGCCCCTGCACTATCTCCACAAATTCGATCCGAAACCCATACCCCGCACCATTCGCAGCCGGCCTTCCCCTGCCCGTCTCTCTCCGGCGCAGGAACGCATGCCACGGAACGTTCCGCCCGCCCAGGCTCGTGCCCGCCACAGGCTCCACCTTAACCGGCCTTGGAAAGCCCGCTTGCTCCAAAAGCCGCAGGAGATCGTGCTCCGGGCACCCGATCTGCAGGCCGCTCGCGTCCCGCTTGAGCGCGCCCGCCCGCGTGACCTTGGGATGGCGCGTAGAAATGAAGGGCGTGCGAGAGACCCAGGATCGGGAGCGGGCCAGCAGATTGCACTGGCTGCGCTCAGGGTCTTGGCCGCCATAGTCCTGCGGTTGGCCGAACCCCTGCAAAATCACCTGGATCTCAAGGTCGTCTCCGCCCCAGATCCTACTCAGCTCTCGCAAAGCCCCCTGATCCTCAGATTCAAAGCCCGCCGGAGCATAAATGGTGATGTGGGTGATCTCACCATCAATGCCCTTTGCCAATGCATTATTGGATTCGCAGAAGACGTGTGCATGCCTGTTGCCCTGCAATGGTCTTCCCTGCCTGTCACATCCCGTAAAGATGCTTGAGCCGTTGGAGAGGCTGACCAGTGCTGCGTGGACTTTATCCGCTAAAATTATGGTATCTGTAAGTTGCGGTGGATTCTTGCTTGCCACAGCATAGCGAGCAACTGTAGGTAGCATCGGCATCAGTTCGCCCCGCAAAATTGCGATAATATCAAAAAATTGCCCACTGATGCATCATTCAAAGAAAAACTGAGCGTTCGGTTCATATCTTTCACACAGAAGGACGCGACGTTAAATTCAACTGGGATTTTGCACAGCTCAATTTCCCTCCTCCACAAGAGATATATTTGCATATAGATAAAGCTTTTTATTGAGTAGCATATATTTAAAATTTTTGAGATAGCATTTCTTCTTTTAGTGTTAATCTGACTATTTGTGGCTTGGATTCCATCGAAAGAAATAATCATATAAAATGAAGATCATTCTCGAAAATGCGATGACCTTCAGCCCTCCGTTAACCTGCATTACAAAAGCAGAATCGTGGGAATCTGCGCTTCAAGAGATCGAAAAATATGGGATTTGCAGTTTGAACCTGCTCACGACCGGACAGGACCCCTTGAGCCATGAAATCACGCTTATATCCCTGGCGCTCCCCAATAATACCACCTACATTGCCGACTGCCTTGAACTGGGGAAGACTATTCTTAGCGATTTGGCCGGACTCCTTGAGAACAAACGCATCAAGAAAGTTCTATACAATGCCTTGCCCAGCCTCGCTTTCATCAGGGCCTCAGAGAATCGAAAGCTGGATGCCTGCAATCTATTCGACCTTATGCTTGCTTCTCAGATCTGCTGGTCAGGCTACTACTATCTTACTCCCTCCCATTCCCCCAAAAATCCCAATGCCCAGCAGATTCCCCGGAAGGGAGATGATGCCACAGCCATAAGGAGGCTCTTCTTGCCAGAAGCCGGGAAGAGGTTTGTTAAGGCAGATTTTTCAGCCATTGAGCTTCGCATAATGGCATTTATCTCAGGGGACAGAGCCATGCAGGAGGCTTTCCGGGAGGGTGTTGACCTGCACAGGCTGACCGCCTGCAAAATCAGCGGAGCTGACATGAACCAGGTTACTGACTCGCAGAGGCAGGCGGCGAAGATCATGAACTTCCTGCTTATCTACGGCGGATCGGCCAAGACTCTGCAGTGGCGGGTGCTGTCCGATTACGGGAGATTCATCTCCCTGGATGAGGCAGAGGAGGCAAAGACCAGGTTCTTTCAAACTTATGAGGGAGTTAGAGTTTGGCAGGAGCGGCAGCTTCAAGAGATGAGTTACACCGTGCCGCACTACTTCCATAACTGCATTCAGGGATACTTTTTCCTGCCGCTTACCTGCACCAAAACGGCCCTGGGCCGAAGAAGGATCTGGCCGCGCTTCGGGACGGGAATCCGGGCCTCCAAATTCCAGATGTACAATACTCCCTGCCAGGGAACGGGAGCGGATCTAATCAAGCTGGTGATGTGCGAGGTTTACGATAAAATATCCTCAGAAGATGCAAGGATAATCGGCTCCATTCACGACGAAATTCTGCTGGAGGTCCCGGAGGAGCGGGCGGAGGAATATGCCCGGATGCTGCAAGAGATCATGGAAAGGATAGGCTCGCAGCTATTGCATCCCGTGCCGGTAAAGGTGGTGGTGAAAATCCTATCGTCCCTTGGCGAGTGACCCGGTAATGTGGTTAAATAGATTAATATGATATTAAGAATTATTGTATATTTATGCAATCTAAATTTCCATACTGTTGTGCCTTATCTGGATTTGCTCACCAGAAACTGGCTGGTGGAGAGGGTAGAAGGCGAAATACTCAGGTACAGGACTTCCCCCAAGGGTGCACAGGCTCTACAGCATTTTCAGGAAATTGAGAAGCTGATGCAGGAGATGGTGGTGCAAGAAGAGGCTGCATAAAGGCAAGAGCGAGTGATCTATTATTATTTTAAGAATCTATTTTACCATACTTGTGAAATTAGAATGCCATCGGCTAGTGGGGCCACGACTTTTCGGTTATGGGAATAAGTCAGAGCCGGGATTTGAAGGCGTCTTCGCAATCGCGTTTCAATTGAGCCACGACTTTTCAGTCATGGAAATATTCTAAAATGGTTTGTAGCCTGGTTTTTGCTGCTCGGGTTTCAATTGAGCCACGACTTTTCAGTCATGGAAATGCAGTAAATTTGTTGCCAAATGGAAATTCTCACCACTATTGTTTCAATTGAGCCACGACTTTTCAGTCATGGAAATGAAGTAAAACAATGGTTGTCGGATTAAATCCAAGCTGTGTTTCAATTGAGCCACGACTTTTCAGTCATGGAAATGTGATTGGGACAATGAGACCGATGGCGACAATCACGTTTCGTTTCAATTGAGCCACGACTTTTCAGTCATGGAAATATCGCACTGGAACAGATAAACGGCATAGCCAAAAGTTGTTTCAATTGAGCCACGACTTTTCAGTCATGGAAATAGAGACATATTTGGGCCAATCGGCGGGGCAAATGAGTTTCAATTGAGCCACGACTTTTCAGTCATGGAAATGCCGGTAATGAGCAAGAGAACCACCGAGCTGAACGAGTTTCAATTGAGCCACGACTTTTCAGTCATGGAAATGTAAGCTGTTTTTTTGTAGATGAATCGGCAAAAATGTTTCAATTGAGCCACGACTTTTCAGTCATGGAAATTACCTAAAGATGGTAGATGAAAAACTCTCGTTCAATACCGTTTCAATTGAGCCACGACTTTTCAGTCATGGAAATCTCATCTCTTCCAGAACGTCAACATCAGCATCGCGTTTCAATTGAGCCACGACTTTTCAGTCATGGAAATCGCATATTTGAGCAGCTTGCATATCGAATTTCATCTATTCTGTTTCAATTGAGCCACGACTTTTCAGTCATGGAAATAGCTGCCGTTTTTCGGCCTTTACTGCTATCGACAAAGTGATGATTTCCACGAACTTTGTCAACAATTTAAAAACTAACAAATAGTAAGCACCGCATCAACATCCGAATCGTCATGCAGAGCCACTTTACGAGCCTTGTCAACTATACGTAAGTTTTTAAGAAGTGCGTATGTCGTCTCGGGAGTTTTCGTAATACTGGACCATATGATAGCCCATTTACCTCCCGGACCCACTGGCATGCTTTTGCAGCTTTAAACTATAATAATCTTTCCACCCTGTTCTTTCTTGTCGGCATGTACCCCCAGGAATTCAATCCTCTCTTTCACCATCCCATCCACAGGACCCATATCGATTATCATAACCCTATCCTCATCCGCCGCGATCAGGTCGGTAAGAGCCGCCACCATCTCTACCTTGCCTCGTTGTGTGAGATCGCATCGGAAAACAGAGTAGTGAACCGGCTCGCCAAATCCTTTCATAAGCCTGTGAACCCTGCACAGCCTCTTCTTCTCCCTGATATCATAGCTGACCACAAAATAATTAAGTCCGCTCAATATTATCCCCTCGAAATAAATGCCGGATATTCTTTCAGCTCTCCTGAAAGAACTCTCGCCAGGAGGCGCGACTGAACCTCAAGCACCCGTCTGTAGCTCACCTTGTAGCCGAAAATGGGATGAGTGACCTCGGTCTGCATCCTGTGCTCGTATGCGGCGATAACCTTTCGTTTAGCCTCGGGCATTATGGAGATGCCGATTCCGTTTTTAATGAAGTCCTTTGCCGTCAGCTCTTCATTGTTAAAGAGCGAGAGCATTGCCGCATCGGCAATAACCGGCCGGAACTCCTCCATCATGTCCAGGGCCAGAGCCGGACGGCCATACCTGGGCTGGTGATAAAAGCCGAGATAGGGATCAAAGCCCGCCGCCTGAACCGTTGTGAATAGTTCCTTGGTCAGAACGCCGTAAAGGTAAGAGATGACTGAATTCACCGGATCGCGTGGCGGCCTCTTGTTTCGTCCCTCAAAGGAAAAATCTCCAGGGTCTGCTTTGAGCAAGCAGCCAAACCGGGAGAAATAGGCCCCGGCAGCTAGCACCCTCAATTCCCAGCAGGCTCTGCCGGCTGGAGGCATTCTCAGCATCCTTGACAAGGGCCGCCAGCGATTCCAGCACCTTTCCGGGAACATCAGAATCATATCTGCGCAGCCGAATTCTGGAGTTCTCGATCTTCGCAGCTACGATTTTCCTGGCGATGGATAGCTACTTTGCCTCATCCCCGGCCCACTGGAACTGCTTGATGCGAAGGAGCACATTCTTGTGGCTCATCCCCTGGCAGATGCCAAGAAACCAGCCGCCATGGGAGAAGTGCAGCACGGGCACATTCCTCTGCATCAGCTCTACCATGGCCGGAGTGGTTATCTCCGCTCCTCCGTAAAGGCAGACCTTGGAGATTTCTCTGATGCGGGCTTCGCTCACATTTCCCTCTTCATAGGACCAGACCTCCAGCCGCTCCCCGCGCTTACGCACCGTCTTGCCCTGGCCTACCACGTAAACGGGAACGGCGTCGTCCCGGCAGGCAAGTAGCATCCTGATCTTCTCCTCCTGCGGCTTGCCCTCCTGCGCTTTTTCCGTCTCCATCTCTCGCAGCAGGTTCACCTCGTCGGGCAGGCAGACGCCAGCCAGCGAGCAGCGATCGCAGCGCGCGCTGGCACGCAGGGGCTGGGGAATCTCGCCCCGCTCTACCATGCTGCGCAGTTCCGTCAAAAGCGCCTTTGCTCTGTCCATCAGGGCATCGTCGAACTTCACCGGCACCCTTTCTTTGGAGCAGATGAAGTAGATCATGCCTTCTTCACAGGAGAAGCCGTTCTCCTGCAGGGCCAGTCCCTGGGCAGCAAGCTGGATCATCTGCGGATCGTACCAGCCCTCCGGGCTCTCGTGGGCTTTCCCTCGCTTGTACTCTACAGGCGTCACGCTCTTGCCGTCTCCCTCCAAAAGATCGATGCGACAGCACACGCCCGCCTGCGGCGCAGAGAGGGAAACCGAGCGGGCGTGAAAGGGCACGAAGTCCTCCGGGACTGCGTCCTGCTCTGCGTCTATCCAGCGGTGCTGGAATCTGCCTTCCGCCAGCTCGGCACTGTCCTGAAATTCGCACTGCACAAATTGCAGGTAGCACAGCCGCGGGCAGTATGCGAAGGCGGCGAGCATGCTGGCTGGAATGAGGCCGGAAATTCCGACTTGATTTTGATCTTCTTCTACCAATTTAGTGTCTCCTTGCGATCCGAATTGTTTTTCCGATAGAAAATTTTAACTATGACTCACATTAACCAGGGATTATGGATTCCACATCACCAACTGATCAGGAGTGGGAAACCGGCCCGAACCTTGACCCGCCTGGATGGTTGAAATGCAGAAAATCTATATTTTTGTATGCATGCAAACATCATTGCGTCGAAATAATTGTCATGATTTTTGCTCTGGCATTTCTCATCATTGGTGTAATTAAATGGGATGTGCTGCATCCGCCCATGCATTCCCAGAATGCGATAGGTATGGCAACAGAAATCATTCAGAACATCCGTAGCGTTCTATTCTCGCCAACAAATGCGACAGCGATGTCCTCGGTCAGTCCCCCTCATTGGGCCGAATGGTGGATCCGCATGCAATCGTTTCTGGGCATCGGGACTCTGGCTGTTGCCCTCTTCGTCTGGTATGGTAAAATCCGCGAAGAGTGGAAGAACGACCTGCCTAAGCGGCTCAGTGTCTTCTTCTTTTATGGGGGCAAGCCGGTCATTGTGTGCCGCTATGTTTGGCTGGCCGGTGAAGATGAATTGCGCACCTGGGGACAACAGGTCGCCAAGCAAGCTGCCGGTAACCAGAATCTCGATTTCAGCCCCGATGTAGAAGCCAGGAAGCCCAGCCTGGCAGTCGAAAAAAATGGCGAGATATGCAAGCACTATGCGGTGCGCTTTGTGCTCACAAAAATGCCCTCTTCACAGCCTGATTCGCGCGTATGCCGATACCAAAATTTTGCAGCGGACGATAAGATTGTGCGCGACATTTCCTCTGATAAGGTGGCAAAACTAAGCACAGTCGCCGACTGGAAAATGACTGCGGATAATAGTAGTAGTGAAACTGCAATAGATAATGAGCCCTTAAAATCCAGGAAGATGAAGAGGGTTGTGGCTTATGTCTCGGGCAGTGTCCAGAAGACTGGATACAGGACAAAAGTCGCTGATTTTGCCGGAATGCTTGGACTGAAAGGAGTGGTCGAGAATCTCAATGATGGGCGAGTGAAAATAGTAGCAGAAGGCGACGAAGATAAGATAAAATGGTTTGAAGAGGCCATAAACATTAAGGATAGTCTGATTCAGGTCGCTTCCATCGAAAGAGAATACTCAGAGCCAAGTGGCGATTTTTCCAGATTCTACAAGCTTGCGGATAAAAGCGAGACGGATTCCAGGCAGGATATCGCCCAAGTCCTCCTGAATAATCTCAATGGTGCAGTTAATGGTCTGAACGAAAATCTCGGCAGAAAGATGGATACCATAATCGGACTGCAAAAGGAGACTATCAAGCTGCAAAAGGAGGGCCTCGATTCTTCGGAAAGCCTGCAAGAAGAGGTCCGGAAATCCAGAAAGGACCTGAAGGGCTATCTGGAACAGAGGTTCGAGAATCTCCAATCGGAAGTTACTGAGATTCAGGCTGCCCTGAGGGCAAAAGGCATTATTTAGGTCCCTTTTTTCTTTTTCCATTCTAATTCACCACTGGCAAAAAAGAGAGGCCAGAACGATTGATTTGGACCTGCCCGCAAAAGTAAACTTGTGTGCAGAGCAACACAAGTTTGCTTAAATTAAGTCTACTGGCGTTGGTTTCATATAGGTGCAGATCCGGGCAAGAGTCATGCCAAACTGGATCTACCCCGATTTCGGGCCGCTGCCCAAGCGACCTCTATTTCTCTGCATCATCTCCAACACGGACACAGGCAAGATTCCCGGCCTCTCCGCCGCCGGAACCACGCCGGAGCTGACCGACTACACCCCAGGCGCCGATGCCGAGCTGGTGGAGACCAACCGCATCATCACCATGCCCGAGCTGCCGGAAGCCCCGGGCGGCTCGCCTACTCCCGCCATCGTCACCAAGGCCGCTTTGAACCTGACCGGCATACCTTCCTTATTCGTGGCCTCGGGCCTGAGAAAGAAACCGGCCGTACCCTACGTGGAGCTGGGCGGCTCTGCGGGCAGCGACATCCGCAAAGATCCCGCTGTGCCTGAGGCTCGCGGCATCTTTGAAAATGCCGCATTGCTCGGAAAGAAGCTCGCCAGGCTTTCCGACTGCGTCTTCATCGGTGAGTCCATCGCCGGAGGCACGACCACGGCTATGGCCGTTCTCTGGGCACTGGGCTATGATGTCAATGTGAGCAGCAGTTTTCAGTCCAATCCCACCAGCCTGAAGCAAAGCGTGGTGTCCAGCGCATTTCAGCGGGCAGGCATCAATATTGGCAGCCTGAAGAGCGACCCGTTTAGAGCAGTAGAGCAGGTGGGCGATCCCATGATGGCGGCTGCTATGGGTCTTATGAAGGGGCTGCGCGGCTCTAAGGTCGTACTGGCGGGCGGCACGCAGATGGCCGCTGTGCTGGCACTGGGAAAAGCCCTGAAAATCGATGGCGACATATCCATAGCCACCACCAAATATATCGTCGAAGACAAAACTGCCAGCTTCAAGGAGATCGTAGAGTCAACCGGTCGGCCCTACTATTATTCCGATCCGGGACTTGAGAACTCCAAAATTCCAGGCGTGCAGATCTATGCTCAGGGCTACGTCAAAGAGGGCGTGGGCATGGGCGGTGCCGGCCTTCTGGCCGGACTCTGCGGTGTCACGCAAATGCAGCTCGTCCAAGAGACAGATCGCGTGCTCATGACGGTGGAGCTTCCCAAGAAATGAAAGCGGCTGTTCTAAAGGCACCTGGAGTTTTAGAGCTGGACGATATCCCCGATCCTGTGACCCCCAGGGGGGGAGCCCTGCTGGAGATCAAAGCCTGTGCCGTCTGCGGCACGGATGTCAAAATGAGATATCAGGGTCACCGGGACCTGCGCTATCCCCGCGTGCTGGGTCACGAGATGGTGGGCAGGATCGTCGAGATAGATGCAGACTCCCATCTGGCCGAAGGCGACCTGGTCCAGGTCTGGCCGGGCATCGCCTGCGGAAAATGCAGGCCGTGCCTGAGCGGGGCTGACAACCGCTGTCCGGACATCAAGATCATGGGATTCAACTGCGACGGTGGCTTTGCCGAGCTACTGGCTTTGCCCAAAGAGAGCTTCCCCGAAGGCGTAAACCTGCTGCCTCCTGGAACAGATCCGGCTCTGGCTGCTCTGGCAGAGCCTCTGGCCTGCTGCATCAACGGCCAGGAGCAGGCCTGCGTCGGCAGGGGCAAATGCGTTCTAATTCTGGGCGGTGGACCTATCGGCGCTCTGCACGCTCTTTTGGCAGAGATTCATGGAGCAGATAAGATAATAGTAGCAGAGATACTGCAAGGCCGCATTCGCCTGCTGGATAGGCACACCCGCAAAGTGATGGTCATCGATCCGGCTGAAGTGTCTTTGAAAAGCTGGCTGGCGGCAGAGGCAGGAGGCATTGTGGACGTCATCCTCACCGCTACGCCGCAGGTGCAGGTGGACGGCGATCTTCTCAAGCTTCTCTCCCCAGGGGGAAGAGTCTGCATCTTCTCCGGACCAGCTTCAGGAACCTACCAGGAACAGATCGACCTATGCTCTATTCACTACCATGAGCTTACCATCACCGGATCCTACGGCTGCGCCAGCCGGCATAACCGGCAGGCTGTAGAGCTTTTGACCTCCGGCCTGATCAAGGCCGGCTGGCTCATCACCAAAAGGACGAATCTCGCCGGAATTGAGAATGCATTTTCCCATTCATCCCAAAGAGCAGGGATGAAATCAGTTGTTTTAATTTGAGCAATTTTTTAACCAATGCGGAGAACAATATAATGGAAGAGAGTCTAAGATACTTTGGCAGCCGGGTGGACGCGCTGATAAAGGGCAGCAACCTGACAAGAGTGGATGCATCCTTTCTTTTCAAGCAGATTTTGAACAACGAGCAGCCTGATTTGCAGCAGGGCGCATTCCTGGCCGCCATAACTGCCAAGAGCGCAACGCCTGCCGAGATCGCCGGCATATGGGATGCCATTTACGAAATTGACACTGTGAAGGTTCATCCCGATGTCAATAGCCCGATGGTAGAGAATTGCGGCACGGGCATGGACGACATCAAGACATTCAATATCAGCACCTCCGCCTCGCTGGTGGCTGCCGCCGACGGCATTACCATGGCCAAACATGGAGCGCGGGCCATAACCTCACGCTGCGGAGCAGTGGACATCCTGGAAACTCTCGGGGTCGATGTGGAATGCGACGCAAATCTGGTGAAAAGAAGCATCGAGCGTGCCGGCATTGGCATCTTCAACGGCATGAGTGCCAAAGTGCATCCCTCCGCCCTCTACCGGATTTTATCTCAGATCAGATTCGGTACAGTTCTCAATGTGGCCGGGTCTCTGGCCAACCCAGCCAGGCCCGCCTATGCCGTGCGGGGCGTCTACTCCGAGAAAATGGTGCAGCCTATCGCAGAGGCTATGAGAGAGATCGGATACAAGAGGGCATTTGTCGTACATGGCAGGAGCCGGGATGATGCAAGAGGCATGGATGAGCTCTCCACTCTAGGCCGCTCTTGCGTAGCAGAGCTCGCAGAGGACGGAACCATCCAGGAATATTGCGTAAGTGCGCAGGACCTGGGTCTGAGAAAGGCTGATGAGACAACTCTACTTTACGGCAGCGACAAAGAGGCGGAAGCCATAAAGCTGCTGCGGGTTTTGTCCGGCGAGGACAGAAGCTGCCGGAGGGATATCGTATGCCTGAATGCCGCGCCCGTACTTTGCATTGCCGATCATGCGTCAAACCTCAAAGACGGCATAGAAAAGGCCGCCGATATAATCGATTGCGGCAAGCCCATAAAAAAGCTGAAAGCCTGGGTGGAGCAGCAAAATCTGGATGCAAGCAGGCCCCTGGAAAAATTGCAGGAAATGCTTGCCAGGGCATGCTCCTGATTTTATAAGCACAACTGATATCTATCCGGGAGACAACAGGTATTTTTGAAACTAAGCATGGACTTTGATCCCGGTAAATGGTGCTCAGAACATAAAGGAATGCTGATCATAGCCTTGGCTTCAGTGCTCTTGATCTTCTATTTTTTCTTTCCCTTTATGGACGGCATAATCCTGGGCACCGTCTTCGCCTACGTGGGCAAGCCCATCCGGGATATTTTCGGCAAGAGAAAAAGGCTGGGGTCATTGGTCGCTGCCGTATGCATAGTTGTCCCAATATTTTTCGTCCTTGGCCTGGGAATGATTGAGGTCGCCAACCAGATATTAGTCCTGGCAAGGAACCAAGAAGCGATCAGAACAACGCTCAGCATTCTGACGCAGCAGACCTCTCAAAATCTGACACCCTGGATGAAGGACCTATTGACCAGCGGCCTGGAGAATGCTGCGAGCATCATTGGCCCCATTGCCGCATCCATCCCCGTCTTTCACATTGGAAGAGTGGCCTCTTTGGGAATCATCAACTTCATAGTATCCATCCCAGTCTGCTACTTCATATTGGTGGATGGAGAGAGCTTTGTAGAATCGATAATATCCCTGCTGCCGCAAAGGGAGAAAGATGCCTATAGAAAATACATGAGCCGCATCGATTATATCTTGAGCGGCATCTTCATCGGCACGATTTATACATCAATTTTAGGCAGCATCATAGCAGCGTTCATTTTCTATGCCTTTGGTCTGCCCAGACCCTTTGCCCTGGCAAGCTTTGTCTTCTTAGCTGGAATGGTCCCCTTCCTTACCTCCTGGGTGGTCATCATCCCGGTGACCGTTTACCGATATTTCTCGGTGGGAATGGAAGGCGCAGCTGTTTTCTTCCTTATCGCTTCCGCCCTCATTTACCTGCCTTCGGAGCTCTTGATACGGCCATACCTGGTGGCGGCTAAATCCTCACTGCATCCCTTACTGGTTATGCTCTCTTTTTTAGGTGGCGCGCTGGTAGCAGGCATAGGAGGTTTTTTTCTGGCCCCAGCTATTATGGGCATAATAGTAGGAATATATCAGGTACGAAGGGAAGAGATGACAAGCCAGGAAGCGCAAGAAGCATGAAATTTTATATCGAGACTTACGGCTGCACCTCCAACCTGGGAAACTCACAGGATCTGGCCCGGGCCTTGCAAGAGATGGGCCATATTCCCTCCACTCTACAGGAAGCGGATGCGGTAATAGTGAATACCTGCGCTGTCACGGAAAAGACGGAGCGGAAGGTTGTGCGAAGGCTTAGCCTGCTGCAAGGCGAGCGGCTGATTGTGGCCGGGTGTCTTCCCGTTGCAATGCCGGAATCGATCAGCTGCATAAGCTGCCGGGGGCGGATGGGACTGCTGAATCGGTCCTCTGCTGCAAGGATCTCAGATCTCTTTTATGACTCGTTAATCCCACCTCTGGATGAGTTGCTGCATGGCTCTTCCCGTGATGCCTTGCCCCCCGGGCCATCTCCTTGCTGCGACCTGTGCGCCGTCGTCAATGTGGCGGAAGGATGCAGCGGTTCCTGCAGCTACTGCATAGTTGCAAAGGCCAGGGGCAGGCTGAAAAGCCGCGGTCTGGAAGATGTAGTGGCTGAAGTGGAAAAGCTGGCAGCTTTGGAAGCTGCGGAGGTGCAGATCTCTGCCCAGGACACGGCCGCATACGGATCGGATATCGGGACAAATCTGGGGCAATTGCTGGATAGGCTGGTTAAGATCCCGGGCGATTTTCGGATCCGCGTGGGCATGATGAATCCCAATAGCGCTCTTTTAATCAAAGATCAGCTTCTCAGAGCATATCAAAGCCCCAAAATATACCGCTTCTTGCATATCCCGGTCCAATCTGGATCAGAAGAGATTCTCAGGAGCATGGGCCGCAGATACTCGGCAGAGAGCTTTCTAAACCTTGTGAGCGCCTTCCGATCCGCCCATGCGAAGATCACCATTATCACGGATGTCATCGTGGGTTTTCCAGGTGAGACCGATGGGAACTTCCTAGAGACCCTGGATCTCGTGAAGCGCCTGCAACCGGATAAGGTCAATATCACCAGATTCTCGGCGCGACCGGGCACGCCTGCGGCCAGGCTCTACGACATGCCCGACCGCATCAAGAAGGACAGATCAAGAGAGATGACCCGGCTATGGCTGGAGATCGCCGCAGAAAGAAATCAACGGTACGTGGGCGAAATAATAGCTGCCAGGATCACAGAATGCGGGCGAGGCAGCACCATGAAGGCCCGGGCGGAGAACTATCTGGGCATAGTAGTTGAAGGCCGCCCCAAGCTCGGCTCCATCGTCCAGGTTGCAGTGAAAAATAGCAATCCCTTCTATGTATCCGGTCAGGTGGTGACCGGCGAAATCGCGAAGAGTCACTCATGATTTAAATAGATATATCAAATTTTTTTATAAAATAAATATGTAATATTAAACAGCGATTCGATGACAGCAAAAGGCATGCCTGAACAAACCGGCTCTTGCCACAGAGTATTCAGTTCGGTTTTTTAAGGTGATTGTCTTGGAGCACCATCAACCTTATTAATCATGAAAATTATCAACCATGATAATGCACCTAAGACCCCACTCAAATATACAAGTAGCCCCATCTTTGCCGGTTTATTTGCAAACAGGATTACAAAAAGCAAATTGAGCGAGTCTTAGAGACATAGATTGATAAAGGAGGTTTAAAATGGCTGAGCAAAAAGCAACCGCAAAAACATCAGTGCTATATGAAGAGACCAGGGTATTCGAGCCGAGCCGTGAACTCGTAGAGAACTCCAACGTCATGAAATGGATGAAGGAGAAGGGGTTCAAGACGGAGAGGGAACTGCGCCTCTGGTGCTCTGCTAACTACATCCAGTTCTGGGGCGAGATGGCCAAGACCTATGCCGATTGGTTTGAGCCCTGGTCCTCGACCCTGGAATGGATACCACCCTATGCCAAGTGGTTCCTTGGCGGCAAGTGCAACGTGGCCTATAACTGCGTGGATCGGCATGCCAATGGCGCGAAAAAGGACAAGGTAGCATACATATTCGTGCCTGAGCCCACCGACCAGCCCACCCAGAAGATCACTTATCTGCAGCTCTACAAAGAGGTCAACAAGTTCGCCAACGGCCTGAAGAGCTTGGGCGTGCAGAAAGGAGATAGGGTCATGTTGTACATGCCCATGATCCCTCAACTGCCCATAGCCATGCTCGCCATCGCCAAGATCGGAGCCATTCACTGCATTGTGTTCTCCGGATTTTCTTCGGGCGGCCTTAATAGCAGAATCATGGATGCCGAGGCCAAAGCGGTTATAACCACCGATGGTTTATACCGGCGCGGCAAGCCAATACCTCTCAAGCCCAATGTGGACGAGGCCACAGCCAATACCCCAACGGTGAAAAATGTAATAGTGGTCAAGAGGACAGGACTACAAGTGCCCATGAAGCAGGGCAGAGACATCTACTGGCACGACCTGGTGGCTGGAAAGTCTGAGGAATGCGAATGCGAGAAGATGGACTCTGAGGACCGGCTGTTCATCCTTTACACCTCCGGCACTACCGGCAAACCCAAGGGTATCGAGCACGTACATGGCGGATACTGCGTAGGACCTGCCCAGACTTTGCACTGGGTCTTCGACATTAAGGACACCGATGTCTGGTGGTGCACAGCCGATATCGGATGGATCACAGGCCACTCCTACATAGTGTATGGGCCGCTTGTTTTGGGTGCAACAAGCATGATGTATGAGGGCGCTCCCGACTTCCCGGACTTTGGTAGGTTTTTCAAGATCATTCAGGACAACAAGGTCTCCGTCTTCTACACTGCACCTACGGCTATCAGGATGTTCATGAAGGCCGGCGAGAAATGGGCCAAGGATTATGATATCTCCAGCATAAGGCTGCTTGGATCGGTGGGCGAGCCCATTAATCCTGAGGCATGGATGTGGTATCGGGAGCACTTCGGCGGCGGCAAATGCCAGATCATGGATACCTGGTGGCAGACTGAGACTGGCACCTTCCTGGTATCGCCTCTGCCCATCACCCCGCTTAAGCCCGGATCTGCGACCTTCCCGCTGCCCGGATTCAACATCGATATCCTGGATGAGGACGCCAACCCCGTGCCGGCCGGCTCCGGCGGCAATATCGTGAGCAATACGCCATGGCCGTCCATGCTCAGGGCCTTCTACAAAGACACGGTTAGGTACCAGAAGGAGTATTGGTCTACCTACTGGGATATCAGACCCGGCACATACCTGGCCGGTGATAAAGCCACCAAGGACAAAGATGGATACTTCACCATTCAGGGCAGAATCGATGATGTGCTGAAGGTAGCCGGGCACAGAATCTCCAACGCTGAGGTCGAGTCTGCTTTCGTCTCTCACCCCAAGGTTGGCGAGGCTGCTGTCATCGGCAAGCCCGATCAGGTCAAGGGTGAGGTCATCGTAGCCTTCGTTTCCCTGCGAGGGGGAATCGAGGGAAGCGATGAGCTGAAGAAGGAATTGGTAAAACATGTGAGATCGGCCCTGGGACCATTAGCCAGTCCAGAGGCGATTTATTTCGTCAAGGACGTGCCCAAGACGAGGAGCGGCAAGATCATGCGTCGCGTCATAAAGGCGAAAGCAATGGGACAACCAACGGGCGACGTCTCCGCTCTAGCAAATCCCGATGCAGTAGATGCTATTCCGCTCATCACATGAGTGGGTGCATTTTTTTTTCTTTTTTTTAATTGATCTTTTCTTCGGTCTCAGCCTGAAATGCAATAATTATTCGCTCGCAGTTACTAAAAAAATTTAAGAATTTTGTTAATATGAAGGTTAATAATGATAATAATCAAACATTAATTAATGTTACCCCGACAACTTTATAAACGAAAAAACAAGATAATTATCGATCGCTACAATACTCCCAGAGACACCCGTGTTTGGTCCTGGAATAAATAGGAAAGATTCTGTTTGGCGTCTGCCTCTAGGCAATGGTCAGGCATTCAGGCAGATTTGTGAAAAGTCTGGGAAGGCGTAGGGATTTAATGGAGGTTACAGAATTGGCTGAGCAAAAAGCAACAACGTCTGTTCTTTATGAGGAGACGAGAGTATTCGAGCCGTCCAAGGAGCTCGTTGAGAATTCCAATGTCATGGCGTGGATGAAGAAAAAAGGCTTCAAGAGCGAGCGCGAGATGCGTGCCTGGACCGGCCAGAATTACCTGCAGTTCTGGGACGAGATGGCCAAGACCTATGCCGACTGGTTCGAGCCCTATGCCCAGGTCCTCAATTGGGTGCCGCCCTATGCCAAGTGGTTCGTTGGCGGCAAGATCAATGTGGCCTACAACGCGGTGGACAGGCATGCAACAGGCGCTAAGAAGGACAAAGTAGCCTACATATTCGTCCCCGAGCCCGTCGATCAGCCCACCCAGAAGATCACTTATGCAGATCTGGCTAAGAGAGTCAACAAGTTTGCCAACGGCCTCAAGAGCTTGGGTGTTGGCAAGGGTGACAGAGTCAGCATCTACATGCCCATGATCCCCGAGACACCCATTGCCATGCTCGCCTGCGCCAAGATCGGTGCCATACACAGCGTGGTATTCTCTGGATTCTCCTCCGGCGGCCTGAACAGCAGAGTTCTCGATGCCGAGTCCAAGGTGGTAATTACTACGGACGGCTTCTTCCGGCGCGGCAAGCCTCTGCCCCTCAAGCCCAATGTGGATGAAGCTACTGCCAACACACCAAGTGTGACCAATGTGGTAGTGGTAAAAAGGGCAGGCATTGATGTACCCATGAAGCCCGGAAAAGATGTCTGGTACCATGACCTGGTAGCCAAGCAGTCCGATGTATGCGAGAGCGAGAAGATGGACGGCGAGGATCGGCTGTTCATTCTGTACACATCAGGAACCACCGGCAAGCCCAAGGGTATCGAGCACGTTCATGGCGGATACAGCGTAACTCCTGCTCAGACGCTTTCCTGGGTCTTCGACATCAAAGACACCGATGTCTGGTGGTGCACGGCGGACGTCGGATGGATCACAGGCCACAGCTACGTTGTCTACGGACCGCTCTGTCTCGGTGCCACAAGCATGATCTATGAAGGTTCTCCGGACTACCCCGACTTCAGCAGGTGGTTCAAGATCATCAGCGAGAACAAGGTGTCTGTACTTTACACAGCCCCAACCGCCGTGAGGATGTTCATGAAGGCAGGAGATCAGTGGCCCAAGACGCACGACATCTCATGCCTGAGGCTGCTTGGATCTGTGGGCGAGCCCATCAATCCAGAGGCCTGGATCTGGTACAGAAACAACTTCGGCGCCGGCAAGCTGCAGATCATGGACACCTGGTGGCAGACTGAGACAGGATGCTTCCTGGTATCGCCTCTGCCCATCACCCCCTTGAAGCCCGGATCGCCCACATTCCCGCTGCCCGGCTTTAACGTGGATATCCTGGACGAGGATGCCAACCCAGTACCGCCAGGCTCCGGAGGCAACATCGTCAGCAATACACCCTGGCCGTCCATGCTCCGTGCCTTCTACAAAGACACGGTTAGGTACCAGAAGGAATACTGGGATATGTACTGGCAGATCAGGCCCGGCACATACCTGGCCGGCGATAAGGCCACCAAGGACAAAGATGGGTACTTCACCATCCAGGGCAGAATCGATGATGTGCTGAAGGTAGCAGGACACAGGATCTCCAATGCCGAGGTCGAGAGCGCCCTGGTATCTCATCCCAAGGTCGCCGAGGCAGCTGTCATCGGCAAGCCCGACGAGGTCAAGGGTGAAGTAATCGTGGCCTTTGTCATCCTCAAGACGGGCGTTGAAGCCACCGATGATCTCGGGCCCATCCTGGCCAAGCACGTACGCACAGTCCTGGGACCCGTCGCCTATCCGGAGAAGGTCTACTTTGTGAACGATGTTCCCAAGACCAGGTCCGGCAAGATCATGCGCCGCGTCATCAAGGCCAAGGCCCTGGGTAATCCCACGGGCGACATCTCCGCCCTGGCAAATCCAGAATCTGTCGATGCCATTCCGCTCATCAAGTGAGCGGAATAAATTTTTTCCTTTTTTCCACGCGTTCCTGCTCAATTATCATATTTATTATTAATCACTAAGGACAAAAGGAAATAGGTCTACACATAGAACATAATCAACTATCTTCTGAGCAGGACATTTTTGGCGAAAAATCGTTATAATTAAAGATCATTATGATTTATATCGCGATAACTTTATAAATGATCAAGTAGGTTTTGAGCCGATGTTTCCCAGAATCATTCCGCGCTTTGTCGGATGGTGGTCAGGGCATGGCAAAAGAGAGGTAAAAACAATGATTCTACACAAATAGGCCCGGACGCAACCGATTGGGGAAACACTTGATCTTAAGGAGGTATGAAATTGGCTGACACAGCAAAAACATCTGCTCTGCAGGAAGAGACCAGGATTTTTAACACCCCGCAGTGGATAGTTGAGCATTCCAACGCATATCAGTGGATGAAGAAGAAGGGCTTCAAGACTGAAATGGAAATGCGCAAATGGTGCTCAGATAATTACATTGACTTCTGGGATGAGATGGCTCAGACCTACGCTGATTGGTACCAGCCCTACACCCAGGTTCTTGACGACTCCGGCAAGCCCTACTTCAAGTGGTTTACCGGCGGCAAGATCAACGTAGCCTACAACGCAGTGGACAGGCATGCCAAGTCCGCAAACCGGAACAAGGTTGCCTACTACTTCATCGGCGAGCCCGTGGGCGATAACAGGACCATCACCTACTACGAGCTCTACCGAGAGGTCAACAAGATGGCCAATGCCCTCAAGAGCGTTGGTGTGACCAAGGGAGACAGAGTCGTTGCCTACCTGCCCATGATCCCCGAGCTGCCCATCACCATGCTGGCATGCGCCAAGATCGGAGCCATCCACACCATTGTGTTCTCAGGATTCTCCTCCGGCGGCCTGAACAGCAGGGTCAATGATGCCGAGGCCAAGGTTGTCGTCACCGCTGACGGCTTCTACAGGCGCGGAAAGCCCCTGCCACTCAAGCCCAATGTGGATGAAGCCATGAAGACTGCTCCCTCCGTCAAGAAGGTAGTAGTCGTCAAGAGAACCGGCGTAGCTGTTCCCATGACCGAGGGACGCGATGTCTACTATGATGACTTCGTAGCCGGCCAGTCTGCTCAGTGCGAGACCGTTCAGCTTGATCCAGAGGACAGGCTGTTCATTCTGTACACCTCCGGAACCACCGGCAAGCCCAAGGGTATTGAGCACGCTCACGGCGGATATGCCGTCTGTCCCGCTCAGACAACCTCCTGGGTACTGGATGTTCACGACGATGATGTCTTCTGGTGCACCGCAGACTGCGGATGGATCACCGGCCACAGCTACGTGGTCTACGGTCCACTGTGCCTGGGCGCCTCAAGCATTCTGTACGAAGGCTCTCCCGACTTCCCCGATCTGGGCCGCTGGTGGTCCATCATTGAGAAGTACGGCGTCTCCGTATTCTACACCGCACCGACAGCCATCAGGATGTTCATGAAGACCGGCGAGGCCTTTGTGAAGAAGTACGACCTGTCCACCGTCAGAATTCTGGCATCTGTGGGCGAGCCACTGAACCCAGAAGCCTACATGTGGTTCAGGAAGAACATCGGCGCCGACCAGGCACCCATTATCGATACCTGGTGGCAGACTGAGACCGGATGCCACGTCATCGCCCCGCTGGCCATGACACCAGAGAAGCCCGGATCAGTTACCTTCCCGCTGCCCGGCATGAACACCGATATCTATGACGAGGATGCCAACTCGGTCCCATTGGGATACGGCGGCAACATCGTCCAGAAGGCCCCCTGGCCGTCCATGCTCCGTGCCTTCTTCAGAGATGAAGTTCGGTACAAGAAGGAGTACTGGGACATGTACTGGCAGGTTAAGCCCGGCACATATCTGGCTGGAGACAAGGCCACCCGCGACAAGGATGGCTACTGGTGGATCCAGGGCAGAATCGATGATGTGCTGAAGGTAGCCGGACACAGAATCTCCAACGCAGAGGTTGAGTCCGCCGCTGTTTCTCATCCCAAGGTCGCCGAGGCAGCCGTTGTCGGCCAGCCCGATGAAGTCAAGGGCGAGAAGATCGTGGCCTTCGTCATTCTCAGAGATGGCGTTGCAGAGTCCCCCGAGCTCGCGAAGGAGATCTCCACTCACGTACGCAAGGTACTGGGCCCAGTCGCTTACCCCGACAAGGTCTACTTCGTCAAGGATGTCCCCAAGACCCGGTCCGGCAAGATCATGCGCCGTGTCATCAAGGCCAAGGCCTTGGGCAAGGAGACAGGAGACCTGTCTGCTCTGGCCAACCCTGAGTCCGTAGAGAACATCCCACGCATTGACCTGTAAGTGGGATATCACCCTCTTTTTTTTACAGATTCCTATTGATTATAGATATATTCTCATTCGCGCAGAAATAACCTGCACATCATCTTTTGCTCCATTTCCACGAGTTATTATAAAAAAATTATTAATCTAAATTGAATAGCAGTAAAGAGACTGATCGTATCTTTTGCGAAAAAGGGCTACTGGCAGAAAGATAACGTCTTATCGGGATAGAGCCCAGGATCTTTTCCCTCCTGCAAAAGTTTTAATGCTTCGAATTAGTGATCATAATTGAGAATGGGGCGCAGATAAATGTCTGGTTGCGAGCACAAGATATCCGGCAGCAGAGAAAAGATCTGGCTGACCTACTACTTTGAAGGCAGAGAAAGAGGACTAAAACCACACCCCTACTGTATCGAGTGCGGCCTGATCAAGAATCTGTCATCGGAAAAGCCACGCAGTATCGGTTATTTCATGAATATTATTGCAGAGCTTGGAACCCGCCACAAAATTGCCCAGATTCAAACGAGGCTTATTGCTCTGGAGATGGAAAGACTGGCACTGGATGACAAATTCGGCATGGATAGAAAGCAACAGGAAGATCTATTCGTAGAAATTACTACGCGAATCCTAAATATCCCGGCAAGAGCAGTCCTCGAACTTCTAAACTGAAGTCCTTCGCCCAAGTTTCGATATAACATGTTGCAGGAAAGATGCCGGTAAAAATAATTCATCAACAATGGTCAGCAGTTTAGCAGTTGCACGGCGCCGCTGCCCTGCATCAGCTCTCTGTTTTATAGCACCTTCTCCAGCTCATCCCTCTTGAGCAAATGCACCTCTACCATGTGATGGGGATGATACCGCGTCTTCGCCTCGCGAATGCCCTCCACGCCCATGTCGCTCTCACGGTTGATGTATTTGTAATCTCTGGCCAGTATCTTGGCCGTCTCGGCATTTATGGCCCGGTAGATTCCTTTGCAATCGGGAAGACCCTTCTCGAAATGCACCAGTGCGGTATCATTATTTTGCCCCTCAAAGAGGGACATGGCACCGATCTTGCCATTGGCCCGGATGGCAAGGCCGGAGAGCTGCAGCTCTTCATAGTGAGATAAGGCAAAAGACACGGCCTCTTTTTCGCAGGCGAGCACCGGATCGGAGTCGCAGTCTTTCCAGTCGCACCACAGATCCAGAAAATCTTCGATCTCGCCCAGATTCTCTTTGCGGATAATCTCAACCTGGGGCATGCAGGTCTTCTGAAATTTGTTGAGTTGATGCCGAATGGTCAGATATTTCTTGCCCGGCAATTCCGCCAGATCCAAGGCCAGATAGACATAGTCAAAGTACTTTCTCTCCGCATGAAATTGAAGATCCGGATAGAGCCCGGCCATCCATTCTTTTGTCTCCGGGTCCAGGATTACGAAAGGATGCTCTTCCTCGCTCTTTGCGGCAAGCTTCAGGACGTCCGCGAGAAGTTCGGGATTTCTGGGGCCTATAGGAGGACGGTAGCGCGTCATTTCTGCAATTGTGCTGCTAAGGACTATGCAGCCTTCCAGGTATGTATACCTGTAATGGGCATAATCATTCCAGCAGACCATGTTGGTAAAGGTATTATCGCTGTGTTCCTGGCGGTTACTCTGGTAATGCCGGCGAAAGAAATCACGGTCCGAGAGTTTGACGGGCTTGAAGTCTGCGGCGCTCAGCATCCTTTTGCCTCCTCATGAAAGAGCATGGGCACATGTCCGGACATGGGTGAAAATCCCAGTGACCTATAAAAATCCTCTTTTCCTGGTTCCGCTATTAGACCTATCCAGGTGATCTTGCGAAATTTGCACTCCTCTAAAAGCTTGGTGAGAATCATCCTCCCCACTCCCCAGCTCCTCTTGTCGGTCTGCACCACCAGATCCTGAATATACGCATCAGCAATCCCATCGGATATCACACGGCCCATTCCCACGGCCCTGCCTGTAGAAATATCAATCGCCACGGCGAATAGAAAGCTTCCCCGGATAAGATCGTTGATTCGGCCGGCATCCATCCCTTCTATCCACCAGCCTGCGGCTCGATAGAGATCCACGATCTGCTCTTCTTGCCAGGATCGCACAAGATCGACCCGGATTGAATTGTCCTTCCCTTCATCTTTATGCATTTTATCAGTCGTCAATTCGGACTTCTCCCACGCATTCCTTGTCCGTTCGCTATTTTATCCACTTCAGTACCACATCTTCATCTCTCTTGGGGGCTTTCTGATCCAATTTTTCCCGGGACACCATACTGGCGAGACTTTTCAATTCCGGTTGGGAGGATTTGGCCGCCTGCTCCATCCACAGCTCTTTGGCTTTGCCGGAGAGCTTCTTTATCAGCACTCTATTCTTTATCACCACGAAGCGCCAGGGCTGCTTGTTGGCTGCGCTTGGGGCATAGGTCCCGGCCAAGATCAGCTCCCGGATTACATCGTCCGGCACATCATCGGGAAGATAGTCCCTGACTGAGCGGCGGGAATAGATGTTCTTCAGTACGTCATTTTTCAAATCATTGCTCATAGTAATGTCCTATGGGCGTCAAAGCTTATGAAATTGTAGGGCGAGAGGAGACCTGCCTATTCGCCTCCTCTCTAAAAAAGGAATCAATCCACTCTCATGAACAGTTTGCCCTCGGCCCCGCAGACGGGACAGACGCCGGGCGCTTCTCGCTCCACGGTATTGCCGCAGTAGGGGCAGACGTAGTAGGGGAATGTCTCCTGGCTGGAGCTCAGATCGCCCAGCAGCTTTCTGTAAAGCCGGGAATGAATCTTCTCCACCTCATTGGCATAGTGGAATGATGTCTCAGCCGCCTTATTGCCTTCCGCCTGTGCAGTCTTAATCATTTCCGGATACATCGCCTCCCATTCCTCGTCCTCTCCGGATATGGCCGCCTGCAAGTTCTCTTTGGTGGACTTGATGCCTTTCAGGACCCGCAGATGATTTACGGCGTGAACCTCTTCGGCTGCCGCTGCGGCGCGAAAGAGCCTGGCCGCCTGGGCAAATCCTTCTTTATCCGCCTTGGCTGCAAAAGCGCTGTACTTGCGATTGGCCTGCGACTCGCCGGCAAATGCCTCTTTTAGAAACTTCTCTGTGTTGGTCATGAGCTAAACCTTCCTCTGCAAGAATCCTTCTTTTTGCTTATCTATCTATGCTTTGCGAGATTAGCCAAAAAAATCCTGCGGCTCGCGGGAGCGCACGGGTGCAGGCATGCGCTTCTGCCCGCGCCTGTGCGTGTGCGGCGGCGCGCTCAGATGGACAGGAGGGACTCGGGCAGAGGCTCGATAGCTCTTACTGCTTTTTTGATATAAGTATTTGGCTTTTCGTTAGAGGTCTACGTCAGCCAATACATTTTCCATCATGGGTTGAAGCTCAGGAAATTCCATTTTCACAGTCATCCAGACAATCTCAAGGTTCACCTTGAAGTAACCATGGACAAGTCTATCTCTTATTCCCGCCATTTCTCGCCAAGGAACTTCGGGATATTTTTCTCTAATCGAATCAGGGATATGCTTCGTAGCCTCTCCTACAATCTCGATGCACTTTGTCACTGAAAGAACGGTCTTTTTATCGTTTGCGAATTCTTCAAATGTCATGCATTCTATAAATTCTTCTGCATAATTCATATGCTCGATGATATCCTCAATGTAAATCGCGTAATCCCGTACCTTCATACGAAAATTACCTCTTTCAGGATATGCCCGCTTATCCTGGGCTTAAGACCTGACTTTGTGACCAGATCCACTCGCTCTCCCACCTTGTCGCTCAAATAGTTCTGTAATCCCACATATCGAATGAGGCCGATCGGCTCCTCAAAATCAATGAGCAAATCGAGATCGCTGGTATCTTTTTGTTCGCCTCGCACGAAAGAGCCGAAGATGCCAATCTCTTTGACCTTGAATCTTTGCTTCAGGATAGGCTTCTGGTCTCTAAGAATATTTTCGATCTCTTGAAGGGTTTTCATCTTCTCCTCTGAATTTACAGAGGGCCGGATAGTAAATAAATATGATGTGAGGCTTATATTCAGATTTATCATAAAAATCTTAGCCTAAACCGGATACGCAGTTTTTTCTGGACGCTGCCCGTGTCGCCTTACCCGGCTCGCTTCGCATTCGTGCACGATGCCAATGGAAGGCGGGGACGCTTGCCTGCGCAGGCCCGCGCCCGTGCGCCCGCATGGCCGGCACGCTCAGATGGGCCCGTGCCCTTGAGTTGGGGCTCGGTTAACTGATCAAACCGGGCAGCACTTCGAGCTGGCTCGCCATTTGTTTTCAGTCTTTCAGCTCGTCCTCGATGCCCCGAAACTGCTCCAGCGCGCTTTCCAGGCTCTCCACGATCTCACGCGCCAGGATCGCCGGATCTGGTAGGTTGTCTGAGTCCTCCAGGCTCTCGTCCTTGAGCCAGAAGATATCCAGGCTGGCTTTATCCCGTTTCACCAGATCCTCATAGCAAAAGGCCCGGAAGCGCTCGGTCTCCAATCTGTCGTGCCGGTTCTCTGGGTTGTAGCATTTGATGAAGTCCTGCAGGTCCTCCGGCTTGAGAGGATTGGTCTTGAGAGTGAAGTGCTGGTTGGTTCTTAGGTCGTAGATCCACAGCTTATCCGTCCATGGCGTCTCGCCTGCCGGCTTTCTGTCAAAGAAGAGCACATTGGCCTTGACGCCCTGGGCATAGAAGACGCCCGTGGGCAGGCGCAGCAGCGTGTGCACGTCGCAGTCCTGCAGCAGCCTTCGCCGCACAGTCTCGCCTGCTCCGCCCTCGAATAGGACATTATCCGGCACCACAACCGCCGCCCGGCCGTTGATCTTGAGCAGATTGCGAACGTGCTGCAAAAAGTTGAGCTGCTTGTTGGATGTTGTGGCCCAGAAATCCTGGCGGTTGTAGGAGAGAGCCTCCCGGTCGGCTTTGCCCTCTCCGTTGACGATAGTGACGCTGCTCTTCTTGCCGAAAGGCGGATTGGTGAGTACCAGATCGTAGTGATCGGCAGGATACGAGATCAGAGAGTCGCCCACCTCGATGGGGCTCTCCTCGCCGCCGATGCCGTGCAGGTAGAGGTTCATGGCGCATAGCCGCACAACGCCGTCCACCACATCCTTTCCTCGCAGAGTGTGCAGCCGCAGAAATTGCTTTTGCTCTATGTCCAGATCGAATCTCTTTCTGTCGGAGAGATAGTCGTAGGCAGCGAGCAAAAAGCCGCCTGTGCCGCAGGCCGGATCAAAGACTGTCTCTCCGGGCTTGGGGCGCACCACTTGCACCATGGCCCGGATGAGCGGGCGGGGCGTGAAGTACTGGCCTGCGCCGCCTTTCACGTCCTCGGCGTTCTTCTCCAGGAGCCCCTCGTAGATCGCCCCTTTGACGTCCACATCCAGGCCCACCCAGGTCTCGTCGTTGATCAGCTCCACCAGGCGGCGCAGCTTGGCCGGGTCCTGGATCTTGCTTTGCGACTTTCTAAAGATCACCCCCAGCATGCCCGGCCCTTTTCCGAGCGTTTCGAGAATGCGACGGTATTGCTCTTCCAGCTCGGCTCCATCTTTAGCAAGCAGGCTCTGCCAGTCCAGGCCCGGCGGGATTTTGGAAGTCTTATTGAAAGGCGGGCGGGTCTGCTCGTCTGCCATCTTCAGGAATAAGAGGTAGGTGAGCTGCTCCACGTAGTCGCCGTAGCTCACGCCATCGTCACGGAGCACGTTGCAGTAGTTCCAGAGGCGCTGGACGATGGTAGATGATTCGGTCATTGAGTCAGCCTCATTTGTCTGGCACTATTACTACTATTCTTCCTGCCGCTCTTCGGAGCCGCATTGGCCCTTTCTGCCTCTATCCGCTCCAGGAGCACGGAGGCGGGCTCATCGCCGGGGTCCTGGGGGACGAGCCTGCCCTCGAAGGCGCGCTTGAGGATGGACTGGCGGAGGTGATTGGCGCGAGTTAGGCTCTTATCGATCGCTTTTTCCAAGTCATACGTTGCGGAAAATCGAAGCTTAATTTCTCGAATAATTTCATCTTGCTCGGTGATAGGTGGCAAGGCAATTGGTGTCTCTCTAATATGAGATAACAATAAATGCCCTCTTCCCATTCCGTAATCCTTTTCTTTGAAAAAATTTTGACAGATCTCACTTGAGAAATAGAATTCCAAAAATTCTCAATTGATCAGATTTATGGGCCTGGTTAGAGCGACGCTTTGAGATACATACGCGTCGCCAATTTCCCGTACCAAACACGTAATGCCTGTATTGCCAACGATAGAAATTAGAATATCCCCGTTTAAAATACGAGTTCGATCTGCTTCGGCGCCTTCTGGTGCGTCGATGAAGGTTGGGTTATCTAAAATTAGCTGTCTTTCACGTAGATTTTGAAGTAAAATGAAAACTGCATCCCCTTTGCCCAGGAATTTTTTCCAGGCGCGAGAACCACTTGTAATAAAGCTCGTCAGAACATCATAGCTTGCCCAAATCCATCGTTTCGGTAGAGGTCCTAAATCTGACGGGAACTGTGGAACTGGTTCTTTGTAGTTGAATTGGCGATGGTCTTTTCCATCTATAGAAAGTCTCTCTTTCCATATTTTCCGTCTCTCAGCAAGTATTCGCTCCAGCAGCTTCTCAGCAGGCTCGACCTCCGGGTGCGCTTTGCGCCACTCTTTCGTGAGCCTGCCCTCCACCGCCGCCTTGAGGATCGCCTGCCTGTAGCGCCGGAGCTGGGCCTTGGCCCTCTGCAGCGCCGCGACCCCGGCGTCCAGGCGGCTGAAAAGCTTCTCGATGCGGGCGACGATGCGGCGCTGCTCGGGAAGAGGGGCGAGGGGAACCGGAACTTTTTGTGATAAAAATCCTGAATTTATGCTTGCTTGATTTACGTGATGCACGCAGTTCATTTTGAAGAAGCCTTTTAAAAAGAGGTGATGGAGATAATAAGCTATCCAAGCAGGCTCCAAGAATTGCGGGGACAATCTAATCCGCGTCATATGGTTAGAATAGGCCCAGCAAGTATCCTGCTTTAAATACGTGGTTTTTCCTAGCATTTCTGGGCTATTAGTGTTGTTAAATAATACATCTCCTTTTAGCAATGATTCATAATTTGATGTTTCAACGTATTTTACATTTGCTAGGTCTATCTCTCCTTTCAGGGAGATATTCATTGGTCTGATATGTGGAATGCCTCTGTTTTCCTTGTTATGCTTGCCCGAGGGGAAACCTGGATTTATTTTTTCAGCGAGAACCTCTAGCTTCGTACAAACCCAGCCATTTGGCAGCTCAGATAACTTGGCTTCAATCATCTTGCCAGCGCCTCGCTTCGCGCTTCCAGAGCCTTTCCGGTTGAATGCATATTATGTCTAACACACCTTCGGATTCCTGCCAGTCGCATGGGATTTACTATGCAATTTACTGTGCAATTTACTATGCAAACTATCGTGCAATTTTCCATAGGGACATTCTGATGCGGCTTATTTTTTAGGGTAAATCTTGCTTCCCTAATTCGGATATTAGCTTATTTCCTTTTTCAGTCAGCACATATCGTCCGGTTTTAGGTGCACCGATAAATTCGATGAGCCCTTCACCTCGAAGAAATTCGATATCGTAAGCAAACGTTCTCCTTTTTGCACCCAGAATTTCTGCAACTTGGGCATCGATCTTATTGCCTCTGTGGAGTATCTCCAGCATCTTCACCATTCGGATGAGCTTCTCTCCTTTTATGCCGAACTTGAGACCGAAGCTATTGGCGAAATCTTCGCCTAAGCCTTCGCCGACTATTTTCTCTTTTATCGCAACAGCAGGCTTCCTGAACGTAACCGTGAAGAAGCTCGTGAACGTGAACTCCAGCGGCAAAAGCCCTGCCTCGCTCATGAGCCGCTGCATCTTCCTTACACCCGTGCCCATCTTCTCGATATAATCCGCCCGGTGCAGCATTCCCGCTATCTTCGGATTTCTCAGCACGCTTCTTTTGCCGAAGCTCTCTGGCGAGAGGCCCCTGGGCAGCCCTCCCGGATTGTAAATCTCGATCCGGTCGTCGTAGATTTCCACCATGACGTTGGCTCCCCGCTCGAAGTAATCCCGGTGGGCCACTGCGTTGATGATCGCTTCTCGCAGGGCATCGTAGGGAAGCTCCGGCACCTCCCGCCTCCTGGCCTCACCTGTCATCTCGTAGCGCACGGCGATGTACCTCTTGAGGAAGTTCATGGCCCCGTCGATGTTGCTCATCAGGTCCTCGTTGAAGTCCCGCCGGTCCAGCACCGTAAATTTATCCGTTCCCTGAAAGAGTGCGCAGGTCACTGCGGCATGAGGGTAGATGTAGTCCAGGTTCCTGGCAAAGAAGAGAATCCCGGTGTTGTTTACGACTAACCTGCCGTCCTCCAGCCGCTCCGCTGCTCCCAGGTTCAACAGGATCGACTGGTCGTCCATGACCTTCGATATGCCTGCCAGGCGCAGGAATCGGTCCAGCTTTTTGGAATCGAAGTGCTCATCATAAACGAACTGAGAATTGCGCAGATCGTCGAACCGGATCTTCTCCTCATCCTTGAGAAATTCGATGATCTCATTGCGGCTGAGTTTCTGCGAGTTGGGGCCCACCCGCCGGTAAAATCCGGAGCCGCACTTGTAGGGCTTGTCCTCTCCCTCTTTGACGACGATGATCAGAACGTCCTCGAAGCTCAAAAGCTCGATATCTACCTTTGGATCGCAATTGCCGGCAGCATCCTGAACCTGAGACTTGAGCCGGTTGGAGATCTTTGCTCCTTTGATCTTCCGGCCATCGGTGATGCCTACAAGTATCCTGCCGCCGGAGGCGTTGGCAAAAGCTACCAGCTCTTTGTCCAGGTTGGCCAGGGACTCCTTGAACTCGATCTTCTGGCCTTCGCCTTCTTCGAGAATTTGCTGCAGCTCTTGCTCGTTCACTTTGCCTCACTACTGAAATAGTCCTTTATTTTCTGGATCTTTCTTCATATTATCGGTACTTGCTCGGCCAGAATTCTTTCTTTGAGACGGGGATGCAGCGATTTGTACGTTAGAACATCCACTCGCCTGCTTATGGCATCCTCCAGCTCATTCTTCAAATGGGCAAGATCCAGAAGGCTCTTTTTGCCTTCAAATTCGACCAGGAGATCCACATCGCTCTCCTCGGTCATCTCACCTCTTACGATAGAGCCGAAAAAAGATGCTTTCTTTACATCATTCCTATGCAGGATCTGTATTATCTTCTCACGGACAGGCTCTACCTGGTCGCTCATGTTTTACCCCTCTAAAAACGATGCGGTCATAGCATTTCACATTTTCTGAAGCGTTTTCGTGTCCGGTTCTTTCTCGTCATTCTTATTCTTTGCAGGCTCATCCAGCCAGTGCCTCATTCAGCTCCTCCAGCATCCCGCCAAGCCCCGGCCCGAAGAGCTTGTAGGCCTTCACCGGCCCGCCCCGTTCGTAAAAAGGCGCCAGCTCCAGGTCGTTCACATCAATTCGCAGGCTCGTAGCGATGTGCTCTTTGAGCATCTCCAGCCACTCCGCCTGCTCAGGCGTGAACCTCTGCCCCGTCCGCTCCTGCATAGCCATCCAGGCTGCAAAGCGCTCGTCTACCGTCTGCGTGAACGGCTGAAGGATCGGGCTCTCTCCCAGGGCAAAGCGCACCAGAGATATGATATTGGTGAGCAGCTTTTGCGGCCCTGCGCCTTTGACCTTAGACTTCTCCAGATACTCGTAAGCCCGCCAGACAAGATCAGGTGTGAGGTGGTAGGGCGGCTTTTCAATGGCCTCTGCCAGTTGCTTGATCTCCTCGTAAGTTAGGCGGCGCTTTCCATAGGGCTTGCCGTAGATGATCTGCAGCGCCGTCAGCTCGTCTTTATTCTCCTCGATGAAGTTCCTGAAGCTATCCGTGATTCTGTGGGCCCTTTCCGTCGCTCCGGTGTCGCCCCCCGCAAAAAGCACCACGTCTTTGGATAGCTCATCGATGATCTGCTCATTTCTCTTCTTGATGTCGATCAAGGCATTTCTGAATTTGGGATAGTCAAAAGGAAGACACGCTGCCCTAGCCAGTTCCTTGGCAGCCGACTTGACCTGCTCTGCACTTGGAGTCTCAGTCTGGAAGATCTCCCTGGCCTTTGCCTGATGCTTGTCGGGATCGATAGCGTCAAGAAGGTCGTTCATGATCTGCTTCAGCGGTTTATCTCCAGCCGCTTTCTTGAGGTCCGATCGGTCCTTCTCGGAAAGCTCCCGATCCAGCCTGGCCAGCCTCCCCGCCAGCGTTGTCAGGGTCTTCTCGCTGCGAACGCCCAGGGCCACCGATTTCACCAGCTTTTCGAAGGACACGCTCTTCTTTTGCTCCAGTGGCCTGGTATCCGTCTTGTCCCTCTCGCATACTCCCACGGCATCCACAATCACAAAATGGGTCTTGTAGCGAGCACCCGGCGTGACAGATTCCAAATCAGTGGGTGAAATTGTCCTCGTTCCCCGTCCCTTCATCTGCTCGAAGTAGACCTGGGACTTGACATCCCTCATGAAGATCAGGCACTCCAGAGGCTTGATGTCCGTGCCCGTGGAGATCATGTCAACAGTTACCGCAATCCTCGGATTGGGGGAGTTTCTAAAATTGGAGATGAGCGTGCTGGACTTCTCCTGAGTTCTGTAGGTGATCTTTTTGCAGAAATCGTTTCCTTTGCCAAATTCCTCTCGCACTATCCTGACGATATCCTCGGCATGAGAATCGTCCTTGGCAAAGATGAGCGTCTTGGGAACAACGGCTCTTTCCGGAAAGATCTCAGGCAGCTTCTCTTTGAAGGTCCTGATGACAGTCCTTATCTGGTCGGTGGCCACCACATTCCTGTCAAGCTGCCGGGGCGAATACTCCAGATCCTCATCGAGCATCTCCCAGCGCTTCTCCCTGGTCAGCTTGTCCCGGATATCGATGTAGTAGCCCGCCTCGACCTTGCTGCCTCGCTCGGAGATTTCGGTCTTGATCCTGTAAACTTCGTAGCCAACGTTAACCCCGTCGGCCACTGCTCTTTCGTGGTTGTACTCCATGACAAGATTCTGATTGAAGAAGCCAAGAGTCTGTTTTGATGGCGTAGCTGTCATTCCCACCAGGAAGGCGTCAAAGTACTCCAGCACCTGCCGCCAGAGATTGTAGATGGATCTATGACACTCATCGGTGATCACAAAATCAAAGGTCTCCACAGGAATCTCTGGATTATAAGCGATCTCCAGCGGCTGCCCTTCTATGGGCGTCACATCGAAAAGCGACTGCTCCTCAATCTCAGTGTCAAGCTCTGCTTCGCCCCGCAGCATGGAGTAAAGCCTCTGGATAGTAGTAATGCAAACCCGGCACACCGGGTCCAGGGTGTTGGAGGTAAGGTGCTGTACATTGTATAGCTCAGTGAACTTTCGTCCGTCGTCCGGAGTGACATACTGTTTGAACTCGGTGAGTGCCTGCTCACCCAGCGTTCTTCTGTCCACCAGGAAAAGCACCCGCCTGGCATTGCCGAATTTGATCAGCCGGTAGATGAAGCTCACCGCAGCGAAGGTCTTTCCGCTTCCGGTTGCCATCTGGATGAGGCTTCTTGGCTTGGCCGCTGCGAAGGACCGCTCCAGATTAGTTATGGCCTCCGATTGGCAATCTCTCAGGTTTCCTCTCGCCAGAGCGGGCAGCTCCTTGAGCCTTGCTCTCAGCGTTTCTCCCTGATTTCGCCAGCCTTTTAGGGTCTGTGGTTTATGAAAAGCAAACACCCGGCGGGAGCGGGGATTTGGGTCTCTCATATCTACAAAAAAGGTCTCAGTACCTGTGCTCTCGTATCCGAAAGGAAGTGGATTACTTATGTGTGGAATCTCCTCAGGAAGCCCGGAAAGGTAGCCTCCAGTCTGCTCCTCCACACCGCTCAAAGTGGTGCCTTCGGGTTTTGCTTCAATGGCTCCCACTGCCTCACGATCTATGAATAGAAGATAATCCGCAAAGCCTGATTGCAGAGGAAATTCGCGGACCGCTACGCCCAAAGCAGCTCCCAGGTTCAGATCATGAAAGTCCTGAATCTTCCATCCAGCCTGCGTCAGAAGTTCATCAATCTTCTGCCTCGCAGCTTCTTCAGGCGTCATGGCATTAGCAATATGCAGTGCTCATTAAAAATGTATCTCAAAAAATAAATTAATGGCCGGGGCCAGACGGCCCCCTTCAGGCGTAAATATCCCCGCGCTCCACTTCCCTTGAGGCTTTCTTGCGCAGTTCCGTTCCCAATTTCGAATAATACTTCATGGTGTCGGCAGTGACCGAAGGCCCGATCTCCTGGAGTGCCGCCAGGAAATGCTTCTGGCCGATCTTCTCTGCGGCCATATCCTCCCGCAAAGCCAGGCGGCCGGCTTTGCGCACCACTGCAGCGATATCGGCGCCAGTGTATTGATCAGTGAGGCCGATCAGCTCGTCGATGTTGATATCGTCAGCCAGAGGCGCTTTTTTCAGGTGCACCTGGAAGATCTTGCTGCGTGACTCCTTGTCCGGCACAGGAGCCAGTATCAGCTCGTCAAAGCGCCCTGGCCGCAGAAGCGCAGGATCGATGATATCCGGCCGGTTGGTGGCCCCTATTACTACTACTCCGTGCAATTCCTCGAGGCCGTCCATCTCGCTCAAAAGCTGGTTTACAATGCGCTCAGAGACATGCGGCTCGCCTGCGCTACCACCGCGCACGGGCACCAGCGCATCCAGCTCATCCAGGAAGATGATAGCCGGCGCCACTTGCCTTGCTTTTTTGAAGATCTCTTCCACTCTCTTCTCGCTCTCACCATACCACTTGGAGAGAAGCGCAGATCCTTTGACGGTGATGAAGTTGGCCTCGCTCTCATTGGCTACCGCCTTGGCCAGCATGGTCTTGCCTGTGCCCGGCGGCCCGTAGAGCAGGATTCCCTTGGGTGCATCAATGCCCAGCCGGCGGAAGCTCTCGGCGTTTCGCAGCGGCCACTCCACTGCCTCCACAAGAAGCTGCTTGACGGACTCCAGGCCGCCAATGTCATCCCAGCTGACATTTGGAACCTCAACCAAAATCTCCCTCATAGCAGAAGGGGAAACCTCCCGCATGGCCGCCTCAAAGTCGTCCTTTTGCACAATGAGCCGGTCTAAGATCTCCTTGGGAATGGTCGGCTCTTCCAGGTCGATCTCAGGAAGGATGCGGCGCAGGGCATTCATAGCCGCCTCCCGGCCCACGGCAGAGATATCCGCGCCCACGAAGCCGTAGGTTCTTTTGGCAAAGTCCTCCAGGACTACATCCTCGTGCAAGGGCATGCCTCGCGTGTGGATCTGGAAGATCTCCATGCGCCCATCCATATCGGGAACGCCAAGTTCAATCTCCCGGTCGAATCTGCCCGGCCGGCGAAGAGCCATATCCAAAGCCTCAGGCCGGTTGGTGGAGCCGATTACTATTACGTTCTTCCTCTCTTTCAGGCCGTCCATGAGGGATAAGAGCTGAGCTACAACGCGCCTTTCCACCTCGCCGGTAACGTCGCTTCTCTTTGGGGCGATGGAATCCAGCTCATCCAGGAAGATGATGGCAGGCGTGTTCTTCTCCGCCTCTTCGAATAGATCGCGCAGCGCCTTCTCGCTCTCACCGTAATACTTGGACATGATCTCCGGCCCGTTTATGCTTATGAAGTAAGCGTCGCTCTCATTGGCCACGGCTTTGGCGAGCATGGTCTTTCCTGTGCCGGGCGGTCCGTGCAGGAGAACGCCCTTGGGCGGATCAATCCCCAAACGGTCGAAGAGCTCGGGATGCTTGAGGGGAAGCTCGATCATCTCCCTGACCTTGGTTATTACCGGCTTCAAGCCGCCAACGTCTTCGTAAACTACAGACGGCACAGAGCGCTCCGGAGTCTCTACAGCCTGAGGCAAAAGCTCAATGTCGGTTCCTTCCGTGATCTTGACAATTCCACCCGGGCTGGTGGATACCACTCTCAGCTTGATCTCGCCCAGGCCAAAGGCTTGAGCCCCTAAAAAGCCGCGGAATATCTCCTCGAACATAGTTTCCCGGCCCATGGAGTCGGGTGGCGGCTTTCGGACGCTGGTGGTGGAGATGACATCTCCCCTTGTCAGCGGCCGGCCATTGAAGACCTTTGTGAGGACGTCTCCGGGAGCAAAGATCTGCATCCCTTGCGTGACTGGGGCCAGCGTCACATGCTTTGCCTCGTTCCAGACCGCCTTTCTGACCTCCACATACTGACCTATGCTCGTTCCGGCGTTGGATCTGATCAGGCCGTCCATCCTGATCATGTCCAGGCCCTGATCCTGAGAATAGGCACTGACAGCCAAAGCCGCCGTTGGCCTTGAACCTAACAGCTCCACTACATCTAAGGGACGTGCGTCTATCTTCTCCAGGAAATCCTCGCCAATCCTGACTATGCCTTTTCCCACATCGCCCTGATTGGCCTCGGAAACCTTCAGCCTTACGGGTTCGCCTTCAGTCATGTATTTCTTGCACCTGCTATCTGGAAAGATATATGTGTCTATTTTTTAAGTAGTTTGTCCCGATTGAGTGAATCATGCGGCCATGCTCCTCAGTTCCTCTTCCACCGCCCCGCTCATCTGTGCGCAGTAGCCGTGCGTGGCGCAGCCGACAGTGTGCAATCTCTTTGGCTGCACTCCCAGGGCATAGGTCTGCTCTGCCAAATGGTAAGGTATGACTGTATCATTGCGGGAATGAATCATGACAAGCGGACGAGGCGCGATCCTGCTCAGGTAGGTCTCGGGATCGATGGACCGGTAGAACCGAACCATATTCTTATCCACTACCCCAGCCGACGCGATGGCAGCATCAGTTCCGTAGCCACAGGTGCTGATGGCCAAAACGCCTTTAGCGGCCGGGTCCAGGGCACAGGCCATGATGGCAAAGCGGCCTCCGTTGCTCTCTCCGGCATAGATGATGCGCTCAGGGTCGATCTCAGGCAGGCTGCGAAGTATCTCGGCTGCGGCCAAGGCATCGTAAACCATTCTATGTTCGGTCGGCTCAATGCCTTTTAAAAACATCTGCAGATCGGCTTTTGCATCAACTGCCCCCAGATTTCTCTGGTCAAGGGTGATGCTGGCAAATCCCAGATCGGCCAGGTGTTTGGCCAGATTCTGCTCTGCCTCTTTGCTGACGGTGGCACCGGGCAGGAGCACAATGCCGGGAATGCTCAGATTAGATCCCTTTGCATCCGGCCCGGGAATTCTCAAGAGTGCTGCGATTTTCGTATCACGGCTCTGGAAGGAGACTGCCGAAAGGGTGCTGTTGCCGTCATCCTCGGGCGGGCTCAGATTATATTGGGGCATGGAGACTTTGTACCCTAAAAAACCTTCATCGGATACTGTCCATTGCCCGGAGGATGGGCTATCCGAGAAAAAATGCCATCCTAAGAGCAGAGCGGTGACGCCCACAGCAAACATCAGCACAGCGCCCTTCCTGCGCCCCAACATTTTCGAATGCACCCCTTCAGATAGAGGGTTTCCATTCCTCATCAGTCAGTCTGGTCAAGGTGCCGTTTTTATCAAGCACGTAGCCGGCTGGAATAGTTCCCCAGCTCCATAACCCGGTTCCTGATTTGCTGCTATTGATCTTGGTCTGGTTGTTCAGACTCTGGTTGATGCTGCTGTTCGCATCCGACAGGTTGGTCGAATTAGGAGTAATGCTCGCCAGAACAGACATGCCTGTCTCCTGGTTGATAGAAACGGGTTCCAGAGAGCAGCAGCTGTAGACCAGTGCAAATAAGACTAAAGCGGAAATTATAATGTTTCTCATTCTATTTCACCTATTTCAAGACCTTTCCTTTCAAGCCTAAATAATGATGGTACATGCCTGCAGATAAAATATACATCCGTCGCTTAGATGTACATCTCGCATCTCTTTTGCAGATACGCTCGTAAAGAATCCTTCGCACGCTCGCTATTTGCGTCATCCGGTACTCCGGCCATAAGTCTCTTCAGGTAGCCTTTCTCTTTTATGCAAGCCAGAGTAAATGGAAAGTGAATATCAAAGATCCAGCTCAGGTACATCATACGCATGTCTAAGAGCGTCCTCATCCCGGCAATCCTCACCATCCTTCCCTGCACTACGTCAGAGATCACATCTGGAGAGAGATCGGATTCATCAACCATGCCAAGGTCCAGTGCCTGGTTGGGATGCTGCTCTCTCGTATCAAAGTGCTCCAGGATAATGCCGAGTATATCCAGCTTGTCGGCATCCCTGATCAATCTGGAAAAGAGCAGAAAATCGGCTTTATCCGAGGCCTGGAGCTGGTACTTGTTGTGGTTCCAGATGCATTTTCGAATCAGATTTCTTTCATTTGCAGGCAGGATGGAGAGAACCCCAGATCGGTTGAGGACCCGCAGGCCGATCTTAGAATGATCCGCGGAAATCCGGTCGTTGAATGTGCCGTAGACTCGCATCTGCTCAAATCTGCCCACATCGTGAAAGAGAGCAATAGCCTCGGCCAAAGCCATATCCTCTTCTTGCATGTCCAGCGTACCGGCGATTCTTTTGATATTCTCAAAGACCCGAGATGTGTGCTGCAGCTTGAGGTCCATGTTCTTTTCGACCTCGACATCGAGGCAGTGGAAGCTGGCAGCATAATCCTCGAACCACTGGCGGCATAAGAAGAGTTGCTTTTTATCCATTTTTCAAAGCGAATTTCATTTTCGAGCAGTCCACTTGCCATGCCCCTAGACTCTCGTCCTTTGTAAAACCCATGGAAAGCCATATACCGCCAGGAAATGTGCACTCTCCAGGATGCTCTTCATTGAACTTGCAGAAGAGCTCATAGACGGCATGCCATCCCTCTGCACCCATGTGCGGCCTGCCCTCTAGAATATACTCTACCTCGTCCCAGTTGGGGACGACCATCTTTAAGAGAGCGATCAGTACATCGCATTCTTTTTGGCAGGAGGAGAAGATGCCTCTAACCTTTTCTTCGCTCAAGGTTGATTTCATGTGAAAATTGAATTCGGGATTTCAGTGATGCGCTCCGTGCGCATCCCCGTGCGCGCCGTGGGGCGCGGCATCGGATCCAGCCTTGACAGCCAGGAAATCCTTATCGATATAGGCTTGATGTGCCAGGTCCAGGCACTCCTTGCAGATATTGAACATTTCATCCTTTGGGCCGTGAATAGTAGCCAAATTGAGCTTGA
>JBAQXX010000032.1:0-21114 GCA_049299735.1 Methanothrix sp. | reverse complement strand
GAGCTAAAGCTCCCTAATTACTATTATCTTAATCTGACTTAGCCATGCTGCACTGTTGATGGGGCTACTGTGCGCCAGAAATTGCGGCAAGCCGCAGATCGCTGCCGTGCTCACCTAAATTTCTTTTGTAACTTTAACTGGAGCCAGAGCTCCCTAATTACTATTATCTTAATCTGACTTAGCCATGCTGCATGGTCGATGGGGCTACTATGCGCCCTGAAAGGCCAAGCTGCAGATCGCTGCCGTGCTCATCTATCATTCGTCATAACGATTTTAAAAGCAAAATGGTCCCATTGAGATCCATGATCTGTTCATTGGCCAAGGCCGAAATATTGATTACTGATCGGGTTGTTAAGCATCTCTGTGAAATCAAGCCCCATCTACTTTGTCGCTTTGCTGGTCCTGCTATCCGTTGCTTTTCCGTCTTCCGCCCACGTGCCCCTCATGGCTGAGGGAAATGAGAACATATCTTCTGCCATGCACATACCCGATCCGGCCAAGTCTTGGGCGGTTTATGGCACTCTTGAGAAGGATACCATAGCTTACTATAGCTTCGATCTGGAGGCGGGCGAGCGAATCTATCTCTCTCTCTTAAAATCCTCCGATGCAAAAGAAGGGGATTTTCTTCCCGCCCTGGCGCTCCTGGGTCCGGGATTGAATACGAGTGGTCAGCCACCAGGGCAGTTGGCCCCGTCCCTTCTCCGGTCGGGGGAAGCCTCCGGCCTTAAAATCATGGCTGCGGATGGCAAGAGAGATGCCAATGCTGTCTACGAGCCATTCGGGCCCAGCAGTTTCAAAGAAATTGCGGAGATAAATATATCCGCACCAAAATCGGCTCGCTACTATGCGGCGATCTTCCGCAATTCTTCTAATGGTATTAATGCTGGCATAAGCGGCGCAAATAACACTATCGGACATTACGGATTGGCGGTGGGCTATCGGGAGGAGTCAAGCTTCTCGGAGAGGATTACCGCGCCTATGCGGCTCATATCAGTTTACCTCTGGGAGGGCCAGAGCCTGGGGCTTATACTCATTCCCTATTTGGTGGCAGAGATCCTGGCTCTCCTGTTCTTCTGGCGCGGCTCTCGACGCACATCATTTTGCCTGGCTGGATTGTTGGCTGGGTTTTTCTTCCTGGCCAGTAGCGCCTCCGTCTTCACCCAGATGGTATTCAATCTCACTCGCGCTCCATTTGGGCCAGAGGTATACATCACAGCGGCCATAGCTGTTTTTCATGCTTTTTTAGGCGTGGCGGCTATCCGTCTGGCCAGAGGCGAGGCTGGTTTACTGCAAAGAATCCTTTTGGCCGTTATTGGTACTCTCGCCCTGCTGGCCGGCTCGGGTCTGATTATGGGTCCCATTCTGGCCGTGGCAGCGAGCTTCTTGCCTTCGAAGAGCGGAAGCATTTTTCGCACAAGGGCAAAAGAGATAAATTAACGGAATTATGCCAAATTTTTAAATAGATTTAGGATTATACAGGGTGTGAGGGAAAGATTATGCTCCAAAATAAGGCTGCATCATTGTTGATATTGCTGGCTATGATTTCTGTGGCCGCCTTAAGCGGCTGCACTGAAAAATCGGAAATAAAGCCGTTATCGGTCACGAACCTGGAAATTGTTCCCGGCCAGATAACGACATCAACGGTCGAATTGAAGGTCACGACTTATATCAAGAACTCTGAAGAGGGGCCGGCTGCAAAGATAAGCAAAAACACATCCTTGCTTCTGAAGGCCACCAGCACGGATAGAGACTTCCTTGTCAACCAGACCACGACATTTATCGGCAAAATCGCGCCGGATAAGACCGTTAATGTCACTTCAACCTTGACACTTCCCAAGAAGGGCGGCTACAGTCTTGAGGCCATTCTCTTTGAGGATGATAAAGAGGTGGACCGGGGATACAGGACGGTTTACGATCTGGAGAGCCTTCCCGCCGACAGCAAGGCGATCAGCCTGAGGATCGACGGCATCGACTTCCTGGTGCGAAAGGCGGCTGAGGATAAAGTGGTCATCCAGAGCGACATCTATGTGACCAACTTTGGAGCCAAAGCAAGCCGGGATTATAAACTGATGCTCAAAGCCACCGACATTGATTCAAAGCTGGTGGCAGACAAGCAGTGGAGCAACACCGGGATCATCGCTCCCGATGAGACGGTCATCAGGGGTGTCAACCTCACAGTTCCTGACAGGTACAACTACGTGGTTGATGTCCTCATATGGAGCAATTCCACGATCGTAGGCCAAGGCCAGGACTATGTGCAGCTCAATGCCACGACGATGATGGGAGAAAAGGAGCGTCTGGCAGCCAGAGGAACGAGGGCGGGAGCATTCGTCAACGATGAAGCGGTTGCAATGCCCGCAGAAGGGATGAGGATCAGCGAATTCGAAAACGAAACAATGTCTGCGGAAGCCACAAAACAGGAACCTGGTTTCCTGGCATTTACGGCTATGGCCATGATCGGTCTGGCAGCAGTAGCACTGCGAAAGAGGCAACAGTAAGATTATCTCCTATTATCTTCTCTTTTTTGAACCAGTCTCTTTCAACCGCTCAGAAAGTCCTCTAAAGTCGCATTTCTCTTATTTTGCATCAGCCGCAAACCCGCAGCCTGCTGATCTCTTTTGGGCATGTGCTTGTGAAAGGCCGTCAGGTTTTTTCTATCCGGACAGTACTGGCTGTCATAGTAAACCTGCCAGAGGCCTCTTGCATCCTGGACCGGCAGGTCAGTCTCCTTCTCTTTTTCATGCAGTGTCTTCTTCAGCTTCTCAAGGCTCTCATTCAGTCCCATACCGTGATCCTGCCATATCCTGCCATCCCGGCAAAGCGAGATCCAGCTCTCGCTTCCGTTTCCCAGTACTACTATTATCCCGGCGTTCCTGCGGGCAAAGTGATCGCAGATGTGCTCTCCTATTTTGTGTTTGGGCTTTAAAAAGCCATAAAGCACCTGTGTGCCAAGGGGCTGCAGCCTCACAAATGCCTTCATCCGGTGTGTCTCACCCATAACGGCATTGACCATTTTTTTTATGCTGGCAGCGTCGGGATGAATGCAGACTTCCACGTCCTCTGTTCGGAGGTGCTCTGCCCTGGCAAGAAGCCTCTCATTGCAGTCCTTATGCAGGGAGAGGTAGTAGAGGAAGTTGTCCGGAACCTTCAAGCCTGCCACATCTCCAGAGTTGTGTCTCTCCAGCCGTTGATCTTCAGAAATGGTGCTGCTCTCTTGATCCGGATGCCCATGGCCGACAGATCTGCTTTGGACGCAATCGGCTGCCTTTTGCGAAAGGCTACAATCTTTTGCGCGCTCTTGGGCCCGATGCCCGGCACTTTCAGCAACTCACGGAATGCAGCCGTATTTGGGTCCAGTGGCTTGTCCATGAACTCTCCAGCGATGGCCGTCTTGGGATCGGCGTTTGGGAGAAGCCCATTCTCATCAAAGGCATGGCAAATCTCGTCCGGCCGGAAGTGGTAGACACGATAGAGCCAGTCCATCTGGTAGAGTCGGTGCTCTCGCCACAGCGGCTGGGCCTTTTTGTTCTCAAAGGGCGTGCCCCCCTGAGGGGAAAATGCGCTGTAGTAGGCCCTCTTAACCCCAATTTCGTTGTACTCATAAAGAACTCTTTTGAAGATCTCCTCATCGCTCTCTCCGGCTGCACCTACCACAAGCTGTGTTGTCTGGCCGGCAGGCAGAACGGTCTTGCCTGCTATGGGCTTCATTTTCATGTCGCGAATATATATCTGCCTTTGCAGTATGTCGCTCCCATAGTTCTTGGTAGCACAGATCTCACTCATGAGCGAGGCAGATGCCGCTTCTAAATTTATGCTGACCCGATCCGCCAGATCTACGGCTTCCTGGATGTGAGCCCGGGAGCATCCTGGCAGAACCTTGAGATGGATGTATCCGGAAAACGCGAATTTTTGGCGCAAGAGCCGCACGGTCTCGACCATCTTTTCCATGATGCTGCCTTCATCACGGCCCGCGCCTGAGGAAAGAAAGAGCCCTTCAATATAATTCGACCGGTAAAGGGAAAGGGTGATCTTGGCCAGCTCTTCCGGGGTATAGGTGAAGGCTTTTGCTTTGCTGCTGCAGTTTGCTGCATTGGTGCAGTAGCTGCACTGATGGGTGCAATGATTGGTGTAAAGGGTCTTGAAGAGGCTGACGCATCTGCCGTCCTGGGTGAAGGCATGGCAAATTCCGGGCAGAGGCTCCTCGCGTGGCGAAAATGTGGATGCGCATACATCATGCCGCGTGCCTTCTCCCAGAGTACGCAGCTTCTTTGTGTCCACATCCATCATGGCCGGGCTTTGGGCCGGGCCTACTGAGTCGAATCTGCACTCTTCAGCCAGGTGGGCAATCTTCTCCAGGGTGACCATTGGCATTATCTGTAAACCTTAAGGTTATAACCGATATGCATGCGGGGCGAAAGTAATCTCTTCGAAATCTTTTTCATGTATCAAAAGAAACCTATTAGGCAGCTCTTCTCGGAGGAGATTGAAATGCCTGAAGAAATCTTCAAAATGCCCCGCATGGGAAAGGCGGAATACGATGGTCTGGTGGAGGAGCAATATGTCTGTCGCATTGCTTTTAAGGGCGAGACGCATCCTTACATCGCGCCGTTTCTCTATGTTTTTGATGGCCGGTTCATGTATTTCCTTTCCACTAACTACGGCAAAAAGGTGCAGTACTTCCGGGACAATCCCTTCGTGACTGTGGAGATAGAGCACTTTTCTCCTGATCTTTCCGCCTTCAGCTTCGTGGCGCTACCCGGGCGGCTGGTGCAGGTGGAGGACGCCGGGCTAAAGAGGGCGGTGCGGGAGAGGTTTGTGCACCTGATCAAAAGCAAATCTCTCTCTTCCAGTGTCCTCTCCGCTTTAGGCCATTCACCGCAGGAGCCGGTGGAGGTCTTGCTTCAGGAAGAGAAAAGCTCCGTCTGGAAGCTGGTGGGCGTTAAGGCCGACGAGATTTTAGGGCTGAAGAGCCAATCGTAGTGGCAGCGCAATCCTGCATCCGCCAATTCCATTATCACTTTATGGAGAGCGGCCCCAGCAGCGGTTGCCGGGGACTTTGCGTGTCCGCAGCCCCCGATGTCTGAAGCTCTCCTCCTTGAGAGCGCTCCTCCGCTATTTCCCAATAAGCCCACTCTGGCAGGTCTGGTGTTGCAGAAGATGGCGGATGCCGGCCTTGGCCATGACCCGTGATTGATATCTCCGGCGTCGAAGGCCTCGTGGGAATCGAACGGGCCGTCATCATGGTAAGTATTGCCGTAGCGACCGGCAGCCATGCCTGTCGTCAGATCATATACCGTGCCCTCGTAATGGTCCATGATTATCTGGAAGGTATCTTTAGCTGTCAGCTTCCTGTCAAGCACCAGAGAAAATGGGTAATCGCGTGACCAGGTGTCCCTAACATAGGGGCTGAAGTTGCGATATGGAGCCAGGCGGCTGTAGACTCCTGTGGAGATATGTATGCAGCCAATCAAGCGTGCCGCGTCCGTTCCATCATCTCAGGGAAAGAGCCACCTCGTGAAGCTTGCAGGAATAGAGCATATCCTGATCTTCGGTATCCACGTCTCTTATTCTGAATTTATTTGAAGCCACGAATACCTGGCCGTCCGGCACCTGTCTTGGCTACCCACAGGCTCTTGCATCCCTCCTGAGTGCAGCCTGCGCATCTCCAGGACCCGGGCCTCCCTGGCATCCTCCTTCACAAGTCATGCGTGTGTATAGACCCATTATCTTATTAAATCTCTGTAGAACTGTTTGTTGTTTCCCGCGGCTAATTCTGCTCGTTACTGGCGTTTTTTAGTTGTTATCAAATTATCTGAATCATTGGCTTCTGCCTGAATGTCCGAAAATACATCATCAATTTCTCGCTAAAGACGCGGGGTCAATGGCTCACGATGGAGCCGCTTGAGATATGCCAAATAATTTATACCAAGAAGCCCTATTGTTAAACGGATTATTCGTGCGAGGTTAGAATATGAAGATTTTCCTGTCTTTAGTGACAGCGTGTTTGTTATTGTCGATTTCGCTGTCCACCTGTTCCGCCAGCATGGCTCAGTTTGCCGGTGACTGGAACAACGTTGACCCGAATACGGGAGGAATAACCAAATTAAGCATTGCCATCTCCGGAGCATCCGCCAATGTGCATGCCTGGGGCAAATGCCATCCCAACGATTGCGACTGGGGTGGTGTTAATGCCTTCGCCTTTACACCTGATGTCTCCTCTGATCCAGTCAGCCAGGCGAGAGCGTTGATGGCAACATTCATTACTACATTCTCAGAGACCACTCTTTTCATCAGTTCCCAGGGCAGCCGGCTATCTGTGCAGTCATACACTCGTTTCACGGACAACAGCGGCAGAAGCAACTATGCATCCAGCGACTTATTCCAGAAGAGTTCATCTATCAGTGCTGTCGGCACGATCGCTGAAATTCAACCCCTGCAAAAGTACAGCAAGCTGGAAATTCTTCCCATTATGAGGAAGATCGGAGACAATTGAATCGATAAAATGTTTAAAAATATCTTAGAGGTTAAAATATGAGATTACTTTATCCTTGCCTGGCAGCAGTCCTGCTGCTCTTATTGACTGCCACCGGGGGTCTTGCCAGCATGGCCCAGTTTGCTGGTTCCTGGACAAATGTGGATACCAATACCGGAGGTATAACCAATTTGGATATTGCCGTCATGGGCACCGACGCTCAGGTACATGCCTGGGGCAAATGTCATCCCACTGACTGTGATTGGGGAACGGTGCAGGCTCAGGCATTCGCTGCAGACGTCTCCTCTGACGTTCTCAGTGGAGCCGATACCTTGATTGCGGTTTTTGTTACATCATTTTCACAGACCACTCTGGTTATAAAGCCCTCTGGCAACCGGCTTAAGGTGGACTCTTACGATCGCTTCACGGACAGTAGCGGCAGAAGCAATTATCTGGCCAGCTATACCTTCCAGAAGGCTTCGGCACCCGGAGGCACAACACCCGGTGGTTCGACTCCCGGTGACGCGGGCACAGGTGATATGGGTCCTGGAGACATGGGTCCGGGTGGAACGATTCCCGGCAGCACACCGGCTCTGATAGATCTGACCGGAGTCTGGAACTGCGATGACGGCGGCATTTACTATGTTCGCCAGTTAGGAACAACCGTCTGGTGGTATGGTGAGCTGGATCCCAATGCACCGAACTGGTCTAATGTCATGCGTGGCGCCATCAGCGGCAATATGATCAACGCAGACTGGTCTGACGTTCCCAAGGGAAGCGTAATGCAAAACGGCAATCTGGTCCTCCAGATAGCGTCCAATAACAAATTGGTAGCTATTTCCAAGACAGGCGGCTTTGGCGGATCGGTCTGGACGAGATAGGGGCCAAAAAGCATATTTTTTGCCCCCTTCTTCTATTTTTAATTTTTATCTGGAATTAAATTCAATTCTGATCCTTTAGCCGCATCGTCCCGGCTCGGCCGAATAGGGCTTGTTCTCCTTCAGGCACCACTGCATCTGCTCGAGTATCGGTTCTATCCTGCCGTTCGTCTCCTTCAGCTTTTGCACCATTGTCTCCGCCAGGCTGCCCTGATCTATGCGCTTTGCCACCAGCGGAAGATATCGCTTCTCCTCAGCAGTTGCGCTCTTTTCCGCCTGAGCGAGCAGCCTTTCCAGCTCCGGGCGCATACCTGCTACGCCGCTGTGCATGGCATCCTCCAGCATGGCCAGAAGAGTGCTCTCATCTTCCTCCAGCGCGAGGTCTGATCGAAGCAGCGCCAGCAAAAAAGCCGAGAACGCCATGTCCGAATGCAGGCATTCCTGCTCATCGATGGCTTTGACCTCCAGGCACTTTCTCGTGAAGCGCACAATCACGCCTCTGGAATTGACCCACTCGTTGCAGAGAATCTCTGCTTTATATTTCTTCAGCTCGGAGTAGATCTGCCGGTTGATCTGCACATAATCGTCCACGCTCTCCAGCTTTTCGGGCAGTATATTATGGCAGATCTCAGGAATTGCCGCCTGGTTTTGCCGGTAGTAAACCAGCCTGTTGTCCATGTAATTGGTGAGCTTTCCTTCCACCATGGGTGAGGAGGCGGATACGGCCACAAGATAAGGCATCAACGAGCGAATCTTGTTGAACATGGCGACCATCTCCTCCTTGCCGGTGTAAGGTATATTGACCTGCAGAGCCTGAATATTCAGCCAGCCATGCTGCTTGATATTGAATAGCCGGTCGTATGCCTGATAATACTCCTGCTCATCATGATCCCAGTAGGTCGTCTCATCCAATTTGAGCAGCGGGTGCATTCCCAGACCCATAAAGCCATACTCATGATTCGTGGCCCGGTAAAGCTCAGACAGGCCGTGGTAAAGATTGCTCTCCAAAAAGCTGAGGCTCCCTGGTCTTGCCGGAATCAGCTCGAGGGCATGCTTTTGTAGCTCCTTGGAGACCAGTATCCCCCCGAAAGGCACCTCGTGCTCTACCTGTCCGGCGATCTTCTGGATGATCCGGTCGGAGATGGCCAGTGGTCGGTGGTTTTTATCGTTTATGGAGTATTCGTGCTCCGTTCCTATGGGCGATGCAGCTGCAAGCGCCTTATGCATTGCGTTTTTCATGGCGCACTTCATCTCTTTTCATTCTCCAAGCTTGATCTCCGCCACAAGGTCCGTCTCCGGCTCCTCGATCTTCAAGATTTCCGCCATCTCTGAGGGGGGAATGTTCTTTACCAGATGCATGATTTTCTCTACAGCGGTATCGAATAGTCCGTCGTAGGCTTTTCGATTGGCCTTGAGAAATCGGACCATGGGGCAGATGTTCTCCCTCTTAAGGAAGATCTGCAAGACGTTGTCCTCGATATCAAATGTAAATGGTCCTGCGACGCAGGTCTCGGGCTTGATAGAGTGAATGCTGCATTTTCCATTCTGAAACAGCACGCAAAATCCATCCTGCTTCAAGCGTAGCCTTTTGTATCCGGCAAACTCCACTGCGTCTTTGGCAACGTCGTTTTTCAGCAATATATCAATTCTCTCCTGGCTTAAGGGAGGCCTGGCCTCAAAGCAGCAGCCTCCGTCCAGATGGCATTCGCTGCAGGCCTGGCTTATGGCTTCACACAGGTAATCTTCCATCAGACTCTCATCTCTTTAATAATTTTAATATATTTGCATAATCAATAAATGCTCGACAAAAAAAGGATATTCTCTACCGCTCTGAGAAATCAATCTTGTAAGAGTGGACCTCGGTTTCTGCCAAAGCAGGTGCACTGGAAATGCTGGAAGCTGCTCCCAGGCCGTACTCGCCCTCAAAGCTGTTCGGATCCAAGGCTTTATAGGAAAGCTTTTCTGCATAGCTGAGGGCGTCTCCTGTCATCAGATAGGAGATGATCTTTTGGAACATGTCCGGATAATGGGCATCCTCGCCTCCATCCAGGGAGGGATTATCATTGACCTCTATGACGTAGAGCTTTCCGTTGCTCTCTTTGATGTCCACACCATACATTCCTTTGCCAATGGCATTGCCTGCTTCGCGTCCCAGCTCAATGACCTCGGGCGGGACCTGATCAGCCGGCACGCTCTCCACATCGCAGTAGACGATGTGGCCGTTCACGGAGGCCTGGATCTTGAAGGTTTCCGAGGGAATGATGTAGCGACATGCATAGAGTAGCTGTCCATTGATTACGCCCACCCTCCAGTCAAACCTGCTCTCGATGTACTCCTGCACTACAATCCAGTCAGATAGCTTGAAGAATCTCCGGGCGGTTTTCAATAGCTCGCCTACGGATGAGACCTTCTCCACTCTGACTGAGAAGGACGTAGATGGCTCTTTTAGCACCAGGGGCGTGCCCAGCTCCTCGAAGAGCAAGGCGGCCTGGGCTTCGTCAATCTCCTTCTTCTTTAGAAACTTGGTCCTGGGCATGGAGACATTCTTATTCATGAGGTGCATGTACATGTTGATTTTGTCGGCACATATCTGGATAGAGCTGGGGTCGTCTATCACCGGTATGCCGTACATTTGCGCCATCCTGGCCGCTACATAGGTGATGTTCATGGGGTCAGTGTTGGCGCGAATGAAGAGCGCATCCAGTCTGGGTATCTTTTTGATGTCCACTGGGAAGATGAACTCGGCAGTGTGGCCCATGCTCTCAGCTACATCCCGGCACTTTACCACGGACGTGAGCTGTTCAGAGCTGCTTAACGTCTGTCGATTGACGAAGATTCCAAGTTTACTCAAAGCGTCTCACCCTCTTATCCAGAAGGTCCTGTAACATTTCCGTCTCATCCTTAGATAATTGCGAATATTTCACCGGTGCCAGTGAAGATAGCCGACAGCCCGACTCATCCTTGACCAGCACGATCTCCACTAACGGCAGCCTGAAGACCTCGTAGATCTTCTCCGCCAGCGACTTCGTCTTTTCGCAGCAATTTATGGTCTTGCCGAAGATGGATACGCATTTTGTCACGGATGAGGTGTCGTTTATTTTCTGATAGCAAAAGGGATACCTGCCCCGGTTGGTGACATGCTTGATGACCTTCTTTGCTGCGTCCAGGTCGCTGATCAAGAAGTGGTCGGACGGTGTGGAGAAGTAGTTGAGGCCGTAGACTATAGCCGGAAGCGAGACGTACTGGTTGGATATTATCCAATCGCAGACCGGGATACCTGCCAGCTTTGCCTTCTCCAGGCAGATAGGAACGATATAGGCATCCAGCACATCGCTGCTGCTCGGCGTGGTTTTGATGCCTTCATTCTCGTTCTTGACTATGGTATAGTACGGCTCTGTCTTGTAAAAGTAACTCTCATTTACTATATATTGTGAGTCATCTTCCTTCAAAGTGTACATGATATCCTTTTTAGGAATATGCTCTCTCCGTTTGTTCATAAAAGCATCACCGCACAACCTGCGTGTGATAGAATAGACATATTTGTTGTTTTTTCTGCGTAGGGTACCCTACGGTATTTGTTTAGACTACGGTGCCTGTCCGGATCGGATGTCATTTCATTCTCAGAAATTTAGATCTCCTCGGGCTTACTACCTGGCTGGTAGTATTTAGCGTTATCGACCAGATCAAGGCTACCCGGTATTCTCGCCATCTGCTGCTATCAAAACCATATTAAGAATCGCCAAGCTTCGCGTCTTAAAGGTGAGATCTACGCGAATAGCTTCATCATCTCTTCCGGGCTCGTGGTGGGAAGACTGCAGACATGATCTGTGCAGACATAGGCTGTGGTCTTTCCATCCACTTTGACCAAATTTTTTGCGAATGGCGTAATCTCTCTAATCTCTTCTTCGCATGCCAGTACTATGGATTTGTTCGGTAGATAGCGAGATCTTATGGCTTGCAGCATCTCAACTATGACGGTATCCTGCAAGCTTCCCAGCAGTGTGATTTCATATGCCGGCCCAAGGGCATAGTCCAGAGAGCAAAGCAGCATGGTGTGGCCCATGGGCTGCTCGCCTGCTGCTGCGAAGCTTTGCGCCAGATCCCAGGCCCGCTCTTCCAGTTCGGCCTGTCCGGTGAGGTGCATGAGTCGCAGAAGGTTATGCATGGCAATGGAATTTCCTGAAGGAATCGCACCATCGTAAAAATCCTTTCTGCGCAGCAGCAGGGCCTTGGCATCATCTGCAGAAAAGAAAAAGGCGCCCTGATCTTTATCCCAGAAATGCCGCATCATTACCCGGTTTAGCTGCAGAGCCGCCTTCAGGTACTTAACATCAAAGACGGTCTCGTAGAGATCAAGGAGGCCCCAGATCAGGAAGGCATAATCATCCAGATTGGCAAAAATGCCCGCTTCGCCCCGGTAACGATGCAGCAGTCGACCCTCGGTCGTTTGCATCTCTTCCAGGATAAAATCTGCTGCTTTTATTGCTGCTCTTGCATACTTTGCGTTATCTGCAGAAGGCAGGGCTTGCGCGGCTTTTGCCAGGGCAGCGATCATCAATCCATTCCAGTCGGTGAGAATTTTATCGTCCTTAAAGGGATGAACTCTCTTCTCACGGGCATGAAAGAGCTTGGCTCTTATCTTTTCCTGCTGATTGTAGAGATCCGGCTCGCCGATCTTCAGGATTGATGAGGCGTCGGCAAGATTTGACCTCAGGCACAGTATGTTTCCTCCTTTCTCGAAGTTTCCGCTTTCGTGCACATCGAAGAGCCGGATGAAGAGCTTGAATTCCTCTTTATTCAGTGTCTCTTTCAGATCATCGGCCGTCCAGACATAGAATTTGCCCTCTTCTCCATCGCTGTCTGCGTCCTCTGCTGAGAAAAAGCCGCCATTGGGTGAGGTCATACTGTGCAGCACGTACTCCAGGATTTCGCCTGCCGTTCTGGCGTACTCTTCTTTTCCTGTGGCCTGGTAGGCCTCGGTATAGGCTAATGTCATTAGCGCCTGGTCATAAAGCATTTTCTCAAAATGGGGTACAAGCCACTTCTCGTCTGTGGAATATCTATGAAATCCAAATCCCACGTGGTCGTAGATTCCGCCCATGCGCATGGCCTGCAGTGCGGCCTCGACCATTTGCAAAGCGTGTTTGTCCCCGGTCCTATGCCAGTGGCGCAGAAGGAAGAAGAGGTTATGTGCTGTGGGAAACTTGGGGGCCGTTCCGAAGCCCCCGTTTTGGGGATCGTAAATGGAGGCCAGGGCAACGTACCCACGGGCAAGAAATGCGGCATCTAAATTCGTGGCCGCGGTCTGAGCGGACTCTGGGCTTTGTGTCTGCAACAGATAATCCAAAATCTTGTCGGCAGTTCCGAGCAGTTCTTCTCTGTTTTTGTCCCAGAGCGCTTTGATTCTGGGGATGATCTCCGTCATTCCCGCCTGGCCGAAGCGGCCCGTCTTGGGGATGTAGGTGGCTGCGAAGAAGGGCTTTTTTTCCGGGGTCATGATTATAGTGAGTGGCCATCCGCCCCTGCCGGTCATGGCCTGGGCCGCACTCATGTACATCTGGTCTATGTCCGGACGCTCCTCCCTGTCCACTTTTATGCAGATGAATGTCTGGTTCATGAGGTCGGCAACAGCCTGGTCCTCAAACGACTCGTGGGCCATGACATGGCACCAGTGGCAGGTGGAGTAGCCCACGGAGAGGAAGATGGGCTTGTCCTCCCTGACGGCTGCTGCAAAGGCCTCCTCGCTCCAGGGGTACCATTGCACGGGATTGTGGGCATGCTGAAGGAGGTAGGGGCTCCTTTCGGAGAGCAGGCGGTTGGCCTGTGCTTCATCTTTTCCGGCTGGAGGGTCATTTGTCATGGAAGATCTCACTAAACATCATGATTGCCAGCTAGATAAATTCATGCATGCTCTAATGCAAATTTTCGGGTATATTGGATTTATTGCAAGATCCAGTGGCCATGCAATAAGCGATTTGACCATGTCGGAATCGCTTGGCTTCTTTTGAGATCCTGCGGTAAATATTCCTGCTTAAACAAATCTTAGACCTGGTGTATTTATACCACCAAGTCAAAACTGCGGCGGCGCCCCGCATGCTCATCAGCTCTGCTGCGGGGTGTGCAGTTGCCGTTTGCTGTAATATCAGAAAAACTCAATTTCTTGATACTAATATTATGTTGATTGCGGATAGCTTCGCGAATAAACGCAAAAATTATTTTGTACAGATGTGTGCACGAGCACTCTGATTTAGTCTGAATGCATACGTGTTATTTTTACTAAGTTCTGCCTTGTTTCGAATACTATTATCTCTATTATAACTACCATCATTCTCTTGAATATCTATATGATAACTGCTTTCGATATGTTTATATCCCTTAAATGCAAATTCTTCGTATACTCAATAGAGTATAGGGGTGAATTAGAATGAAGGGAGTAGTATTAGCGACAGCTTTAATTCTAATGGCATGCTGTTGTACTGCGTTGGCAAATCCACCATTGGTGCCGCCAGTACAGTACGAACAGTTTTGCGAAGCACAGAAGGTAGCCGGAACCGGTGTTGTGGATGTCAGTACCTCAATAGTCGATAAGAAGATCGCCCTGGAGTACTACAACAACATGGCCGGAGACGGCGCTTTCGAGCTTGATCAGGAGCATGCTTACTCGCAGAATTCCGATAAGCTGCTGAGAAATATTTCTTCGGTCAACGGTGGAAATGAGTCGCAGCTCAATCTATTTGAGAAGACGAAGCTCACTTACGACAGTGACAACACTCCTCTTATGGGTTCCAAGTTCCTGCATTCCAAGGAGTTTTACGGTGGAATAGGTGCGAAGATCCAGGAGTCTTTCGCTGTTTATGAAATGGAGAAGGATCAAACCTCTTTCTTTGTCTCAACCACGCCCTATAATCCCAAGGAGCCGGTAATGCCTGTTAACCAGGACTACTTGCAGCTTCTGGCACTGTACTATCCACAGGAATACGCTCAGTACATGGCACAGACCACGCACACAATAACTCCTGAGCAGCTCATCAAGGAGCTCAAGGATGCGGGAAGGGACACTGAACGAGTGGCTGCCCTCATGGGCAACAATGCGGCTCATGTGATAGGCCTTGAGACCAAGAATACCTTCAACGGCACATGGGGAACGGATGCTTCCATGCACAAGATATTCTACAAGGACATCAAAGCCCACGAGATGTTCTCCGGAACATTCGAGGCTGAGAAGACCATTAAGTTCCATGAGAATCCCGTGCCCGAAAGAGATCGCCCTGTTTGCGACGGCATAGATTGCTAGAAAATCGGCAGTCTGTCTCTTTTTTATTTTTAGTATAAATCGGAAGGGAGGGCGGAGAATTGAACCCCTCGGATTTCACATGCCATTAAACTGGGCCGAGCGATGCTGTAACTTTCTTGAATATCTCATTGTTGACCTAAAGCCAATCAGGTGCAAACTGTGAACAGTCCGCAGATGATATAATTTGAAAGGGCATTAAAAAAAGAGAGTGCAGGTTACAGGTAATATATCATAGGTAACTGAGGAGCTAAAACGAGATTGAATTTGGACGGTTAATGTAACCTGAAATTGTTACATAGTGCAAAATTCGATATCCTGCACCCATCTCAACTGCATTGCTTACCTTCTGGAGGTTTTCAATGTAGATGGTGCGTTCGCTGTCACTCATGCCCTTTGTGGCTTCATTCAGATCCATGTTCTTGATTAACTCCCATTGTTCTCTTTTTGATAATCTGTCCCATTCTTCGCGGGTCGGTTTCCCTTTTCGGGCGGGCATATTATCGTTTTGTGCAGTGGAAGGTAATACGATTTCACAGCTCATATTGGAAAGGTCGCCTGGTTGTTCTGCTGTACGCTTATCAGCTTCACTAGTTACCTTCGGACGCATTTCCCTATAAAGTCCATATCTCACTATCAAATCTCCTGGCGTCCAGCAACCGAACCCTCTCCTTTTCGGATATCGAGGGCGGTCTTCCTTTTCATGACGCCAACCTCATACTGTCTGATGTTGCACTCTTAAATACTTATTGCAGGCCGCTATAAGTTGTATCTTCCTGAAATTAATCCCTCGTAACCTGTGGTTAGTCTCTGGGTTATGTTCTATTTGTTTTGGCAGTAGCGTTTTGCACCGCTTGCCCGGGTGAGGCTGAGATCGTGGCCAATCTGCTTTCATGAGGCCTACGAGTCCGTCGGGGATAAAAACATCTGTTGAAAATGCAACTGGAGTATGAACCTCATCCTCACTTTCTTTATAGCATCATCTCTTTCTTTTTTCATCATCTTTTTAAGTAAATAATTTAAATTAAATATTATTAAATACTGTAATCTAATAAGCTAATTAAAATTAAAATATATTGATTTAGTTGTTTGCATATAACTTTTCATTTAATTTTGATAGCTAATGCAATATCAGAAAGCAGAAGCAGCCGTTAGAATAAGTATTGATATTTTTATGTGGTGATATAGTTTTATCAATTCTCTTTTTCAATCCGCTGGCAAAGCATAAGGATAGAATACTCTTGCATGAAATTCTCAAAGCGTTATACAGAAAAATTTATATATGATCAGCGATAACCTTTAAGTAGATCCGGGATTTCTTAAACAATTTTTAAGTCATCCATCCCCTCGAGATGAATAGACCCGGATCTTCCCCTTTAAAATCTAAATCTCAAGAACCATTTTGCAATTCTTCCACTCAAATATGCATTCACTATCTGTTGCGTCTGGTTTAAATTCCCATCTATCCATGATATACGATCATGATCGAGATTGAAACATCGAAACCAGTGGATGTTGTTGATATCACAGATCACGTTGAGCGGACTATGCGAGAGAGCGGCGCAGAAAACGGCATCTGTCTGGTCTATTCTCTTCATACCACTACTGGATTGACTATCAATGAGGCAGACGGTGCTTTGATCAATGATATCTTGGACCTACTGCAGAGAATCGCTCCCCGTGGTGCAGGATACCAGCATGATCGGGGCGACGGCAATGCTCATGCCCATTTGCAGGCTACTTTGCTTGGAAATAGTCTCATAATTCCTGTTGATGGGAGGAGACTGGCTATGGGGGCGTGGCAGAGAATTCTCTTCTTCGAATTGGATGGGCCAAGACGCAGAAGCATTTTTGTTAGGGTTCTGGCCGATTGATGCGCCAAAAAAATACTAAATGAGGGAAAAATCCCTCGAGCCTTCTGCTTACTTGAATATGGTTGTGCCCGTGGTCCTGGCCAGCTCTTTGAAGGCCGCCATGAGGCCCTTTGTGATCTTTCCTGGCTTGCCGGTGCCCACGACCCTGCCGTCCACCTTGGTGACGGGCGCAACCTCTGCTGCTGTGCCTGTGACGAAGACCTCGTCTGCCGTGTAAAGGTCGAACAGTCCTAAATCCCTTTCCCGGATTTCATTGCCGCTGGCTTTGGCCAGCTCCATGACTGCATCCCTGGTTATGCCCTTGAGGTTGTTTATGGTAAAGGGTGTGTATATCTTTCCTTCCTTGACAACGAAAATATTGTCTCCGCTTCCTTCAGACACCAGTCCCCTGGAATCGAGGATGATGGCCTCATTGCCGCCTTTGATATTGGCCTCAATTTTTGCCAGGATATTGTTCAGATAGTTGAGGCTCTTGATGTTGGGCGGCACAGTGTCTGGGGCATTTCTGCGCACAGCGACGCTGATTGCCGTAAGGCCGACCTCGTAAAGGTCTCCATACATTGCCCCCCACTCAACGGCTATGATTATGACCGTGGCCATGCTGCACTTATTGGGATCAAGGCCCAGGTCTCCGAATCCTCGGGTTACAATGGGCCTTATATAAGCATCACGCAGGTTATTCTTTCTCAGTGTCTCCAGGATTGCCTCGCACATCTCCTCCTGGCTCATGGGAACACAGAGCAAGATGGCTTGGGCCGAGTCGAAGAGTCTTTTGACGTGATCCTCTAGCCGGAAGACGCGCCCTCCATAGGCCCTTATGCCCTCGAAGACTCCGTCTCCATAGAGAAATCCATGATCAAAAACTGAAATCGCAGCCTGTTCTGCCGGAACAAACTTTCCATTAATATAAATTAGGTCCATAGAGCATCTCGTCATTTGACAATTGCAAAGGATAAATGCGTTTTGATCGTTAAGCGAGTCGATGGGTTTATTAGTGAAGGAAGGAAGGTGCCTACTTTTAACGGGGTTTGGAGCTTATGGCAAGACTTGGTTTCGTCGTCTCGGAGTTCAATCGGGACATTACCTATCAGATGGAGCTTTTGGGCAGAGAGCATGCCCAGTTCCTGGGAGCAGAGGTCGCGACTGTCATTTATGTTCCTGGTGTCTATGACATGCCCATCGTGGTGAAGAAGCTGCTTCGTCGTGAGGACATCGATGCGATCGTGACAATCGGTTGCGTGATTCAGGGGGAGACTGCACATGATGAAATCGTGGTCTCGCAAGCGGCCCGAAAGCTGATGGATTTGTCTTTAGAGTATGACAAGCCGGTAACTCTCGGCATCACTGGACCTAAGATGTCCCGGCCTGATGCTCATAAGAGGGTGGATTATGCCAAACGGGCGGTAGAGGCGGCAGTCAAGCTCCTGCAGAGGATGGGGGGAGAATAGGCTATGGTCTCCTCGCGAATGGCATCTATCCACGAATCAACCACCATGAAGATCTCGGCTACGGCCAAAAAGCTGGCTGCGGGAGGTCTCGACATCATCGATATGGGTGTCGGCGAGCCGGATTTCGATACCCCTAAGCATATTGTTGAGGCGGGCTGCAACTCCATCAGAAAGGGCGAGACTCACTATGCTCCTACGGCAGGCATCCCCGAACTGCGGCGGGCTATAGCCGATAAACTCGTCCGGGAAAATTCTCTCCATGCAACGGCAGATGATGTCGTTGTAACTCCCGGAGCCAAGATGGCCGTATTTGCCGCCATCCAGGCGCTCCTCCAGGAGGGTGATGAGTGCGTTCTCATCGGGCCGTCCTGGGTGAGCTACGAGCCCTGTGCGGCCTTTGCTGGAGCGAGCGTTTCCTGGGGAAAAGTGGATGACAATTTTATGCCCCAGGACCTGGCGGAAACAATCAATCCCAAGACGCGGCTCATCATCGTCAATTCTCCCTCCAATCCCACCGGATCTGTTTTTGACCGCAAGGTGTTGGAGGAGATTCGCGATTTAAGCGTGGATCACAACTTGTCTGTCATATCCGATGAGATCTACGAGAAAATAATTTACGATCGCGAGCATATCAGCATAGGCTCAATGCCGGGAATGGAGGATAAAACCGTGACTATTAACGGTTTCTCCAAGGCTTATGCCATGACTGGATGGCGCCTTGGCTACCTTACCGGCCCCAAAGAGGTCATGAAATGGGTAACCAGACTGCTTTCTCACTCCGTCTCTCAGGCCACAACTTTTGTGCAGCGCGCCGGAGTTGTCGCGATGCAAGCGCCTCAAGATGAGATCGCTTCCATGGTGACGGAATTTCGGGCGCGCCGGGATATGCTGGTCAATGGCCTGAAGGATTTGGGAATACCCTGTAGCATGCCTGGTGGGGCCTTTTACGTATTTCCTGATGTATCTGGTTTAGGCGGCGGGGATGCTTTCACCGATAAGCTGCTCAAAGATGCTCTCATCGCGGCCACGCCAGGATCAGCCTTTGGGCCGGGAGGCGCAGATTATGTCCGTCTCTCTTATGCCACGTCGCAAAGCCGAATCAAGCAGGCTCTGGAAAGGATCGGGACGATTGTGAAATAGAAAGGAATATTCCTTTTTTTTTAGCTCGTGGATCTCTAAAAGTGACGCGGAGGAAGTCTTTGGCCTCGATAATATCTTATTAATCTTTTTTGTATGTGCCTAAAATACTCAATTGCTCATACATTAAATAAATTATTTTAAATATTAATTACTTATATCTGGCAATATTGCGAACCACAAATACTAAATAGACATGCTCTACTTACAAGCACTGAGCTGTCTAAAAATCAGGTCAAGTGCTGGAGGTAGACAGACGCGTGGGAGGGAATTAATATATGCCGGAGCAAGTTGGCATATATAGCTGCTATTCTGGATCAGAGCGAGATAAAACGGCATCAATTGTTAGAGGCCAGAGCTCTGCGTTTTTTAAAATATGTACTATTGAAAACTCAACAGGTGGTATCATTAATGATTAATATTAAATTGGCTCATTGTTTGTTTCTTATTATGATCGCTCTGATCCCTTGTGCAAGCGCTGAAAATCTGATCTTCTGCGATTCAATTCCAGAGAAGCTCGTCGACTGGAATTCGAGCGTAACTCTGCCCAAGTTCGACCCGGAGGTGGGAACTCTAAAACAGGTCGATTTATCCTGCATAATGAATCTCTCTCAAGGGATTGAGCTGGAAAATAAGAACTCCATGCCTGGCAACTTCACTCTGTCCATCTTGGGTGCACTGACGGCAAAGCTTCCCTCTTCTCAGAATATATCCATAAATGTCAACCACAGTTCGGAAGGCAATGTATCTGGATATGACGGGGTTATGGACTACAAAGGGGCTTCCGGCATCAATTCAAGTGAGCGCATCCCCACAGAGGCGGCATCCAAACGCGTATCAACTCTCGACGATTTCCTGGCTGGCTCTCCGGGCGAGGGCATCACCCTTCCGGTCACAGTCAATATCGCATCCCTGATGAAGATGCCTGGAAGCTCCAGGTACGGAATCACCTTGAAAGCAGGGGCTCAGGTATGCCTCACTTATACATATGATGCAAAATCGATCGCTAAAGGGAGCAAACCATGATAAAATATCCTATATTCTTATTAACGACGCATAAAAGAGCGCTTGACATCGAGGGAGATGAGCTGATATGATGCACTTGAAAACATTATTATTATCTATTTTCATTATAGCCATACTTACGACATCGTCCTTAGCGGCTATCAAGACAGTGACTTACCCTTCTACGATCGATAAACTTATGGTCGATTGGGACGAAAATCATTCTCTGCCCTATTTCAATCCTGCTCTCGGCAGGCTCATTTCGGTTAATTTCAATGCGATGCTAAATGCCAGTTTGGAGGGCAAGGCCGAGAATAAAAATACTGTACGTGGAGTCACTGGCTGCTATATCTCCGCGGAACCAGCTACTCTGTCTGTTGAGATGATCAATGGGGACCTTCTTCATTTGGATGTGAATTTGAGAATTCCTGCAACTGGCACCATATCAGTCACTAATCATATTACTGAGGTAGGTGAACCAAAATATACCGGAACCGATTCTTTTAACGGCACCTCCATCAATAGTACTTCAGGCTATGTCTTTTACAACACGGCCGATAAAATAAATGCCTACATAGGCACCGGAACATTCAATCTTGCTGCTTCCGCTCATGCTAGTTCAGAGATTAAAGGCGGTGGCAATTGGTGGTCAGATCTCACAACATACGGCTGGTCTAATGCCACCATCACTTATACTTATGATGATTCGCGATGCATCTCCGGTTACAAGATAGATGACTGCACCGGCCAGCCTCTGGCGGGCTGGAAGATCTACGTCAACAATTCTACCCGTAGTTTTAGTGACACTACCAATGCCACCGGCTTCTGGCAGGTCTGCGGTCTGGATAATCTCGAAACCTTCACCATATGCGAGGAACAAAAGCTAGTGTCTCGTCAACTCTGTAATGTCGGATAAAGGCGAGATAGTTTTATCCTTGCATCCTCTGTTGTGAATTGCCAATTTACCTTTGCTTTTTTGTTATCCCTAAATTTCTGCCATGCTGCTACT
>JBAQXX010000031.1:0-9862 GCA_049299735.1 Methanothrix sp. | reverse complement strand
CGGCGTGGATAGAGCGCGGGTGCTGCGTATTCGAGATAGAATAAGACAGATAAAAGACGGCCAGCTTCCCGACCGGCCTGAGGATGCACCCTGCCAGGACTGTTGGGCCGCGGAGATCTGCGAGACGAGGCACAGTCTGGCGTCGAGATTTTTTTAGGCATATTTTACTATGCATCGAAGATGATGGCAGAGCGCGTTGTTCTTTGTCCTTCCGCTGATTAAGGGGGCAATAATTGGCAACGCCTCATGGAGAATTTGCGGTCAGGACCGCAAACGATATGAGAAAGCCAATGCTCTTACAGTGCAGTAGCTATACTGTTACTGGTGTGGTTTCATAATGGGGGTCACAAGTGACATGTGTGGCGTCTGTGATGGTAACGTATTCAGGAACCATCAGGTAGATTTGCTCATCAACTCCGTCATTGAAGAGGTCTTGGTTCATTGTGACGCCATTTTGTGGATCAATGATTTCCATTCCTGGGCGACCGTTCATGCCGTTTATCGAGCTAACAGCTATTACGAAATGACCACCAGGATATTTCGAGCAGTCCTCGATGTTGATTAGATACAGGCCGTGGGTGAATCCAGCGTTATATGCGTCCCTGAGGAATTGCGCGCAGAATTCTAGACATTGAAACTTTCCTGTGGTGTACTCATAGTTAACGGTTTGTTCTCCCATCGTCCATATAAAGAAGTTTGCCCACTCGGCGACTGACATCGGAGAGAGTTCAAATGTGGTTCCAGCTAAAGATGTCATGATATTATAGTTGTGGACTTGTGGGGCCAAATCATTATTTGATATCAGTGGCTGTCGATCTACACATAAGCCAGTAGGCAAGAGCATTAAGATAACTGTTGCCCATAATATTCTGATCATTATCTAATCCTCCCTCGTAAAGGTAACGATCCTATATCCTTCGAGCTATTAAGTCGGTTTGGTCAAGAAATAGATATTGATGAGCTGCAGATTGCATCCCAATGGGCCAGGGTCTATATCACTTAGCTCTTGGACAGGTGGATGATCATGCTTAAAAGGATCCGGGAATTATTATTTTGAATACCCTGCAGCTCCGGGCCGGCAAGCGACACCAACCAGCGAGACCGCAAGCGCAGCCAGCCGAACGGCCCTCCTGGCATGCCCCCCGCCCGCCCAGGACCTGGCCGCGATCCTGTCCGGCCAAATATGGGGCTTGATGGAAAAACACCTGGGATCTAACCCTCATCTTGTTCTATCTCTTCCAGGATCTCGGCTGATTTTTCGTAGACTACATCATGATGATCTACATACAAGAATTGAACTCTATCGCCCTTAATCCGATAGACAATGACATAAGGATTTACATGAGAACCACGGGCATGTTTGAGCTTGTGACGCTTAGGGGTGCCGATTGAGGGATTATTGAGAATCTGACTGATCTTCTTGAGAAGCCGCACCTCCAGCGCCTTGTTCTTACTGGTGAGTTTCAGAAAATTGGCATCAAATACTCAAGGTTCTTCAGGTGGTCCAAGAACGCTTCCTTAGTTTTAAAAGTCTTGACTAAGCCCGCGTCCGCATGCCTGATGCTTCTTTTTACTCCCTCTTTAAATTCCTTGAGGGCAACCTCATTGACATCCTGAATGACGGCTTTTTCTGTTGCTCCGGCCATGATATGAACTCCTCGCGGTTAGGCTATAAGGATTGCGAAAAGGCGGCATAAGGTAGTCCACCCCGACCCGGCTTCTTATGTAATATATCCATAAGAACCGCCCCTAAGTTATATAAGAAGATAAGACGCCCCCCTGCCCTGCCATATTGTCCTTTTTGTATAATTTTGCCCCGGAAAAACAACTAATACTATCAGAATGTCATCACAAAAGGGAAAAGTCGATCAGAACCCGATCCGCCTCAATTATCATGCTCGACCGGATTCCTGCCAGCCACGCCGCCCAGGCCGCGTCCTCGCAGGACCTGCAGCTCCAGGCCGGCAAGCGACACCAACCAGCGAGACCGCAAGCGCTGCCGCCTTGCGCTACCTTGGCCCCCCTGGCGTGCGGGCGTACCATGCCCAGAACCTGGCCGCATTCCTGGCCGAGGTAGAATGGCCTACGAGCCGGTTTTGAGCGACTTCAAGAGCGAATTGCAGAGGACCAAGTCGCCCTTAGGTGCAGAACTGACTTTACATTCAAAGCCGGCAAAAGGCTCAATTCATAACGTTCAAATACGATTGCACATGATCGGATTGCCATCCGGTAAGGAGGGAAAATAACGAAGAGATTACTTATTTTGGCGGTACTGGCCATTGCGTTAATCGGCATGGCCGGCGCAGCCAACTACATGTACGAAAAGGCATCCGTTAAGGGTGTCGGCTATAAGAACGTAGAAATGATCCTTTCTACCCAGTATGGTTTTATGGGTCAGAAACTGGTAGAAAAGGAATCCGGTTCAGGTAACGTTATCACCGAGAAGACTGAGCTTGAAGCTGAGAGGCAACTAGAGAGAGATGGAATGCCAATCGGCGGAATAGGTTGGTTCGGTCATGAACTTCTGTCGACTTGTGCATTCCCAACTGGCAGGACCTGCCTCATGGACTACATCAACTTCACCAAGGAAGCTGAGTTTGAGTACATGCCCGTTTCTTACCAGACCGGTACGTACGACCAGAAGTGGGTAGAGAAACTGTGCGTGCAGAACTACAAGATAGGTGCTGTGCTGACTGAGATGTACACCCACGCGGAGCACCTGCAGAAGACCACCGAGGTTAAGACCAGGGGCTATGGCATCACCAGAGATTTCGGTCCCAGTGGATGCCCGGCTTGCTGCACTGGTGTCCTGGAGGCCAACCTGAACAGCAACGTCATCGGCGTTGCCCACATCGGCTGGATCTCCCGCGATCCCGAAGCTGATAAACAGCTCAAGGGCCGCCATGCCGAGTACGGCAGATCTGTCGAGGACCTGACTGGCGTCTTCTCCATCGAGAAGTTCATCCAGCTCTGGGGCAACTCCACATGCGGGGCCATTAGTGTTGACTGGCTGCCGTGCGTGTAAACAGTTGCTAACCCCATCTCCTTTTTTATAGTACATTGCAATATATCTGATAAATCATTAATTGTGTGTGTTGTTTCATGCTCTACCGGATTCCTGCCTGCCACGCCGCCTAGGCCGCATCCCTGCCGCCCTGCAGCTCCAGGCCGGCAAGCGACACTAACCAGCGAGACCACAAGCGCTGCCAGCCGAACGGCCCCCCTGGCGTGCGGGCGTCCCGGCCAGCCAACTTTTTTTTGTACGGTAGTGTCACATTATCTATGAATGACTATCACAATGTGACACTACTATATGCAACACTGGGTCGGCTGGACCACCAAAAGGCTTTTCGGCTTGGAAATACACCAAACTCTTTCATGAAATTCTGCGAATACTGTCAGCGAGAAGTCAAGCCTGTGAAAGGCTTCTCATGGGTAGGTTTCATCTTCGGCCTAGGGATTTTTCTTTATCCTGTCTGGCATGCTTGGAAGGCCCCGCACTGCCCTATATGCAATGCCAAAATGGGCTTAATTAAGAAGGATTAGAAAGCGAGGTTCGCGACCGGAGATGCATTGTTTTCCATGAGCGGAAGAGGATAATGTTAAATTCATTCAACGCACACTGAGATATTGATATGTTCTCTGAGTACATCGAAGCGGCTCTTAAGCGAGCAAAATATGAGACCTTGAGGAATGGCACATATATGGCTACAGTGGATGGTCTCCAAGGCGTAATAGCGACAGGCGAGACCATTGAGGCATGTAGGGTGGATCTCATTGAGGTTATTGAGGAGTGGATCACAATCCGGCTACAGAGGGACCAGGGTATACCTGCCTTGGACGGTTGTGTGATACACGTATCTCAGGAGCTAATGGCCGTTGTCTAGAATTATTCCTGTACCTTATCGGGTCCTACTAAAGAAGCTTAAGAACCTGGGTCTTGATGGACCGCACCAGGGTCGCAAGCATCCTTACATGACCAGGGGGGATATCGTAATCGTTCTTCCTAATCCACATCAAGGCGAAGATGTAGATGTGATGCTCATCAAGGCGATCTTGAAAGCATCAGGGATTTCGCGTGATGAGTGGCTTTCGGCCTGATACATGAATTCAAAAGCCATAGAGAATTTATAAATCAAACTGCATGCGTCCCGGCCATCCTGCCTCGACCGGATTCCTGCCAGCCACGCCGCCCAGGCCGCGTCCTCGCAGGACCTGCAGCTCCAGGCCGGCAAGCGACACTAACCAGCGAGACCGCAAGCGCTGCCAGCCGAACGGCCCCCCTGGCGTGCGAGCGTCCCATGCCCAGGACCTGAGGGCGATCCCGGCGAGCTGCCAAGCCGCTCCGAGAGCACGAGGCGAGACCGGCACAGCGCACCGGTGACATGCGATTCGAGAAAGCAAGCCACTCCCAGGATACAGACATGCGAACAGCCCAAACCCGGTAGGAAGCAGGATTGCGTCGTGAAGGCTGGCCTCCGGCCATTTGCCCCAAATGGTAGTGTAACATTATCTCAGAATCACGGTAACGATGTGACACTACAGGACAAGCGGGGCTGGCCACCGGGCAAGTTTAAACAGTTGGTTATTATAAAAATATAAAAAAATTATAGGTTGGGCATGAAATCGCCATCATGCCTTCTTGAACACACCACTTCCTACAACCATTCCGTCCATACCGACTTGCTGGTAGTTCAACTCAATCTCAGTCGACGAGATCACATCGCCCCACCAGTAACCGTTCTCGTCCACCATAGAGATGGACTCGTTTTCAGAACACAAGACTCCCAGCACAACTTCCTCAGACAAGGGGCTTCCGCCTGGAACCATCGTCCCCGAAAACGATCGTCCTTGTTGCTCTGTGATGGTCAAGTTCCATTCTTCATTAGGCCAATAGGAGACAGTCTCATTCGGCATCCAAGCTGTATTCTGGTCATATCCAACAAAATCCATAACTCCAGACCAGTTGCCTATCATATCTGGCGACTCAGCTGCCATCGCGGGAATGCAAAGAGCCAGCAATAGCACCAACGCTAATATTTTCCTCATGTCAACCTCCTCATTTAAATAGCCAAATTAGCAAGCGAGGTGTAGCTAATATATCTTTATTACCTATTACAATTTAAATTTTCGCAAGAACCCAGCTTAACACTTGATATCTTCGGTCCATCCAGATCTAATTCTAAACCTAAAGATTTACCAATAACCCGTAATCTTGCATACGCATTTGACTGGGATTGGATCCGCTTCCCCTGGTTCCACCTTCTTGCGTCGGCTCCTGGCATACATCGCTGCTCCAGCCCGCAAGCATTCTATCCAGATGAAACCGCGCGTGATGCCAGACTAGGGCCCTGCCTCGTTCCCCGCACATCAGCCAAGCCGCTCCAAGAGCACGAGGCTCGACCGGCACCGCGAGCGCACTGACGACATGCGATTCAAGAAAGAGCCGGAGCCGACACAGGCAGCCCGGCGCTACCGTGCTCCCGTCGCCCAGGGCCTGACGGCGATCCCGGCGAGCCGCCCGCCAGCTTCGGGAAAGCAAGCCGCGGTTCGAGGATGAGCCGCATCCAGGATAGCTGGATATGCCTGCGGCGAGCAAGCCAGATACGGCACGATTGGGCGAACACGCCCAGGCCAAAAGGTTTTTCGTCTGAGCCTTATTCGTAGTCTGCGAGAATATATGGACCAAACGCAGCAAACCCCGGAAGATATATTAAAGAGAGCTTATGAGCTACACGAGGTTTTAAAGAGCGAGCGTCAGCAATTGAAACTGCACGAAGAAGAGTACAAGAGATTATTGGCTATAATAACCACTTATGAGACGCAACGTATTGGTGCCTATGAGGCAATTCGACATGTTAGGAAGAGACGGTATATAATCTCCGACCTTTTCCGGAAGAAATTCCCAGGTTTATTTAATCGACTTGCAAATGTCACGATAAAGGACGCTAAAACCGAGCTTGAGGAGGATGTTATCGATACAGTTTGCGGTTTTGCTGAGGTAATCAACTGGGAGTTTATAATTCATGATGACTGAACGATCGTTAAATATTTATCCCATGCATGCTATACGCTTCGAAGAAGCGTATAGCATAATGTCTACTCAAGTCGCACCATGTCGTATTCCCCTTTGTATACACCGAAATATACATAACTGATAATGTTGGTGTACTAAAAGGGGAATTATGATACGGGTGAATCTATGACAATTCAAATCCTTAAATCGATAGCTAAAGATGGTCAGGTATTTTCCTTTGGCCAGCTCTACAGGAAGATCCATATTAAGAAAGAGGCGCTCTCTGTAATTCTCTCTCGGCTAGAAGATCGTGGTTTTATCGAGCGGATTGAAAAAGGAAAATATCTGATAATTCCACTTGATAGTGAAAAGGGAAGCTATACTCTCCATGAATTCGTCATTGGCTCTTATCTAATCGAACCTTCAGCAATTTCCTATTGGAGCGCCCTGCATCATTATGGGTTGACTGAGCAGATTCCAAGAACTGTTTTTCTGCAAACACCTGCACGCAAGAAAAAAAGCAGATTAAACATTTTCGGCCTAGATTATCAGATAGTTCGAATTAAAACGGAGAAATTCTATGGACTAAGAAAGGAGTGGATAGAAGAGGTTCCGGTGAGCATTACGGATAAAGAGAAAACCATTATTGATTGCCTCGACAAACCACAGTACTCAGGAGGTATTATAGAAGTTACGAAGGCTCTTAAGACCGGCCTATTGAACCAAAAAAGGTTAAACGAGTATGCTCTTAAGATAGACAATCTCTCAGTGGTTCGACGACTGGGCTATTTATGCGATCGAATAGGTCTTCCGCTGGCGCTCCCACCTATTAAATCAAAAAAGTATCTTTCGCTTGATCCGACAATGCCCTCAAAGGGTCCTGTTAATCCAAAATGGCGGCTGATTATCAACCTCGATACAACGTTCTTGGATGATCTGGAATGATTCCCATCAGAGAAATCAAAGAAATAGCTAGGAAACTTTATGTGCCACCCTCGACGATCGAACGCGATTATGCGCAAAATTGGCTGCTTGCATATCTCGATACAAGTCAGATGGTATTCAAAGGCGGAACATGCATAAGGAAAATATTTATCGAAAATTATCGCTTTTCTGATGATCTAGATTTTACCTTAACTAATAATTTGGATTTGGATGCTCTGCAGAATATGATCACAGAGTCAATCACTAGGATACGAGAAGAATGCGGGATACAATTCGAAGATGATATTGACATTATAAACACCAAGAGTGGTTTCCGCGCAATCGCAAAGTTTAGAATTATTAATCGTAGCACGTTGGCCCCTATAACAATCAAATTGGATATCACAGAACCAAAGAACGAAAAGATTCTACTTCCCGTAGAAAAAATGCCGATATATCACCACTTTTCTGATTCTTTTGATGCCTCGATTACATCGTATTCTCTTGAGGAGATTATGGCAGAAAAGATTCGATCACTCTTTCAACGAACGCGATCTCGAGACTTGTACGATATCGATCAATTATCTGATGTCGTAGATCGTGAACGAGTGAAATCAATCATTCGTAATAAATGCAAATGTAAAGATGTTACTCTTAATATATCACCGCTTGTAGAAAAGCGGAGCAGTTTTGCAGCATCCTGGAATGCATCATTGCACCACCAGATGGGGTCCCTCCCAGATTTTAACGAGGCATTTACGAGAACAATTGGGTCACTCGAATACTATTTATTATAATTTAACGCATAATCCAATTTGATCGCAATAATATCACTCTTGCAGCCCTGCGCTACCATGCTCCAGCTCACCCAGGACCTGGCCGCGATTCCCGCTCGACCGCAGGCATCCGCCTTGCGCGCCCCGGCCCCCTGGCGTGCGGGCGTCCCGGCCATCTATGCTCGAACGAAATGCTAAGCGACTGCGACCGGCCCAGGGCCTGACGGCGATACGCCGCCAAGCCGCTCCGAGAGCACGAGGCGAGGCGAGACCGGCACAGCGAGCGCATTGACCGGATGCGATTTAAGGAAGAGCCGACGGCACAGGCAGACCGGCGCTACCGTACTCCGCCCGCCCAGGACTGGCCGCGATCCTACAGGAGGTCATCAGGCAGGTGCATACTAATAACCAAAATCCTTAAGTGCGAATATTCATATACATGCGAAATACACGAATTATATGAAAGATATGCGGGTGAGTTGGATGGGTATTACAGAAAAGAGCAAAGGTAAGCATATATTTGGCAGCGTGAAGGTGGGCGAGAGGGGACAGATCGTCATTCCCAAGGAAGCAAGAGACGTATTCGGGATTAAGCCTGGTGATATTTTGCTTGTTCTTGGAGATGAAGCGCGAGGCATTCTCATTGTAAAAGCGGATGCCATGAAAGAATTTGCCCTTAAGATTCTTGAAAAGGTGGAAAAGACTGAGGAGTAGACTTGGTACGAAATAGAAATAGAAGAACACCTAAAATGATAGCTATCGCCATCAATTCCAGCCCCCATAAAGAAAAGAGAAATACCGCACTGATTCTCAATCCATTTCTAGTGGGCATGAAAGAAGCAGGAACGGATGTGGAACTCTACTTCACTAGCGACCTTTGTCAGAGACGGGGCCCCACGTCACAAAATTCCAGAGATCAAACATGACCGCGCCCTCTCTTGCCCGCAGACAAAAATATCTGGGAGAAAGGGGGATGATCGCGCTTATAACATTTCTTAGCGCCTTTGTTCCACTGTCAACAGACCTTTATCTTCCTGCACTTCCCGGAATGGCTCTGTATTTCAAGGTCTCTGCCGACTTGGCAAATCTCACATTGATTTTATTCTTTGTATTTTTTGGTGCAGGCACGCTTCTCTGGGGACCGCTCAGCGATAAATACGGTCGCAAACCTGTGCTGCTGATAGGGCTGTCTATATATTCTGCAGCAAGCCTTGCCTGTGCGGGCTCCTGGGATATTTATCATCTCATTGCATTTCGCATTCTGCAGGCCATTGGAGGCAGCGGTGCTTTTGCCGTGGCCACGGCTATGATCAAGGATGTTTATGACAGCAAGAGCAGGGAGCCGATTTTAGCTATGGTCCAATCCATGGTTTTGATATCTCCGGCAGCAGCCCCGGTCCTTGGCGCGCTCCTGCTGAAGTTCATGTCCTGGAGGGAAGTGTTCTTAGTCTTGGCTTTCATCGGCCTGCTGGCGTTGGCAGGAAGTATAGCATTGCAAGAGACAATAGACAAACGCTATACAGGCTCGATGCTGCAGGCACTGGGGAGGCTTTACAAAGTTGCAAGGAATCCAGGCTTTTCGTCTCTGCTCGCTCTGTTTTCTTTGCTGAGCGTATCCACAATGGCGTTCGTAGCCACATCATCCTATATTTATATAAACGGTTTTGGGCTCAGCGCGCAAGTTTACAGCTATTATTTCGCTATAAATGCCATTGGAATGATCTTTGGCCCGATGCTTTATATGCGAGTGTCCAGGAAATACCGTCGCAGATCGATTATCCTCGTCTGCTTTGCGATGATATCTGCCAGCGGTCTGCTCATATCATTTTTTGGCGGCTTTGAGCCCTGGATACTGACCGTGGTGCTCTTGCCGGCAACCATCTGTGCAAGCTGTGTGCGAACTCCCGGCGCAAATTTAATGCTGGAACAGCAAAAAGAGGATACGGGCTCTGCTGCGGCTCTGATGAGCTGCTTTGGCATCTTCATGGGAAGCATTGGCATGACCATAATATCCCTGAACTGGAGCAATACAATTTTGGTCCTGGGCATGATGAATATCCTGATCGGACTGGTGTGCGAGGCACTATGGCTGCGCATCTCCCAAAAGCCGTATGTAGTGCAGGTTCCGGAAAGATATATCGCTGCG